>JACPJE010000126.1:0-37183 GCA_016187725.1 Candidatus Latescibacterota bacterium
CCTTGTCCACCTGGTCCTCGTGGACGCGGTAGCAGGTCGCATTGTTGGCATCCCGGTTCAGGTCTACCAGGATATACGCGCCGGTCTTCGGATCATGGTAGATGTCTGGGCTGCCTTGGGCGGACTCCTGGCCGGTGCGGGTAGGATTCGCTATCTTTTCCATCACTGCTCTCCTGTGGAGGGTGGTTGACTTCGGCTCATCGGGCTTGCTTGGCGGCTGGTCCCGGTGAGCCTTTTTTCTATTCTCTATATAGGCATTTGCAACAAGAAGATCAAGAAGAGTAAGTTGCATTTGCCCATAGCGGAAGAGGTGGCTATATTTCTTTGTGTAAGGGAAATTTATGACTGCAAAGGAAATTGCTGCACTCCGCAATGCCCTAGGACTTTCGCAAACCAAGTTTGCCGAAAAGGTAGGTGTCGATAAGGGTACGGTGTCCAGGTGGGAGCGAGACGAAACCCATCCTCGTGGCCTAGCTCTCCGTGCCCTGGAACGCCTGTCGAAGCGGGCCATAAGCTAAGTTGCGGTCTTTGTCTCCTTTCTCGCCCTGAACCCCACCTAGTCCACCAGCTAGAGCCGGCTTCAAAGTAGATACTCAAGCTTGACATGGATCTCCCGATAGGGTACAGTAACCACCCATGAGGAGGAATCAGCTATGATCCCCCGCCTAAAAAAGGAACGCGCTATTGAATTGACCACTTGGATATTACAGTGGGGTGGTGGGTCGATGGATATCATGAAGTTGCTCAAGCTCATCTACATCACTGAGCGACGAGCACTAGAGCGCTACGGATGGCCGGTAACCTTCGATTCACTCGCATCTCTGGACCGTGGGCCGGTGCCTAGCAAAATCTATGACCTCATCAAAGGCACTTACCCCGACCCTGCCGATCAGCGTCTGTGGAACGAATGGATTGGTCCTCGGGATGGCAACCAGGTTTGCCTGCTTCAACCGCCTAAACTGAATCATCTTTCCGAATCCCAGCTAGAACTAGCGCGAGAGGTGTTCGAGGAGTTTGGTGACGAGCGTACCTTTGTCCTGTCCGAATTGACTCATGCCTTCCCCGAGTGGATCGACCCAAAGGGCTCTAGTCTCCCCATCTCCTACAAGGAGTTGTTGAGCAAGCTGGGTAAACCGCAAGAAGAGATTCAGGCCATTCTCGATGAACTAGACGAGGAGGCGCGGCTGGAGGAACTGTTCCAGTCGTGAACCCGCCGCCTACTATCGGGGCTGGGCATGCTCATGCTGACGCCACTGCCGGCGCTGGAACTCCTCCACCGTGATCCCAAGCCGGTTGGCCTGGGCTTGTGCCCATTCGTCCAAGGCGCGCGCTTGCCGTCTCCGAAGCGCAAGCAAATCCTCGACGGCGGGCGGGGCAACCGCCACTTCAAGCTGCATGATTCTTGCCTCCAAACTGGCCATAGGGGTCCTCATTTGCAGGGGCTTGAAAAAAACTTGAATTTCGGATGATTTTTAGATTAATTGTAGCGGAGCCATAACCTCGGAGGGGAGGTAGAAGGCGCTGCCGCAGAGCTGGGTCGATGGAGGTGAACCATGGACTCTATTTTCCCTGCACTGGGATCTAGTCTGTTCAAGACCGCCCCTCTGGTGGATTATTTCAACACCGAAGGAAAGGCAAAGACCCCCACCCCCACACCGCCTGCTGTCGCTTACCCCGCACCCGCTGAGAAATCAGATTCCAGGCAAGACAAGGTCGCCCTCCCCGGGCGCGGCAGGTTGATCGACTATTCCGTCTGAACAAAGAAGTTCCGCACCCGCGCCAGTTGGATTTCCAGTTCGCCCACCAGCCAGGTCGGCGCGATCAGAACCTGATCGCTGCCACGATGACTCCTGCGTGTAGTCTTTGCAACTCAACTCAGGCTGCGGCCCAGCACTTGCAGCAGGCGGGCATCAGCCCCTTGCAGGGCCGCCTCGGGTACAGGGACGCGGTTGTACTCGCCGAAACGGGTAAAGGCCCAGCGGGTGGCGTACTGGGACTGGAGGACATAGCGCAGGCGTTCTGAAGAATGAGGGGCGCCCCGGTGCCAGCACTGGTTGTTCTGCAGGTAGATATCGCCGGCCTTGCAGAAGACCGAAACCGGTCCGCGCCCCTCAAAGCTGGGGTGATCCGGATCATTGGGACGCCGGCCGGCATAGTGGCTGCCCGGCACGAATTGGGTGGGGCCGTCCTCCTCGCTGTCGATGTCGCTGAGCGCCATCTGCACGGTGAACCACTGCACGGGCATGCGCAGGCGAGGATCGTGGCGCTCCACGCCGGCGGGCAGGGGGAATTCCACCACATCGTCCACATGCCAGTGGCTGATGGCGATGCCGGCCCTGTTGCGGATCACATTCTGCCCGCAGAACTTGCAATCCGGCCCGAGGATGGCCTCGGCCAGGCCCAGGATGGGCTGGCGCACCAGGATCTGGCGGAACATGAGGTCCAGCTCGATGGTGTTGCGCAGGATGAATTCGTTCTGGATGTACTTGGTGCCGGCCAGGTGGGGGGCGGCGAAGATCTCGTCGCTGCGCCGGCGCAGGGCTTCGATCTCCGCGACAGAGAGCACTCCCGGGATGAGGGCAAAGCCCTCGCGGTAAAACTCTTCGAGCACCCGGGCAATCGGTGCTGGGCTCAGGGGCTGGCCAGGGAGGATGGGGCAGGATTCCATAGAAATTCGCGGGACGGGGACGGCCTGCTTTAGCTGGCAGGGGAAGTCCCGTTCCGCTGTTCCCTCCCTATTAAATGGTTGACAGGAATTGAATTGTTTAGTATCTTCGTGGTATGGCAGATCCCAGGTATACCCGACCTGCTGGCGGCGTCTTCCTTCTCAAGTATCACTTCGTCTGGTGTCCCAAGTACCGCCGCGCTGTTCTGGTAAATAGAGTTGCCGCTGACCTCCGTGCTCTGCTGTATGAGAAGGCCAACCAGTTGCAGGTGACGATAGAGGCCCTGGAGATTATGCCGGATCACGTTCATCTTTTCGTCGCTGCCGACCCCACTGAGGCTCCGCAGCGACTGGCCAATCAATTCAAAGGGTATACTTCCCGAATCTTGCGTCAGCGGTATCCTGCACTGCGTTCCCGATTGCCCAATCTGTGGAGCCGCAGTTATTACGTAGGCAGTATCGGTCATGTTTCGGACAAGACGGTGCGCCAGTATATAGAAGCACAGAAGAGAAGCTGACCGATGATCCGCACCTACAAATACCGCCTCTATCCCAGCCACAAACAGGCCGAAGCCCTGGACTTCCTGCTCTGGCAGGGGCGCAACCTCTACAATACGGCGCTGGAGCAACGCCTCCGTGTTTACCGGGAGATGGGCAAGCGTATTTCTTATCCCGATCAGTGGGTACACTTCCGCGATCTGCGTAACGCCAGCCCCGATACGCTGGGAAAGCTCAATGCTACTTCGGTTCAGCAGATGCTCAGAAGACTGGATAAATCCTTTGCGGCCTTCTTCCGCCGCCTCAAGACCGGGGAGAAGCCGGGATTCCCCCGCTTCAAGGGTCGTGACCGCTTCCACAGCCTGGAATACCGCTACGGGGACGGATGCAAGCTGAGAGAAATGGAAGATGGGAGCGTTCTTTTTTATGTCCAAAATGTGGGGGAGATTAAGGTCAAGTATCACCGCCCCCTGCCCGAAGGGGCACAGATCAAGTAGGCTATCCTCAAGCGCAGTCTGGGCAAATGGTACACCTGTTTGTCGGTGGAGATGAACAACCCTGTGTCACTGCCCTTTGAGGCTCCTCAAGTTGGGATTGATATGGGGCTGTCTTCGTTGCTGGCCTTCAGTGACGGGCATACCCTGGAGAATCCCAGGTGGCTGCGCGGTAGCCTGCAAGGACTCCGAGTGGCCCAACGCCGACTTTCTCGCAGGACGAAGGGCAGTCATCGTCGCCGCAAAGCTGCTTTTCTGGTGGCTCGACATCACGATAGAATCCAGAACCAACGGCGAGACTTTTGGCACAAAGTTACCCGGCAAATCGCCGATGCCTATGGCTTGGTGGCTATCGAAGACCTCCCGCTCAAATTCATGCTCGGCAATTCGCACTTGGCCTTGAGCGCGTCCGATGCAGGGTTGGGCGAGTTCCAGCAACTGCTTCGCTACAAAGTGGAAGAGACTGGTGGCGAAGTGGTGGTGGTGAATCCGCGCAACACCTCTCAGGCGTGTTCTGGCTGCGGTGCGTTGGTGCCGAAGAATTTGAAGGTGCGTCTGCATAGCTGCCCTGATTGTGGGCTGGTGTTGAACCGCGATGTCAACGCGGCCCGGAATATCCTTGCTTTGGCACTACCTCCGCCCGGACGGGGCGGTCAGGCGCTAACGTGGGCTGATTCAAGGCCGTGCGTTGCCTGAGAAGCCACCCTCTCTTAGGGGGCGGAGTCGTCACAGGGGTTGCTCTTTTGGAATTGAGCCTGAGTGAGAGCACAGAGAAAGCACCTGACAATATACGCAGTCTTTTGCCTCCTGCCGCGGTTTTTCTCACTTTCTCAGGCAAGAATCCCCCACCCGCAAGCCCTGGACAGACCATGAACTGCCAGATACTGGGCCAGCCCTGCCGCAATTTCCAGATCCTGGGCATCGGCAGCTTCACCGATCCCAGGGATGGGAAAGAGAAGGTGGTGCTCTCCAATTTTGCCGCCGGCGCCACCGGCAATATCGTCATCGTCGATCCCTTCACCGGCGAAGGGGAGGACCTGGCCCTGCCAGGGGACAACGGGGCCTGGGCGGTGCTCAACTACCGCGACGAGAAGTTGCTGATCGGCACCTGCGGCCAGTACGGATACCTGCACTGTCTGGAGCTGAAAAGCCGGCAGTGGGCCGCGCCGCTGCGGGACGAAAATGAACAATACATCTGGAACCTGTGCCTGGGGGAGGACGGGATGGTGTACGGGGGCACCTATCCGGGATGTGTGCTCCTGCGCTACGATCCAGAGCGGCAGGTGCTGGAAAACCTGGGCCGGGTTTCGGAGGTGGAGGGCAACCTGTACAGCCGGATGGTCTACGGAGGGATCCCCGGCCATATCCTGGTCACCTGTGGGTACGCCGAGGCCCACCTGGCACTGTGGGATATCCGGACGCGAAAGGTCCGCCGCTTCGGCAGGCCGGGGGCCAGTGTCCGGGAGGTGGGGGCGGATTTCATCTGCACCCAACTGGGCGAGGAGTTGGACTTCTGCGACCTGCACACCCTGGAGCCCATTGGCGAGGATCTGAGCCACCGGCTCAAAAGCGGTGGTCCGCCCTCCCGCTACCAGGGCATGAGTTTCTCCATTCAGCTCAAGGGCGGGGGATACCTGGCCACCCGCGGCCAGGAGTACTACCTGGACGAGGGGGGAGCGGCGCGGCCGGCCCTGCGCCCTATCCCTGCGCCCAGGCCCGCCACCCGCATCCACTCGCTCTGCACCGATGCCCTGGGCAGGATCTGGGGCTCGGCCGGCTTTGGCCAGACCATCTTCCGCTTCGACCCCCAGACTGGGGAGGAGTGGAATTCGCAGGTGGTCTGCGACGCGGGGGGTGAGGTCTACGGGATGGCCTTTGCCGGCGAGCGCTTGTTCATGGCCTGCTATTCGGGCGGTGACCACGTGGTCTACGACCCGGCCCAGCCCTGGAATCAGGTGGACCATCTCAACCCCCGGTCCCTGAAAACGGCCGGGCCCCAACTGATCCGGCCCTCGGCCAGGAGCGCCATTGGCCCGGACGGCCATTTCTGGACCGGGTGGATGGCCGCGTACGGGCGTTATGGCGGCGGGTTGTCGCGGGTGGAGGTGGATACCCTGGAGGTGGAGATCTGGACCGATCCGCTGGGTCCGCAGGCTTTGTCAGGATTGGCCGCGGACCAGCAGTACCTGTATTTCATCACCGGTGGGGAAGCCAACGGGCTGCCGCCCAAACGGGAGCGTTTTTCCTTTGCCGTCTGGGTCCCGGAAAGTGGTCTAGTCTGGAAGCGGGAGTTCCCCCTCGGTGCGGTGTTGCACAGCGTGGGGGCAGTGGCCGGCAGGGTGCTGGTGGGGGTGGACAGCCGCCTCGAGATCTTCGACCCCCAGACCCTGGCCTTTGTCGGGCAGGTGGAACTGCAGGCCCCGTGCCAGTTGCTGACCGCCCTGGCCGCGGGGAAGGCCGCGGCTTTCTGCGGCCGGCAGTTGTGGCTGCTCGATCCCTTCGCGGGAACGGGCGTCCTGGCAGGGGAGTTGCCAGGCCCCATGCAGGCGGCCGCGGTCACTCCTCAGGGCGCGGTGTACTGCGCCAGCGGAACCCAGCTGTGCCGGCTGCACCTATAGCCCCATGCTTGACGCTCCGCCGGCAGCCGGTTATCCTTTTCCCTCTGTCAGGCTGCGCCAACGCACCCTGGGCGACAGGGGCGCCCCTACAGGAGTCCGGCCATGAGGTTCCTGGGTACATGCATCGCTCGGGCAGTGCTGGCGGCAGGCGGGTTCCTGATCGCCGCTCCGGGGTGGGCACAGGTGGACAGTTGCTGGCCCATCTCTGGCTCTGCCCAGCCGGATTCCTCCATCTCCTCGCCGTACGGACCCAGACAGAAGGCGTCGGAGAATTTCCGCTACGACTTCCACCAGGGCATCGATATCCAGACCCCGGTGGGCACCCCGGTGCACGCCATCGCCGACGGGGAGGTGCGCATCGCCGGCCTCCATTCCTCCTACACCGATCCTCTGGTCCAGCTCAAGCACCAGAACGGGGCCTTTTACAGCAACTACCTGCACCTGTCCTCCTGGTCGGTGAGCGCGGGGCAACAGGTGGAGAAGGGCGAGGTCATCGGCGCCTCGGGGACGGGGGACAGTGGTTTCGCTCACCTGCACTTTGAGGTGCGCGCCGGCAGCCTGTGGCGCAAGAGCTGCGTCAACCCCTTCCGCTACCTGCCCTACACCGACACCGCCGGCCTGACCGTCCACCTCACCAATGTGGAGCTGGCCGACCCGGCCCTCCCCCTGGTCATTGCCCTGGTGGAGTCGCCCCGCGAAGAGCTGGATCTGGACCGCATCGAGGTGGTCACCTACAATGCCCTCGACGGCCAGTTGCTCAGCCAGCAGGCCTGGGACCTGGAGGAGATCAACTCCAAGTACAACGGTGACCCCAAGACCCTGGACAACCCGGATCTGGACGGGGTAGTGGTTTCGCCGGCCCGCTTCCACGCTGGCGCGCCCGTGTACCAGATCGAATTCCGCTTCCACGCCCTCAGCGGCGCGCCCCAGCTCAAGGTCGAGGTCAAGGTATTCGATATCTGGGGGAACACCGCCACCGCTTCCTTCACCAACTAAAAGGGCCGCACCCGCAAGGGGACGGCCCTGGACGTGCGACGGCAGGGCTGCGGCTCAGAGCTGGCCTTTGGCTGCGGCTTCCTCAGAATCCAACCCTGAGAAATCCGGAGGAAATCATGGCAAAACCACTGCGGGTGGGTATCATCGGCCACACCGGCCGGGGCGGGTACGGGCATTGGCTGGACCTCGCCTTCAATGGGGTGGAGGGGGCTCAGGTAGTGGCGGTGGCCGACCCGGACGAGGCCGGCCGCCAGGGCGTTCTCCAGCGCAGCGGCGCCCTGCGGGGGTACGCGGATTACCATCAGATGTTAGCCAAGGAGCAGCCCGAGATCGCGGTGGTGGCCAGCCGCGAGATAGGAGATCACCTGGAACTGGTGCTGGCCGCTGCCCAAAGCGGGGCCCATGTGTACCTGGAAAAGCCGGCCGCGGCCTCGCCGGCCCAGCTAGACCAGATGATGGAGGAGTGCCAGCGGCGTTCCCTTTTGCTGGTGGTGGCCCATCCCTGGCGGGGGCATCCTCCCATCCAAAAGGTGGCCATCCCGCTGATCAAGGGAGGCAAGATCGGCGAACCGCGCCTGGCGCGCATCTATGGCATGGGCGGTGAGCACGGCGGCGACCAGCTCTTTCTGGACCTGTACCCCCATTTCTTCGATTTCCTCTGGCAGCTTTTCGGCGCGCCCCGGTGGTGCCACGCCCATCTGACCCAGGAAGGGCGCAGCGCCACTCCGGCGGATCTCAAAGAAGGGGCCGAAGGCATGGGGCTGGTGGCCGGCGACGGGATCAAGGCGTACTACGCCTTTGAGGGGGGCTTTGCCGCGGATTTCGAGTCGTACCGGGGAGATGGGATCGAGAACCCGTACCGCATCGACCTCCACGGTACGGCCGGCACCCTGTCTTTGCCCGGCCCGATGAGTGATTTGCCCGATATCTACTTCCACCCCAGGACCAATCCGGGGCTGTTCGGGGATGGGCGCTGGGAGGTGATCCCGGCCGAGCCGCCGCCGGATGACCAGAAGTGGCAGCGGGCCCACCAGCGCATGGCCCGTTCGATGGTGGATCTCTTGCAGGGCAGGGAACCTGAATGGGAACTGGTGCAGGGGGAACACGCCCGGTTCTATGCGGAGATGGCCATGGCCGCCCATGCCTCGCACATGGCCGGGGCGCGGGTGGCGCTGCCGCTGCCGCAGGGGAGGAATCCTTTCGAGGAGTGGAGGTAGCAGCCCCAATGCCGATTGTCAGGCTACCTCACCTGGCATACAGCCCCAGAATAGCCAGGGCCAGCGTCACCCAGGCCCCCAGAATCAGCCCGATGAGCCAGCGATTCCCCTGCTCCATGCTGCCTTGCAACTGCCGTTGCCCTTGTTCCAGATTGGAGATGCGCTGGTTCATCTGCCGCATTTCCCCTTTGATCTCGGCCACGTCCTCGCGGATGCGATCCTCCGCGATCCTGCTGCCTTCTTCTGCCATGCTCAGCCCCTTCGGGTTGGGTTACTGGCCTTTCCTTGAGAATACCTAAAATCTCCGCCGCCGGCAATACCTATCCCACCTGCGCCATTGCCTCGGCAGGCTGGAGCGGGCGGGTAACTCGGCGGGGGTTGGTTACGACCGCAAAATACTCATTGAGGACTTGGGGAGTGACACAGAGGCAAGCTCTCCGCGCTGTCCGAGATCCCGGATAGCTTTGGCTGCCTCGTGATGCTCGTCTTGAGCCTGATCCGCATAGATGAGGATATTGGCATCCAGGAGCGTCGGCGCCTCAGAGATGGTCATAGATTTCCCGGCGCGGGTAGCACCCCAGAATAGCGTGGAGTTGGGGTAATTTGCATTTTTCTCCGATCGATCATAGGGTAACAGGTGTCTGAGGTCTGCTACCCGTTACATCGTCCGACCGGAGGTGGCGCTGGTGAAACTGCGTGTGATGGCACCACCCGCTCTCGACCCGGCGTTGATGATCTGTCCTCACTGCCAGGAAGAGCGGCGGATCGGCATTCACTCGATCGGCGAACGTCGGTATCGCTGCCATGAATGTGGCCGCACCTTTGCGGAGACGAAGGGGACCGTGTTCTTTGGTTGCCACTACCCGATCTGGTTGATCACGGCGGTGGTAACGCTCTTGGCCTTTGGCTGTCCCCCGTCGGCGTTGATGGCGGCCTTCTTTCTCGATGAACGCACGATCAGCGCCTGGCACCGCAAAGCAGGAGTATACGCCAAAGAGGTCCAAGAAACGCAGGTGTGCCAGGGACGGATAGAATTGGGTCAAGTGCAAGCCGATGAACTGTGTGTGAACACCCAACGCGGGAAAGTCTGGATGGCCACCGCCATGAGCGTGTTTTCCCGTCTGTTCCTCTGGGGCGAAGTGTCGGCCCATCGAGATGGTCCCCTGATCGAACGGGTGATGGAAAAAGTCCGCCAGACAGCCGCGGCTATTCCCCAAGCGGTGCTCTTTGCCATCGGTGGTTTCTCCGCCTATCCCCGAGCCATCCTCAAGCGCTTCTACACACCGCTGCACACCGGAAAACCAGGACGTCCCCCTCATCTTCCGTGGCCGGATTTGCATATCGTCCAGGTGGTCAAAACCCATAGCGGACGAAAGCTCAAGGAGATCACCCGGCGATTGGTGCATGGGGCCCTCGACCGCGTCTACGAGATGATTGCCTACTCGCAGGCAGAGCTGGGATGGATCAACACCGCCTATGTCGAACGACTCAATGCCACCTTTCGGGCTCGGATGTCCTCGCTGGTGCGACGCACGCGTAGCCTGACCAAGACCATACAACATCTAGAATATGAACTGTTCTGGTCTGGGGTGGTCTACAATTTCTGTACCGTGCATGACACCCTCGAAGGAACCCCGGCGATGGCCGCCGGGTTGACCGAGCATGTCTGGTCGATCCAGGAACTCTTGTTCCTCAAATTGCCCCCAAAACCACTCCACGGTGTCGTGTAGTGCTACCGACCACTTTGGCACCCGACTGCAGGGACCTGGTTTCGACAGCCGCTATGACCTGGACCAGGACGGCACAGTGGGCTTCGGGGATTTCTTCCTCTTCGCCGATCACTTTGGGCAGATGGTGGCCGGGTACCAGTGAAGCGCCTCAGGCCTCGGCCGGCGCTGAGGGCCCTTCCATGGGGAGCAGGTGGTCGGCGATGAAGCTGGCGGCGTGGCGGTGGCCGCCCCCTCCGTACTGTCTGGCGATCTCCCCCACGTCGACCCCGTCCCTGGTGTTGGAGCGCAGGTTGTAGACCACCTTGCTGTCGGTGGTGATGAAAAACACCGCGGCAAAGGGCTGGCCCTCGGCCAGGGCGTTGCCGATCTCCGAACTGAGGCAGGTGGAGTTGGTGACCGGCACCCGGTACCCGCCGATGGTGGCCCAGGCGTGGTTCTTCACCCGCGGCCGGATGAGCCGGTCCTGAAAGCGCAGGATGGCGCTGCCCTCCACCACCAGTTCCCTGGGCTGGCGCTGGGCCATCTGGTCCCATACTCCGAACATCCGTGGATAGGAGCCGATTGCCGCGTTGATGGCGCGGGAGTCGGGCAGTTTCCAGCGCCACAGATCCTTGTCCTCGGTGTAGTCGACCAGCCAGTGGACATTGGCCGCAGCGCCCGGATCGGTGGTGGAGAAGTGCTCCCAGGCCAACCGGGCTCCGGATTTTTCCAGATCGAAGACACAGAAATCCAGGCCCACCAACTCGGCGGCAGCGGTCTGGTGGTGGTCCAGTACCCACAGGGAGCGGGTCTTGCTCTTCATCTCCAGGAGCAGGGGGCGCGGGTAGCTGAAGTCGAGGATGACCACGTCCCGCTCGTCCACCGCAGGCGGCTCAGAACCGTATTGCACCGCCCGGAATTCGGCCTCAGGGCTGACGTAGCGGCGGTAGATCCAGGCGGCGCAGAAGCCGTCGCTGCAGCTGGCGTGGTAGAGCACCAGGGGTGGTTTCATCGCGCTCATCGAACCAAAAAATATACCGGCCGGTCCGGGCAAAAGCAAACCAGAGGGGCGGGAGTGGATTTTTTCCAGCCGCGGGACGGGCGGAGCGATATATTTAAAGGATAAACACTCCACTGAGGATGGCCATGGGTGCGAAGAACAAAACCGCAATGCTCAGCGGCCTGCTGCTGGCAGGACTGGCGCTCCTGGCCGCCGGCCAGGCCTGGCTGGGGAGGGAGGGGTGGGCCGGTCCCTGGGCCCTGGGCGCCGGGGTGCTGCTCCTGGTGGGAGCGGCGGTGCTGGCCTGTAGTCAGCGGGCCGGCCGCCGCCAGCCGCGCCTGGTGGGCGAGTACCGCGGCGAACTGGAATCGGAAGCGAGCACCGGCAGCAGGTGCAGCGGCGCATCGTCGGCCGACCCGAGAGGGCGGCCGATTCAGTGCGCGGCTTGTTGGTGGAGCAGGTCAGGCAGGCGAAAGGCGCCCGCCCCGAGGCAGCTCCCAGGAAGGAGTCTGGCAAGAGGAGAAAGGCCGATGGGTGAAGGGCGGTGGCTGAGTATGGCCGGCTGTGCCGCGCTGCTGTGCTGGGGCACCGGGGCCGGGGCCCAGGAGAGCGGCGCGCTGACCCTGGAAGAGGGGGTGCGCCTGGCCCTGGAGCGCAATGAGGCGCTGCAGGTGGCCCGCGCCGAACACCGCCGCGCCCAGGGACAGGTGGGCGAAGAGCGGGCCGAGGGCCTGCCCCAGCTCGACCTGGGGGTCAACTACACCCACAACTGGGTGCTGCCCACCTTTGTCTTCGACACCCCGCAGGGGCGCAACACGGTGAAGATAGGCACGGACGAAAACCTGGCCGGCACCCTGCGGCTGCGCCAGAGCCTCTACACCGGCGGGCGGGTGCGGGCCGGACTGGGAAGCGCCAGGGAGCAGGAAGCCCAGGCGCGCGAGGCGGAGCGGGAGGCGCGCCAGCAGGTGCGGGAGGAGGTGGAGCACCGGTTCTACGCCCTGCTCCACGACCAGGAGCTGGCCAGGGTCAGCGCCCTGGCCCTGCAGCGGGCCCGGGCCAACCTCAGGCAGGTGGAAGCCCTGCGCCAGGCCGGCAGGGTGGCCGACTACGATCTCTTGCGCGCTCAGGTGCAGGTGGCCAGCCTGCGCTCCGATTCCACCCAGGCCCAGAACCGCCGGGCCCTTGCGGGTCTGGGCCTCAGGGAGACCCTGGGTATGGGGTTGGACCAGGCCCTGGAGATCGCCGGGGAATTCCGCCAGCAGACCCGCCTGGACCTGGGCGGGGTGGAGGCCCTGGTGCGGCTGGGCCTGGAAGAGCGGCCCGGGCTGCGCCAGCTGGGCCACCAGCTGCGCGCTCGCCAGGGCAGGGTGAAGGTGGAGCAGGCCAGGGCCCTGCCGGCGGTGGAATTTCAGAGCACCGGGCAGCTGCAGTTCCAGAGCAATGCGCTGGACCTGGCTGCCGACGAGGTGTGGCGCAAGAACTGGAGCACCGGGGTGTCGGTGCAGATGCCCCTTTTCGACGGGCTGCGCATCCATTCGCGGGTCTCCCAGGCCAGGCAGGAGGCGCGCCGGCAGGAGGCCGAACTGGAAAAGGCGCGCCGGGTCGCCGAGCTGGAGATCCGCCAGGCCTGGATGGAGCTGGCCGAGGCCAGGGAACGCCTGCAGGCCCAGCAGGGCATCGTGGAACAGGCTGAGAAGGGCCTGCAGGTGGCCGACGCGCGCTATGGCAGCGGGGTGGGCACCCAGTTGGAGATCCTCGACGCCCAGCTGATTCTGCTGCAGGCCCAGACCCAGTACGCCTCGGCCCAGCGCGACCAGGCCCTGGCCCTGGTCAGGCTGGAGCGGTCGGTGGGGGTGCTGGGGGAGTGAGCGGGCAGCTTGACAGGGCAGGGGCAGCAGCATACGTTTACGCGCGCGTAAATATCATAAAAGGAGGAGAAGCCATGGAAAAAACCTACAAGGTGCGCGCCTCCCACTGCGACCACCGGGCCTCCGAGGAGGAGATCTACCAGGTGCTCAAGCGCACCACCGCGCCTTTGACCCGTTCCTGGGAGAGGATCGAGAAGGCCCGCAAGATCGTGCTCAAGTTCAACATGATCAAGTACCGGGAGCGGATCGAGTACTTCGCCGGGCGCCGGCGCGAACTGGTGGACGACTCGGTGTGCCGGGCCCTGCTGCGCCTGCTCAAGGAGCGCACCTCGGCTGAGCTGGTGGCCACCGACACCTTTGTCTACGGCAACGGCTGCCGCACCCCGGAGGATTTCAACTACCGCCATCTGCTCGACTATTACGGGGTGAAGTACGTCGACTCCAACCTGCCCCCCTTTGCCATGTACGAAGTGCCCGGCGGCGGGAGCATGTTCGACCGCTATCTGCTCAGCGCCTGCTTCGCCGACGCCGACGAGGTGATCTCGGTGGCCAAGATGAAGAACCACGCCTTCATGGGCATCACCCTGTGCATGAAGAACCTCTTCGGCCTGCCCCCGGTGATCCCGCCTGAGGGCCGCACCCGCTCCTATTACCACCATTTCATCCGCCTCTCCTACCTGCTGCCAGACCTGGGAAAGATCACCAATCCCTGCCTCAACGTCATCGACGCCTTGACCGGGCAGTGGGGCAGGGAGTGGGGGGGCGTGGGCCGCATCTGCAACACCCTGATCGCCGGCGACCAGGTGACCGCCACTGACGCCTGCGGCATGACCCTGATGGGCCACGACCCCAAGTCCGACTGGCCTACCCCGCCCTTCAAGCGCGACCGCAACCACCTCCTGATCGCCGCCCAGCACGGCTTTGGCACCGTGGATCTGGACCAGATCGATTTCCAGAGCGAGGTCCAGGGACCGCTGGCCGAGTTCGACTCCGAGGAGACCGACTCCCCCCAGACGGTGGCCAACTGGCGGCGCACCACCTGCGAGCAGGGGCTGATCTACCGAGAAGAGCAGCGGCAGATCGTCGACCGCCACCGGGGCCAGTTCATCTACATGCAGGACGGCTCGGTGGTGTGGCACGGACCGGACCCCAGCAACCTGGGCAGCCGGCGCATGCTCAGCGGCGACAGGAAGGACAGCGCCCTGTGGCTCAAGTACGTGGACCCGGAGGAGCGCGAAGGGGAGCACTACGAGGCGTACGAGGAATGTCTCAAGCTGGCATCCTGAGGAGGCACCGGCCATGAAGATTCTCGGCATCGACATAGGCGGCACCGGCATCAAGGGCGCTCCGGTGGAGAGCCGCACCGGCGAGTTGCTGGCCCCCCGTTTCCGCGTGGCCACCCCCCAGCCGGCCACCCCGGAGGCGCTGGCCCAGACCGTGGCCCAGGTCACCGCCCATTTCAATTGGAAGGGAGCGGTGGGCTGCGGGGTGCCCGGGGTGGTCCGCCATGGCAAGCTCTTCACCGCCGCGCACCTGGCCTCCGAGTGCATCGGGGCCGACATCCGCAGCGCCTTCGAGCAGGAGTCCGGCTGCACCTTCACGGTGGCCAACGACGCCGACGTGGCCGGCCTGGCCGAGATGCGCCTGGGGGCAGGCAAGGGCCGCAAGGGGGTGGTCTTCATCTGCACCCTGGGCACCGGCATCGGCACGGCCCTCTTTGTGGACGGCAAACTGGTGCCCAACACCGAACTCGGCCACATCGAGGTCCGCGGCAAGGACGCCGAGTTGCGGGCCGCCGAGAGCGCCAGGGAGCGCAAGGGGCTCAGCTGGAAGAAGTGGGCCGCGCGGGTGGACGAGTACCTCAAGCACATGCAGGCCTATTTGTGGCCCGAGTTGATCATCGTCGGCGGGGGGGTCAGCCAGAAGCACGAGAAGTTCCTGCCCCTGCTCACGGTGGACGCCGAGGTGGTCCCGGCCCAGATGCGCAACGAGGCCGGGATCGTCGGGGCGGCCCTGGCCGCCGCCGAGGCCAGCCGGAAGTAGGTCCCAGACCTTGAGCGAGGCGCAGAAAGTGCTGGCCGAGCACCAGCGTCTGCAGGAGGCCCAGGACCGCAGCCGGCACTGGCGGCGCTGGGGACCCTACCTCAGCGAGCGGGCCTGGGGGACGGTGCGGGAGGACTACAGTCCCTATGGCACCGCCTGGGAATACCTGCCCCACGACCAGGCCCGCTCCAAGTCCTACCGCTGGGGCGAGGACGGCCTGGGCGGGATCTGCGACAACCACCAGCGCCTCTGCCTGGCCCTGGCCCTGTGGAACGGCCAGGACCCCATCCTCAAGGAGCGCCTCTTCGGCCTGAGCGGCACCGAGGGCAACCACGGCGAGGACGTCAAGGAGTGCTATTACTACCTCGACAGCACGCCCACCCACTCCTACATGAAGTTCCTCTACAAGTACCCCCAGCGGGCCTTTCCCTATGAAGAGCTGGTCAGGGTCAATCACGAGCGGGGGCGCAGCCAGGACGAGTACGAGCTGCTCGACACCGGCATCTTCGCCGAGGGGCGTTACTTCGACGTCTTCGTGGAGTACGCCAAGGCCGATCCGGACGATCTGCTGATCCGCGTCACCGCCTGCAACCGTGGGCCCCAGACCGCGCCCCTGCACCTGCTGCCCACCCTGTGGTTCCGCAACACCTGGAGCCAGGGGGAGGCCGAAGCGCGGCCTACCCTGGAGGAGGCCATCGCCATGGAGGGATGCCTGGCGGTGGAGGCCCAGCACCCCAGCCTGGGGGCCCGCTGGCTCTTTCTGCCCGAGGGCGTGCCCCTGCTCTTCACCGAGAACGAGACCAACTGCCAGCGGCTCTACCGCCAGCCCAACCGCACCCCCTACGTCAAGGACGGCATCGAGCGCCGCCTCATCCACGGCGAAACCCTGGCGGTGAACCACGGGCAGGTGGGGACCAAGATGGCCGCCCATTTTTACCGGGAGATCCCTCCGGGCGGGGAATGGTCCTGCTGCCTGCGCTTGATGGACCGTCTCCCCGAGGTCAACCCGCTGGGCGAGGAGCTGGCACAGCTGATGGACCAGCGCCGGCAGGAGGCCGACGAGTTTTACGCCTGGGTGGCCGGCGAGGGCCTGTCTCCCGACGCCCGCAACGTGCAGCGCCAGGCTCTGGCCGGCCTGCTGTGGTCCAAGCAGTTCTACCACTACGACGTGGGCTGTTGGCTGAAGGAAGACGAGCAGGGCCGCCAGGTCCAGCGTCAGAGTGAGCGCAACCGCAATTGGGCGCATCTGTACAACGAAGACATCATCTCCATGCCAGACAAGTGGGAGTACCCCTGGTACGCCTCCTGGGACCTGGCCTTCCATTGCATTCCCCTGGCGCTGGTGGACGTGGACTACGCCAAGGAGCAGCTGCTGCTCTTCCTGCGCGAGTGGTACATGCACCCCAACGGGCAGATCCCGGCGTACGAGTGGGCCTTGGAGGACGTGAATCCGCCGGTGCATGCCTGGGCGGTGCTGCGGGTCTACCGCATCGAAAAACGCCTGCGGGGCCGGGGGGACCGCGAATTTCTCGAAAGGGCCTTCCACAAGCTGCTGCTCAACTTCACCTGGTGGGTCAACCGCAAGGATGCGGCGGGCAACAATATCTTTGAGGGCGGTTTCCTGGGGCTGGACAATATCGGGGTCTTCGACCGTTCAGCGCCCCTGCCCAGCGGCGGTCACATCCAGCAGTCGGACGGGACCAGCTGGATGGGGATGTTCTGCCTCAACATGCTGGCCATCGCCATGGAGCTGGCGCGCGATAACAAGGGCTACTCGGACATCGCCAGCAAATTCTTCGAGCACTTCGTGTACATCGCCCACGCCATCAACCACCTGGGCGATCAACAGCTGCAGCTGTGGGACGAGGAAGACGGTTTCTTCTACGACGCCCTCTGTCTGCCGGATGGGCACAGCCAGCTGCTCAAGGTGCGCTCCATGGTCGGCCTGATCACCCTCTTTGCGGTGGAGACCCTGGAACCGCAGGCAGTGGACGCCCTGCCCGGCTTCAAGCGGCGCATGGAGTGGTTCATCGAGAACCGGTCTCACCTGCAGCACCACCTCAGCTGCCGCCAGCGCCCCGGGGTGCCCCTGCGGCGCCTGCTGGCCATCGTCGGCCGCGAACGGCTGCGGCGGGTGCTGCGCCCCATGCTGGACGAGTCCGAGTTCCTCTCGCCCTACGGCATCCGCGCCATGTCCCGCCACCATCTGGAGCACCCCTACGAACTGGAACTCAACGGCAACCAGTACCGGGTGGACTACGAGCCGGCCGAATCGCGCAGCGGGATGTTCGGGGGCAATTCCAACTGGCGGGGTCCGATCTGGTTCCCCGTCAACTATCTGATCATCGAATCGCTGCAGAAATTTCACTACTTTTACGGGGACAACTACAAGGTCGAGTGCCCCACCGGCTCGGGGCGGATGCTCTCCCTGTGGGAGGTGGCCGCGGAACTGTCGCGCCGGCTGAGCCGGCTTTTTCTCCGGGACCGGGAGGGGCGGCGTCCGGTCAACGGGGGACTTGCGCTTTTGGACCAGGACCCCCATTGGCGCGATCTGGTGCTCTTCTACGAGTACTTCCACGGCGACCATGGACGAGGCCTGGGCGCCAGCCACCAGACTGGGTGGACCGCGCTGGTCGCCAAGCTCCTGCAGCAGAGCGGGGCGGGGGTGTTGTGAAAGCGACAGGGGGGAGGTTCCATGCTCAGAGGTGACAAGGAACTGATCGTGGTGGGCGACCGGGTGCTGATCCGCCTGGAGGAAGTGGAAGAGCGCACCGAGGTGGGCCTCTATCTGCCACCCACCGCCATTGAGAAGGAGAGCGTGCAGAGCGGCAAGGTGGAGGAGGTGGGGCCAGGTATTCCGCTGCCGCCCAGGCCCGAAGAAGACGACGTGCCCTGGAACGAGGAGAAGGGCGAACGGCCCCGCTACATCCCCCTGCAGGCCCACAAGGGGGACACGGCGGTCTTCCTCAAGCGGGATGCCGTGGAGATCAAGTTCGACAACCAGAAATACATGGTGGTGCCCCACAGCGCCATCCTGGTGATCGTCCGCCCGGTGGCGCCTCTGGGCGAGACGGAGTCAGGCTAAGCAGCCAGTCTCATCAGTCAATAAATGCTCTCTGCCGCAAAATTCATCCTGCCCTTTGAAGCGCGCTCGAAGTAGTCCTCTATCTTTTCCCGCGACCTGGGGAAGTAGCGCCGGATTTCATCGACGATCACCCTGACCTTCTCCGGTTCCTCGCCCAGGTCCAGCAGCAGCTGGGCGTAGAGGAAGAGCAGGCCCTGGTCGCGTCCCCTGGTCTGCAGGGCTTGTTCCAGGTGCTGACGCGCCTCCTGGAAGCGCCCCTTCTCGATCAGAGCCTGGGCGGTCAGCACGTTGGCCTGGGCGCCTTCGGGATAGAGTTCGTGCAGGACCTGGGCGAGTTCTGAGAGGGCTGCTCCTCGCAACTGGGGCTGAGCGCGGGGGTCGATGCGGGGCTGCATGTGCTCGTAGATGCGCCGCTGGTAGCGCTCCACTAGCACCAGGGCCGCGCATAGTCCCACGATGAGGAGCGGGATATAGTTGGCGCGCAGATAGGTCGAGATCTTCATCATGCCGCACCTCACAGTCCTAGCTGGATTTGCGGTTGGCGCACCTTCCAGATGAAGGCGTCGTACCAGTAGTGGAGCATGGCCACGGAACTGACCAGGGAGTAGCTGAAGAGATCGAAATTGACGCCAAAACCGATGACGCCGAATCCCAGATTCCGCAGGTGGCCTTCGGTGAGGACGAACCAGACCAGGGAGCTGGCGGCGCACACCAGCAGGAAGATCTTGAAGTTCCCCGGTCTGGCCAGGTAACTCAGAAAGGACGACTCCCCGCCCGTGCGCTCGGCCCGGTTGCGGTTGTAGAAGTAGATCATGGCGATGTACTGCACATCGTGCATGATGCGGTGCGCCACGGCGTAACCGATGAGGAAGCTGCTGTTGAAGCTGGTGTAGTACCAGAGGAAGTAGCTGGCAAAGAGGAAGAAGTACTTCAGCGGATTGAGGGTGTAGCCTTTGCGGACGCACCAGATCACGTGCCCGGCGTAAATCAGGGCGTAGAGGATGGTGGCGATCCAGGAGAATTGCTGCACCTGCTGGACTGCCCCGGCGCTGATGGGCAGACGCCACTCGTGGAGCATGCGCACCCAGATATTGGTGAACAAGGGCGAGACGATCAGCATGTTGCCGAAGAGGAACCAGTTGAGCGCCAGATCGAAGTTCTTGGTGCTGCGGGTGCCGGCCCTGGCCTTGAAGTCGTAGATGCGCGCGAAGCCGTGCTGCTGCATGAAGCTGTGCTGGTGGTCCCACAGCGTGATCAGCAGCGCCAGGGTCAGGGGCGCGAACCGGAGCAGCAGAAAGGCGAGCAGGACGAGGAGGATGGGGCCGAGGATGAGGCGTTCGCGCCAGCGGCTGAATTCGATGGGCGAACCATAGACGCGCACCCCGGTGAGGAGGAAATGCGGCACCGTCACCCAGAGGATGACGGCTACCAGGGCACTGCCAGGCAGGTGCTGCTGGGCGAACATGGCAAAGGCCACGGCCGCAAAGGGCAAGCCCAGAAACCAGAGATAATCGTGCTTGCGGTCCACGATATACGCTGAGTGAAAAACGCCGCTGCTCATCGCTGCTCCTCAAGGTGAAATATGTGGAGATGGGTTTGCGACCTCCTCTTCAATGCCGATGCAAAAGTCCATTGATCGACCTGCGCCAACACACGCGCTTTTCCGCGGCGGCCCCTCACGAGTCGGCCCCGCAAAAGGCCAGCATACACCCCACGTAAGGCGCGGCGGCCCGGGCCGCCGCGTAACCGTCGGCATAGTAGTGGTCGTGCCAACCCTGTCGGACGAGCCGGCTTGCTACCTCGTCCGGAACTCCCTCCAGCCGCACCAATCCGAAGGCCTCGGTTTTCAGCCCGCGGTACCGCCAGTGCACCGGATTCGATGCCGATGGAGTACCGCTGGCCCCGTAGAGGTAATCGTCGGCTACATAGCAGGCCACCAGGTCAACCATAGGCTGGGGTCTCTCCTCACGACTCTGTGTCCACCAACTCGACCAGGAGGATGGAGTTCGCCGGACAGCGCCGTATCGCCTCCCTCACCCCCGGCAGGTGGCATCCCACCTCGGCGCCGCGCCGCACTCGGGCAGGAGCGTTCGGGAGCGGTTTTTCAAAGACCTCCTGACAAGCGCGCGCACACACGTCGCACGGGAGGTTTCCATCGCTCGTCGCGTGCTCCCAGCAGCGACTGGTGTCTATGATGACCCGATACGCCGGGACCCTATCCCCGGTGGCCGACATCTGCTCGTCAGCGTCAATTCCCGCCGGGGCAACGCGCCCTGTTTCAGCAGCAGAGAGGGGGCGAGAGTATTTCAGCACCCACATCAGCGACAGAGAGAGCAGGGCCAGGACGACGAAGGTGATGAACCCCAGGGGATATCCCATCTCTCCGTGTTGGCGCACCGCGGCCCCCATGATCGGGGGGATGACGAAGCCCCCGAACGCGCCCAGGCCACCGATCCACCCCGCTGCTCCCCCCACAGCGTCGGGCACTTCCTGGGGCACTATCTTGAACACGGCGGCATTGCAGATCCCCATCCCCACTGCCATCAGGAGCACCCCCGGGACGGCCACCTGAAAGTGTTCGGTGGTGGTCATCAGGACCGCTCCGAACAACATGATGAACAGGCCCAGGATGGCAGTGTTCTCGCCCCCTTCCCGCAACTCGTCAGACAACACCCCCCCCAGGAGCCGTATGCCCGAGGTGAGGATCGAGTAGCCCCCCGTCAGGGCCCCTGCCGCCACAGCACTGACAGCGAAATAGGAGGTCCAGTAGATAGGCAGCCAAGCAGTGAGGGCCACGAAGCCGCCAAAGGTACTGAAGTACACGGACAGCAGGGCCCAGGTCTTCCAGTTCCGGGCGGAGATCGCAAGGCTTTCCCTTATCCCCTCCGAAGGAAAGAACTCCTCCCCATGAGCCTGTGCCAGGCGCCGGGCCTCCTCCGGCGGCAAGCCCTGGTGCCGCAGCTGGAAGTACCAGGCATTGCACCCAGTGAACCCGTACGCCACCGCGCCGATGACCAGCAGGGTTAGCCAAGCCGAGTAGGCTCCCAGCAGGCCCCAGGTGACCAATGCGATCGGGAGCAGGAAGGAGAAGATGCCGGGCGCCAGGTTGCCGATCCCGGCGTAGAGCGCCAGGGCCCGGCCCTGACGCGCGCGGGGAAACCAATAGGAGACCTGGGTGATGCCGACCGAGAAGATGGCGATGCCGCAGCCACACAGCACGCCGAGGAGGAGAAGCAGTGGGTACAGGCCGCTGTGAAGCCGGTCTGGATAGAAAAGGTTGACCACCAGGGCCAGCCCCCCCATCCCCGCGATGGAGAGGCTGAGCAGCACTAGGAAGGGTTTGCGGCCTCCGGTCGTATCCACCCATGCAGAGAAGGGGATGCGCAAAAGCGAACCCGAGAGGGAGGGCATGGCCACCAGAAACCCCACCTGTATTGGACTCAGCCCCATCACCTCCTGGAACCGGCTGGCCGCAGGGCCGAACAGCGCAACAGCGGCAAAACCGATGAAAAAGCCCAGGGTGGCTCCAAACAGCGCCTGGTAGGGAGTGCCTTTACAGCGGTCCACTGGTCCCCTCTCCTCACCCGTTACTCCGGGAGTGCAGACAACTGCTCTGTACTCAAGTCCAGCCCTATGGAGTCACTTCACTTGACACCTTGTCCAGGCGATAGTACTCGCAGTCTTCGCCACACCAAAAACAGTGTTTGAGGTTGTCGCCACAATCTCTCTCTCTTTTTCTCATTGCCCTCAGTGCGAAAAAAAGGATCAAGAATGCTGCGCCAACGAGAACTAGTGCGGGCAAGAGGTCAGTGAACATGGGAGTCTCCTTGCTGTTTTGCTATTCTAGGCCATCACGCCCGTTCTCCTCGCTTCGGCAATGCCCGCCGGTTCCAGATCACCAGCTGGTAGGGCCGCCACAGATAGGGGAGCGGGATAGTCACCACGTGGACCAGCCGGGTAAAGGGGAAAAGGGCGAGGATGAGGAAGGCGTTCAGCATGTGGAGCTTGACTACCCAGGGGAGCATGGTGACGTACTGAATCTGGGGATTTAGCTTGGCAAGCGAGACCAGCCAGGGCACGGCCGTGTGCAGGTACCAGTCAGATCCCCAGCGGTAAAAGAGGGCGACCCAGAAGCCCAGGATCACCTGGAACAGCAGAGCTGCCAGCAGCACCCAGTCCATGGCCGAGGTGACGGCCAACACCCGGGCGTTGCGCAGGCGCCGCAGGACGAGTAATCCCAACCCCACGATGGTCATCGCGGCGAGTGCCAGCCCGGTCACCTCTAGGGCGTACAGGCGTATCGGCACGCTGATCAGGAGCGCCCAACTGTCGGGAAACAGCAAGGCCAGCAGATGGGCCAGCAGGATGATCAGGATGCCGTAGTGCCAGGGCACCGAGGCCCAGAACAGGGTGCGGTTTTCCAAGAACTGGGAGGAAAGGCTGGAATAGGAGAACCGGTCCTTTACATACCGGTAAATTCCCACCAGCACCGCCAGGACGACGGCCACATACGGAAAGACCGCAAACAATACGAGATCAAACATTGCTCGTCACCGCCTTTCCAGTGGGGTATTGTTGCTGGAGCGCCAGTTGCAGCGCTTCGAGTAGTTTCGCGTATGGAGGGATCAGGCGCTCCTCCTCCAGCCTGTCTGGCTTGGGCTCTTCGCCATCCTCGCCGGCCCTTTCGTCCTTTTCTCCGTCTCGTTTGAGTATTTTATCCAGCGCGGGCAACAGCGCCTCGCAGATCAGCTCCCCGGTCGTGTCTTCGTCAGCACATACCGCCAGAAAACGCAGCACTACGGGCAGGTGATCGGGCAGCTGGTTCTCTGGAGGGATAAAAGCGCCTTCCTGATAACGCTCCTTCAACCCCACCAGGAAGGCGCTGCGCTTGTAGCTCTCGCCGAACAGATGATAACCTAGATAGGGGTGGTAGGTGGCATCCAGGTCAAAAGTCCCAGTGTAGATCTCCTGCAAGCGGCCCAGGGGCATTTCCTCTGCGAAGCTGCAAAATTCCTGGAGCAGTACGGCTACTGCCGGGCTCTGCGGGGAGAGCAGAACCTCGCACTCCCGCAGCGCCCCGGACAGGCCAGATTGAGGATAATCCAAGAGTTCGGCAAAGAGGCGGAAGAGGCGCTGCTGGGAGAGGCTGCTGTTCATCATCACCACCTCCGTTCAGGGGCCTCGCGCTTGCCGAAGCCGGCCTCCTGCTTGCGGGTAAAGGGATCCACCATCGACTCAATAGCCATCTCGCGGGCCAGGGGGGGGACGACGAAACGCTCTTCAAAGGTGGGCATCGAGGTCAGGCGCCAGATGGCTTCGGCCTCCGCCGGCGTGGTCTGGGCTTGGGTCAGGGCTTGCTGCACCTCGGTCTCGGGTACGTCCTTCACCCGCTGGGCGCGCATGTAGATCCGCACTGCCATGAGCTTGCGATACACGGCAGCGACCACCTCTTCATTTCCCGCGGCGAACAGGCTGGCCAGGAAGCGCAGCGGCATCCGCGCCCGCTCCAGCGAACTGAACATCGGCGCTGCCCCATGAGCGCCGGGGATTTCATAATTCCCATCCTTCACCGCCGCCTGCACCGGCAACATCGGCGGCACATAGAAGAGCATCGGCAGGGTGCGGAAGTCGGGGTGGAGGGGCAGGGCCAGGCGCCATTGTTTGACAAACTTATACACCGGTGACTTCCGGGCTGAGTCGAGCATGGCATCGGAGATTCCATTGGCTTTGGCAGCGGCGATGACACGCGAGTCAAAGGGATCCTGGATGATGGCGCGCTGGGCCTCCACCAGGCTCTCGTCGCTCACCTTGGCCGTCTCCTCAATGCGCTCGGCGTCGTAGAGCAGTAGGCCCAGGTAGCGGATGCGGCCCACACAGGAGTGAAAGCAGGCCGGTGCCTGACCGCTCTCCAGCCGCGGGTAGCACAGGATGCACTTCTCGGACTTGCCCGTGGACCAATTATAATATGTTTTTTTATAGGGGCAGCCGGAGATGCACATGCGCCAGGCACGGCACTTCTCCTGGCTGAGGAGCACGATGCCATCCTCGCCGCGCTTGTAGAGGGCGCCTGCCGGGCAAGCGGCCACGCACCCAGGGTTCAGGCAGTGGTTGCAGATGCGGGGCAGATAGAAGAAGACCATCCGTTCCAGCTCGTTGAGCAATCGCCGCTCTTCCTCAGTCAGCTTTTCCAGGTTGGGGTCGTTGGCCGCATAGACCGGCGATCCCCCCAGGTCGTCGTCCCAGTTGGGTCCGGCTTCTATCTCCATGTGCTTGCCGCTGATCAGGGAGACGGCCCGAGCAGTGGGCTGGTCATCCCCTTCGGGGGCATTGAAGAGATTTTCGTACTCATAGGTCCACGGCTCATAGTAATCGTCCACCGTGGGCAGGTAGGGATTGAAGAAGATGTTCCCCAAGGTCCCCAAACGGCTCTGCAGCTTCAGCCGGAGATCCGCCCCTTCTTTCTGCCAACCGCCTTTGTACTTTTCCTGATCCTCCCACAGGGTGGGGTAGCCGGTGCCCGGCTTGGTCTCCACGTTGTTCCACCACATGTACTCGGCGCCCTTGCGGTCGGTCCAGATGTTCTTGCAGGCGACGCTGCAGGTGTGGCAGCCGATACACTTGTCCAGGTGGAAAACCATTGAGACCTGTGCGCGAATGTCCATATTCTTCGCTCCTTTTCACCTATGGCTTGAGGCCCTGTAGTTCCCAGCAGCTCTGACTCAGCACAGCTTCTCTCCCCCTCTGCGGATGGAGGTCACCACTCCAGCTTCTCCAACTTCCGGATCACACAGTAGGTGTCGCGGGTGAACACACCGATGGGCCCCCAGTAGTTAAAGGCATAGGTGAACTGGGCGTAGCCGCCGGCCAGTTGCACCGGGTTGATCCGGGTGCGGGTCAGGCTGTTGTGTCCGCCGGCCCGCTTCCCGCCCCGTACCTGGGATTTGGGGATATAGATCGTCCGCTCGACCGCATGGTAATACAGGCAGGTGCCCGACTGGACCCGGGCGCTGACCGCGGCCCGGGTGACCACTACCCCATTGTCGTTGTAGACCTCCACCCAGTCGTTATCCACCAGCCCGATCCTTTCGGCGTCCTTGTCGTTGATCCAGATCGGATCCATCCCACGCGACAGGGTGAGCATGCGGAGGTTGTCCTTGTAGGTGGAGTGGATGTTCCACTTGCCATGCGGGGTGATGTAATTGAGCACCAGAGATTGATCATCTACCTGGCTGCGGACGATGTCGCCGGTCTTCTGGGGGTCGAGCTTGGGCTTGAAGGTGGGCAGGTGCTCGCCGAAATCCAGGTAATAGGGATGATCGAGGTAGAAGTGCTGGCGTCCGGTCAGGGTGCGCCAGGGGATCAGGCGCTCCACGTTGAGACACCAGGCAGCATAGGCCCGGCCATCGTTCACCATGCCAGTCCAGCAGGGGGAGATGAGGGTGCGGCGCACCTGGCGGGTGATGTCGCCAAAGTTCATGCGCACGCTGCGCACCTTCTCGGCCAGGTCGGCCAGGGGCAGCCCCACCCGTTCCTCCTCGTGTTTGAAGGCAGCATAGGAGATTTCGCCATTGGTCTCGGGAGCCAGGTAGAGCAGGACATTGGCTGCATCCAGGGCATCTTCCAGGCAGGGGTACTTCTGGCCATCCCATTCCACGCAGCGCATATGACGTGGATCCGGAGACCCGCCTACCGGATACCCCAGCAATTCATCGTAGAACTTTTGGACCGGTATGTGGACGCCGTTGCCGCGGATGCCGTCCTCTCGCACCTTCGGGCCGAAAGAGATAAACCGATTGTAGAGGTTGGCGTAATCCCGAGTGACCACGTTCAGGTGGGGCATGGTCTTGCCGGGAACCGGATCGCACTCGCCGGCTACCCAATCGCGGGGTTCGGTCTGGGCCAGTTCATCGGGAGTGTCGTGCATGAGCGGGGTGGCGACCAGATCCTTGACCGGAGCCGGGAAGACGGTGGGGGCCAGTTCGCTCGCCTTCTTGGCGAAGGCCTTGAAGATTTCCCAGTCGGTCTTCGCCTCCCAGACAGGCGGTATGGCGGCCCCCAGCGGATGGACAAAGGAGTGCAGGTCGGTGGTGTTCAGGTCGTTTTTCTCGTACCAGAAAGCGGTGGGCAGGACGATGTCGGAGTAGAGAGCCGAGGTGTCCATGCGGAAGTTGATGTCCACCACCAGGTCCATCTTGCCGCGCGGGGCGGGCTCGCGGAAGGTGACCGTCTTTACCCGTCCCTTGGCATGTTCTTCGGCGATGATATTGTCGTGCGTTCCCAGGTAATGGCGCAAGAAGAACTCGTGTCCTTTGGCGCTCGACTGGATGGCGTTGCCACGCCAGATGAGCCAGACGCGCGGCCAGTTCTCCGGCGCATCGGGATCATCCACGGCAAAACGCGTTTGGCCTTTTTTCAACTGCTCGACCATCCACCGGATGACTTCTCCGTCAGCCTTGGCGCCGCTGGCCTCGGCCTGGCGGACCAATTCCAGGGGGTTGTGATTGAACTGGGGGTAAAAAGGCATCCAACCCTGGTGCACTGCCCGGGTTTCCATATCCAGCGCATGCCCCTTGGCCCACCGGGTCTTTGGCGGGATGGGCGCATAGTCGGTGAAATCACCTTCGTACCGCCACTGGTCGCTGTGGACATAATGCCAGGTAGGTGACTGCTGGAGGCGGGGCGGTTTGGCCCAGTCCAGGGCAAAGGCCAGGCTGCTCCACGGAGCGGTCAGCGTCAGTTTCTCCTGGCCCACATAGTGGTTCATGCCTCCGCCGTTGCGCCCGCAACAACCGCACAGGATCAGGGCAGTGATGGGGGCGCGATACGACAGGTTGTTGTTATACCAGTGGTTGATACTGGCGCCGATGATGATCATGGAGCGGCCCTGGGTAGCCTCGGCATTGCCGGCGAACTCGCGCGCCAGGCGGATGATGGTGTCGCGGCTGATGCCAGTGTGTTGCTCCTGCCAGGCCGGAGTGTAGGGCGCCACGTCATCGTAGCTGGAGGAATAGTCGCCCTTCAGGCCGCGCCCAACCCCGAACTGGGCCATCAGCAGATCAAAGGTGGTCGTCACCGCTACCTGCCCTTCAGCGGTTTCTAGGTACTTGACCGGCACGCCTCGCAGGGAAACCGTGCCCTGGGCGAACTCGTAGAAAGATACCTGGACGACCTCATCGCTGCCCTCGAGAAAGCTCAGGACAGGATCGAGCGGGGTATCGTCCAGCCCGTCCTCCATTTTTAGATTCCACTTGCCCTTCTCCTGGCTCCAGCGAAAGCCGACGGTCCCTTTGGGCATGCGCGCCTCACCAGTCTGCCGATCATACACCAGCAGTTTCCAGTCGCCGTTTTCTACTTGCTGATAGCGGGTCAGGCGGTTGGCTCGCAACAGCCGGCCAGCGCGGTAACCGTCGCCGTCTTTCTCCAGGGTGACCAGGAAAGGACCGTCGGTGTATTTCTTGAGATAGTCCACAAAGTAAGGCACCTGGCGATCCGCATGGAACTCTTTGAGAATGACGTGGTTGACAGCCATCCACAGGGCAGTGTCCTGCCCGGCCCGGATCGGGATCCACCAGTCGGAGTACTTGGCCACCTGGCTGAAGTCCGGAGCGATGACCACGAACTTGGCCCCCTCGTGGCGCGCCTCGGAGATGAAGTGGACATCGGGCGTGCGGGTCATATTCAGGTTGGAGCCCATGGAGATGATGTACTTGGAGTTGTACCAGTCGGCACTCTCGCAGACATCGGTCTGGTCGCCCCAGATTTCCGGGAAGGCATTGGGCAGGTCGGCGTACCAGTCATAGAAGCTCATGTTCACCCCGCCGAAGAGCTGCAGGAAGCGGGAGCCTCCCCCATAAGAGAGGTAGGACATCGCCGGGATGGGAGAAAAACCAAAGACGCGATCCGGGCCCCACTTCTTCGCCGTGTACAGACAGGATGCGGCGATGAGTTCCAGCACCTCGTCCCAGGTGGAGCGGCGAAATCCTCCCTTGCCGCGGGCGCGCTGGTAACGGGCGCGCTTTTGCTCGTCTTCGACAATGGAGCCCCAGGCATCGACCGGATTGGTGTGCCTGGTCCTGGCCTCGCGCCAGAGGTCCATGAGCGGGCCGCGCAGGTAGGGGTACTTGACGCGGATAGGGCTGTAGACATACCACGAGGCGGATATGCCGCGCTGGCAACCACGCGGCTCGTAGGGCGGCAGGCCGGCTTCCAGCAGCGGGTAGTCGGTCTGCTGCATCTCCCAGGTGATGATGCCCTCCTTGACGAACACCGCCCACGAACAGCCACCCGTGCAGTTGACCCCATGCGTACTGCGGATGACGTTGTCGTGCTGCCAACGGTTGCGGTAAAACTCTTCCCACTGGCGTTTGGGAGGATTGATCAAATCTTGGATCCAACCCATGTTTTTCCCTCCATTGGCTCCAGGTGAATCGCGCCTCAGGCCAAAGATCGCACCAAAGGCCGGCGCACTCCTCTCAGGCGCCGCCGCCAGAGGAGGTGTGCCATCGCGAACAATACCATAGCTCCGCCCAGCGCCAGGAGGGCCAGTTGGCCGACCGCCTCGGTCGGCCGGTGGGTCACAGCAGCTGACCGGAAGAAGCTTATCAGATTCGCCCGTTCTTCCGGCGTGAGCGAACCTTTGCTGAAAACAGTGTTCATCACCGGAAATGGTAAATCGGTCAAGATAGTGGCGAGACGTTCCTCGCCGAATTTAGAGTAGGCTATGGTCAGTTCTGGCCCCAGCACTCCGCCGCCCAGAGCGCCAATACCACCAACGCTGTGACAGGCGATGCAGGGAGCCCCGCCATTCTGGAAACGGGTAGTGCCGATGAACAATTCCTTGCCAAGGCTCGGGTCAGCCAGGGCTAATTCTTGAGGAGCTTCGCTGGCGAGGGAAAGGACATAATAGGCCAGTGCCCAGTAGTTTTGCTCCTCTTCTTCGGTGGCAGGTTCGCCATAGGACGGCATGGGTGTCCCGCCGATCCCTGCTGCGAGGGTGCGGTAGATGTCCTTGGCCGTCGACCCCCTCTTCATCTTGCCGGGTATAGTGAAATCGTAGGGGATGATAGGCACTCCCCATACGTCTTTGAGAGTGGCAGCCGATGGCCCGTCTCCTTTGCCTCTTGGGCCATGACATTTGAGGCATTCGAAGTCCTTGTAGAATTGCTCCCCTGCGGCGATGAGTTCAGGGGTTTGGGGCGGGGGATCCGGAACCGGAATAGATTCCAGGAATCCCGCCTCTGAGAACTTTTCAGAGAAGCTCTTCACATAGACCACCAGATCCCAGCGCTCTTTAGGAGACAGGTGCGCGAAGGCGGGCATGAGGGTCCCGGGTATACCCTTGCTGATCGTCTGGTAGAGATCCTCATCAGTGGGTAAATAGGTGGAGCGGATCTTGTAGATCCCGCTCGTGAAATCGCGGGGCTTGGGGTAGAGGAAGCGAGCAGCAGGCCCGTCCCCCTTGCCTTCCTCGCCGTGGCAGATGGTGCAATCCCTCTTGAAGAGCGCCTTTCCCGAGACAGTATCCCCTTCTGCGGCGCGGGTCTCTCTGCCCGAGGCAAAGATGATCGCTGCGAAAGCAACGCATGCCAGGAGCCCTTTGGCCGGTTTTCTATCCATATTTTCCCCTTTTTACCAAGGCCCGCCTGCTGCTCTTCCCATCACTCCCCAGAAAACTCCAAGGCAGGCGGCCAGCCACAGTATTCCTTTCATCGTCACTCCCTCCTTCGGTGAACGGAGGGGAGTATGCCTCGCCGAGTCATGTATATCCAGGTTCCCCCGAATGGTTCTCTTTCCCTTTGGTCAATGACTCTAGAGCGCCTTCCGGGCCTACTGCGCCCGTCAATAGCTCGGAAGGGCATGTAGCTTTCAATTGCTCAACCCATTGGGCAATGCTCTGGTTGTTCAGCATGCTCATGATGTTATTCCTTATGGTTTTCCAGTGGTTGTGGAGGGGACAATGGACTCCCGACTCAGAACATCCCGGCATACCCAAGACGCATTTCCAGGTCAGATCGAGGCCGTTTATCGCCTCCAGCACCTGCAGCAAAGTGATCTCCTCAGCAGGCCGGGCCAAGGCAACCCCTCCTCCAGGGCCTTTTTGAGAAGTGAGCAGGCCCCGCCGGGTGAGAGTCTGAGCGATTTTGGCCAGAAAAGAGAAGGAGATCTGGAGATTTTGGGCGATATCCCGGATGAGGACCGGGTGGGTCTGAGGCTGTGAGGCCAGGTAGAGCATAGTGCGGATCCCGTATTCACCAGCACCGGAAAATAACATTACTTGCTCCAACCAGAAGGTCCTACCTTGATCCCTCAGATCCTCCCAAACTACGCAGAGGATTAATATAAAAAGACCTTTTTGTCTTTATATTAAAGTACAAATTTGAAAATGTCAATAAAAAATATTCACGCCCGACCCCCATGCCTGGCTTGCGTGGGGATTCCTTACTTATTGTTCCCCTAAATCCTCTCAAGATTCCGCAGGAACACAAGCATAAAAGGGATTCGACCCTTGAATTATCCCCTGAAGCGTCACTTATGTCTCAGTGGTCTCATCGAGTGAGACGGGGCTGTCCCTTGACAAATAAGGATAAAAGGATATTATTATCTTCTATCTATTGATAACCCTTTAATGATTCTCAGAGTCTCTCCGGAAAGCATCTCATGCCCTAAGTCGATAGTGAAATGGTAGATAGACCTTGGAAAGCTTTAGCTACTTGGGCCTCAGCTGAAGCGCACTGACGATCGGAATAGGGTTCTGTTCGATGGGGTCCATCGCTCGTTGCCCATTAATCGACATCTTGTAACTTCTGATTAAATTTGAAGTTACATAAGATCGACTTCCTGGATAGCCTCTGAGAGTCAGTTGGTTCCGAGCCCTGAGTCTCTGGTACGCTCTTTGCAAAGCGGCGAGGGAGTACCGCCTCATTCGAGGGAGAACCCCTTTACAAACTACAGGAGGAATACCATGAGCAGAGCTTATCTGCTGGCAGTGACCCTGGTGGTTGCGGGTGCGCATGCGGCCCCGGCCGGCAGCATCAAAGGCGTGGTCAAGGCCCAATTGACGGGCGCTGCGCCCAGCGCCGAGGTGAAAATGACGGACGATCCGGCGTGTTTGGCGAAACACACCAAGCCGGTCAGCGAAGAGAAACTGGTCCTCGACGCCAGCAAGAACGTCAAATACGCCTTTGTGGGCATCAAATCCGGCTTTCCCGAAGGGCAGGCCTTCAGGGCTCCGGTGGAACCAGCGGTCATCGACCAGAACGGCTGCATGTTCACGCCTCATGTGGTCGGAGTGATGGCGGGACAGGGATTGAAGGTGCTCAACAGCGACGGGGTGCTGCACAACGTGCACCTGATGGGCAAGGCCAACCGCGAGGTGAACAAGGCCATGCCGGCCTTCACCAAGAAGATGGTGCTGCCGGGGACCAATTTCGCCAAGCCCGAGACCATTCCCCTCAAGTGCGACGCCCACCCCTGGATGAACAGTTTTGTGGTGGTGGCAGCCAATCCCTACTTCGCGGTCAGTGCCGCCGACGGCAGCTTTGAGATCAAGGACGTGCCGGCCGGCAACTACGTGGTCGAGGTCTGGCACGAGTACCTGGGCACCAAGACCCAGAACGTCCAGGTGGGCGACGGGGTCGCCACCGCCAATTTCACCCTTTCCAAATAAACCTGGCCTCTCCCTCCATCCGCGCGGCTGGTGCCGCGCGCCGAGCGAGGAGTACGCGCGATGAGATCGCCATTGCTGCCTCTGGGGGTCGGTGCAGGGGTCTTGCTGGCTGGTTGGCAGGCGAGCCTGGCAGCCCAGCCGCTGCCGGCCACTCCCCAGCTAGTAGAGAAGGGCAAGCAGACCTACCAGCAACTCTGCGCTCCCTGCCACGGCGCCACTGGTCAGGGGGACGGAGCTGCAGCCTATCTGCTCTACCCCAAACCGCGCAACTTCGCCAAAGCGCAGTACCGCCTGGTTTCCACCTGGGAACAGGTGCCCACCGACGAGGACCTGTTCAGCGTCATCACCCGGGGCATGCCCGGGTCGGCCATGCCGTCCTGGCCCAACCTTTCGGAAGAGACCCGCTGGGGCTTGGTGCATTATCTCAAAACCTTCTCCGACCATCCCCTGGAGATTACCCCGCCCACCCCGCCGCCCACCGAGGGCGGCCCGGGGACCGGGGTAATTGAGGTGCCGCTGGAACCCATCTACGACGAGGCGGCCCAGCAGCATGCCGCCGAACTCTTTGCCCAGGGTTGCGCCGGCTGCCACGGCGCCACCGGCAAGGGCGACGGACAGACCCGGCAGATCGACAGCGACGGGTACCCCACCCGGCCGCGCGACCTGACCCGGGGCATCTACAAGGGCGAGCCTTCGCCCCAGTCCGTGTACCGCCGTATCGTCGCCGGCCTGCCGGGCACCCCCATGCCCATGAGCGACTGGGCCCCCGGCGCCGACGCCTGGGCTCTTACCCGCTATGTACTGGCCATGTCCAGTCCGCGACAGCGGCAGCGCAACGAGATGTTGAGGTTCACCATCGAGGCCCCCCGCGTCGCCCAACTGCCCAGCCATCCCGACGACGGGGAATGGCGGCTGGCCAGCCCGGTCAACCTGCACCTGATGCCCCTGTGGTGGCGCGACGACCGCATCGAGGAGGTGACGGTGCGCGCCCTGCACGACGGCGGAGAACTGGCGGTGCTGCTGGAGTGGCACGACGACACCTATGACCACACCGCCATCCGGCCCCAGGATTTCCGCGATGCCGCCGCGGTGCAGTTCTCCCTCAGCGCTGATCCGCCTTTCTTCGGCATGGGGGCCCTGGGGCAGATGGTGAACATCTGGATGTGGAAGTCGGAGCGGCAGGCCGACCTGGTGGCCTTCCAGGATCTGGAAGCGGTGTACCCCAACATCGGCATCGACTCCTATCCCAATCTGCTCAAGTCGCCGCTCGAACAGCCCATGCGGCACGCCCTGACCCTCGAATCGGACCCCACCTATGTCACCGGGTGGGGGGCGGGCAATATCGTCTCGGACCCGACCCGCAGAAACGCTGCCGAGGATCTGCAGGCCCAGGGGCAGGGCACGCTGAAGGCCCATCCCCGTTTCGACCAGGAGGTGGTGGCCGAAGGGGTGTACCAGAGCAACAGCTACCACGTGGTCTTCCGCCGCGCCCTCAAGCCCAAGGGCAAGGAGGGGGTGGTGTTGAAATCAGGCGCCACGGTGCCGGTGGCCTTTGCGGTGTGGAACGGCAGCCAGGGGGACCGCGACGGCAAGAAGTCGGTGACCATCTGGCAGGAACTCAAACTCGCCCCCTAGGAGAGGACAACAGGCGCCATGGCAATAGACGACGGATCGAGGATTCCCCGGCGGCAGTTCCTGCGCTGGATGGGCGTGGGGGTGGGAGGGGCGGCCATCCTGCCCTCGTACCGGCTGCTGGCGGCTGTGCCTGGCCAGAACCCCCTGGCTGGGGCCGTGAACCGGGAATGGGAACGCATCTACCGGGACCAGTTCCGCTACGACCGCAAATTCGACTGGGTGTGCTCGCCCAACGACACCCACGCCTGCCGGGTGCGGGCCTACGTGCGCAACGACATCGTCGTGCGCCTGGGTTCCACCTACGACTACCAGGATTACGCCGACCTCTACGGCAACAAGGCCACCGTCAACTGGAACCCCAGACAGTGCGCCAAAGGCTACACCTTCCACCGGGTGCTCTACGGCCCGTACCGGCTTCGCCATCCCATCGTGCGCAAGGGGTGGAAGACCTGGGCTGACGACGGTTTCCCCTTCCTGACCCCCGAACTGCGCAGCAAGTACCTCTTCGACCGGCGCGGCGATGACGAATTCGTGCAGATCTCCTGGGACGACGTGTTCCACGACGTCGCCGGCGCCCTCAAATCCATCGCCGTCAACTACAGCGGCGAACAAGGCCGGCAGCGGCTGCTCTCCCAGGGGTACCAGCCCGAGATGGTCGAGGCCACTCAGGGGGCGGGGACGCGCACCATCAAGATGCGCGGCGGCATGGGCCTCTTGGGGGTGATAGGGAAGTACGGCATGTACCGCCTGAACAATTCCCTGGCCCTGCTGGACGCCAAGGTGCGCGGGGTGGAGCACGACCAGGCCCTGGCCGGGCGCAACTGGTCCAACTACACCTGGCACGGCGACCAGGCCCCGGGCCAGCCCTGGGTCCACGGCCTGCAGGCGGCTGATTGCGATTTCAACGACCTGCGCTTCTCCAAACTCATCGTCATGGACGGCAAGAACCTGGTGGAGAACAAGCTCACCGACTCCCACTGGTTCATCGAGTGCATGGAGCGGGGGGCTAAGATCGCCGTCATCGCCCCCGAATACGGGCCGCCCTCCACCAAGGCCGACTACTGGATCCCCATCCGCCCAGCCACCGACGCGGCCCTGTGGCTGGGGATCGCCAAACTGATGATGGACAAGGGCTGGTACGATGAGCGGTTCGTAAAGCAATTCACCGATTTCCCGCTGCTGGTGCGCAAGGACAATCTCAGGCGCCTGCGGGCCCAGGAGGTTTTCCCCGATTACCAGCCCGGCCTCAAACCGGAAGGCGCCTCCTTTGAGCAGCAGGGCCTCAAGCCCGAGCAGTACCAGAAGCTGGGGGACTACGTGGTCTGGGACGAGGGCCTGAACGAGCCGCGGGCCCTCACCCGCGACCAGGTCGGCACGCGCATGGAAGAGGCCGGCCTCAAACCGGCCCTGGCAGGGGAGTTCAAGCTCAAGCTGGCCGACGGCCAGGAGGTCGAGGTCGCCACCCTGTGGTCCCTGTACAAGATCCACCTCGAGGACTACGACCTGGACACCGTGGTCGAGATCACTGCCGCCCCCAAGGACCTGATCGAGCAGCTGGCCGAGGATCTCTACACCATGAAGCCGGCGGCCATCCACCAGGGCGAGGGCATCAACCACTGGTTCCACGCCACCGAGATGAACCGCGCCGCGTACCTGCCCATCATGTTCACCGGCAATATCGGCAAGCCGGGGGCCGGCTGCTACACCTGGGCGGGCAACTACAAGGCGGCCCTCTTCCAGGGTTCGCCCTGGACCGGGCCCGGCTTCAAGGGTTGGGTGGCCGAGGATCCTTTTGAACCCAACCTCGATCCGGCCGCACCCGGTAAGTCGGTCAAGGCCCACGCCTATACCAAGGACGAGGAGCCGGCCTACTGGAACCACGGGGACAAGGCCCTGATCGTCGAGACGCCCAAGTTCGGGCGCAAAAACTTCACCGGCCAGAGCCACATGCCCACCCCCACCAAGGCCATCCTCTTCACCAACGTCAACCTGATCAACAACGCCAAACACGTGTACGAGATGATCAAGAACACCAATCCCCTGGTGGAAATGATCCTCTCCATCGACGTGCAGATGACCGCCTCCATCGAGTACGCCGACATCGCCCTGCCGGCCAACTCGTGGCTGGAGTTCGAGGGCCTGGAGATCACCGCCTCCTGCTCCAATCCTTTCTTGCAGATCTGGAAGGGGGACATCCCGCCGGTCTTCGACAGCAAGGACGACCTCACCATCCTGGCCCAGATCGCCAAGGCCCTGGGCGAGGTCACCGGAGACCACCGCTTCCACGACTACTTCAAGTTTGAGCACGAGGGCAGACGGGAGATCTACATCCAGCGCCTGCTGGACACCTGCACCACCACGCAAGGGTACAAGCTGGAGGAGATCATGGCCGGCAAGTACGGACCTCCCGGCGGCTGCCTGATGAACTTCCGCACCTACCCGCGCATCGCCTTCTGGGAACAGGTGCACGACCAGGTGCCCTTCTTCACCGATACGGGCCGGCTGCACGCGTACGCCGACGTGCCCGAGGCCATCGAGTACGGCGAGAACTTCATCGTCCACCGCGAGGGGCCCGAGGCCACCCCCTACCTGCCCAACGTCATCGTCAGCAGCAACCCCTATATCCGGCCAGAGGATTACGGCCTGCCCCTGGATGCCGAGCACTGGGACGAGCGCACCATCCGCAACGTCAAGCTGGACTGGGCGCAGGTGAAGAAGACCGAGAATTTCCTGTGGAAGAAGGGCTTCCAGTTCTACTGTCTAACGCCCAAGACCCGACACCGGGTACACAGCGGCTGGTCCAATGTGGACTGGCACATGGTCTTCGACTCCAACTTCGGCGATCCCTACCGCCTCGACAAGCGGGCCCCCTGCGTGGGTGAGCACCAGATCCACCTCAACCCCCAGGCGGCCCGAGATCTGGGTATCAATGACGGCGACTACGTGTACGTGGATGCCAATCCGGCCGACCGACCCTATATCGGGGCCAACCCGGACGACTTCTTCTACCGGGTCTCGCGCTGTATGCTGCGGGTCAAGTACAACCACGCCTATCCGTACAACATCGTGATGATGAAGCACGGACCCTTCATCGCCACTGAGAAGAGTGTGCGGGCCCACGAGACCAGGCCAGATGGCCGGGCCCTGTCGGAGAACACCGGGTACCAGTCCAATCTGCGCTATGGCTCTCAGCAGTCGGTGAGCCGCAACTGGCACATGCCCATGCACCAGACCGACACCCTCTTCCACAAAACCAAGGCTGCGGTGGGTTTCCTCTTCGGCGGGGAAGCCGACAACCACGCGGTCAACACCGTGCCCAAGGAGGCCCTGGTGCGGGTGACCAAGGCCGAGGACGGCGGTATGGGTGGGGTGGGGGTGTGGGCGGTGGCCACCACCGGCTTCACGCCCGACAACGAGAGCGAGTTCATGAAGAGATATTTGGCGGGGGAACTGGTCAGCATCCGGCAGGGGTGAAGGATTTCTGTAGGGGCGCCCGGCCGTGCGCCCCTACGTGGCGCCCATTTTTTCGAGGAGAGCACTATGCCCTACCACGAGCCAGATGCCACCGATCCGATGCTCTTCGTCGGGGTAACCCTGCCCGGGGATATCGAAGCCACCCGGGACATGGCCTACGTCTTCGCCGAGGAGTTCGCGCGGCTGGGGCACCCGGCCGCGCAGATCCGGGCCCT
>JACPJE010000126.1:37202-54257 GCA_016187725.1 Candidatus Latescibacterota bacterium
GGGCCCTGGGGGAGGAGGAGATCGCCAGGATCGTCGGCGAATGCGTCGGCCTGTGGGGACGCTGCCGCTGGGTGGACCAGGATGCGCCGGAGGCAGAGGAACTGCTGCATATCGAGATGCCTTCGTAGGGGCGCATGGCCATGCGCCCCTACCGGGAATTTTGGCAATAGAAAAATTCGAGGAGAACGACCATGGTCTACAACTGGCACCTGGGCCGCCAGATGAACTACCCCTACGAGGCGGCGTACCCCGAGCGGCAGTTCGCCTTTGTCTTCAACATCAACCGCTGCATCGCCTGCCAGACCTGCACCATGGCCTGCAAGTCGACCTGGACCTTCAACAAGGGCCAGGAGCACATGTGGTGGGCCAATGTGGAGACCAAGCCGTACGGCGGGTACCCGCATCACTGGGACATGAAGACCCTGCAGTTGTTGGAGGAGGCCAACCCGGGCGGGCAGGTCTGGAAGGGACCGGCTGGGGGAGATCCCGAAAAGCCTTACGGCGAGTTTGCCGGCAAGACCGTCTTCGAAGGCCGCGACACCTCCCTCAAGCCAGACAGTTCCCGGGTGCTGGGGTACCTGCCCACGGACGAGGAGTGGAATTCGCCCAACCTGTACGAGGACAACCCGCTGGGCAAGAGAGGGCAGCGCGACAACTACAAGATGGGCGGCGGGGAGCGCCTGCCGGTACACAACAGCTGGTTCTTCTACCTGGCCCGCATCTGCAACCATTGCTCCTACCCGGCCTGCCTGGCCGCCTGTCCGCGCCAGGCCATCTACAAACGCCCGGAGGACGGCATCGTGCTGGTGGACCAGGCCGAGTGCCGCGGGTACCGCAAGTGCGTGGAGGCCTGCCCGTACAAGAAGGTGATGTATCGCGGCAATACCCGGATCTCCGAAAAGTGCATCGCCTGTTACCCCCGGGTGGAGGGCACTGATCCCGAAAGCGACGGGGAACCCATGGAGACCCGTTGCATGGCCGCCTGCATCGGCCAGATCCGCATGCAGGGACTGGTGAAGATGAACCAGGACGGGGTCTGGGCCGAGGACCGGCAGCACCCGCTCTATTACCTGGTGCACGTGGCCAAGGTGGCCCTGCCCCTGTACCCGCAATTCGGCACCGAGCCCAACGGCTACTACATCCCGCCCCGCTGGGTGCCCAAGCAGCACCTCTACCAGATGTTCGGGCCGGGGGTGGATCACGCCATCGAGCGCTATGCCCATCCCGACCGCGAACTCCTGGCGGTGCTGCAGCTCTTCCGCCGCTCCAACCGCATCATCTTCCGCTACGAGATCGAGGAAGGACCCAGGATCTACGAGGGGGAACTGCGGGGCAGGCCGGTCACCATCTACAACGACACCATCATCGCCTTTGGCAAGAAGGGTCAGGAACTGTTCAGGACCACCATCGACGAGCCGGTGCACGTGCGGCCCCCGGAACGTCTGAATTCCATCTGACCTCACCCCCCTGCCCCTTCTCCTGAAGGAGAGGGGGAGCGGGTGTTCTTGCGAGGAAAAGGAGTTGCTTTTATCCCCTCTCCGTGTCGGAGAGGGGGGCCAGGGGGTGAGGTAGAATTCAGTGGATAGCGTATACAGTCAAACAGAAATCGCCCTGTGCCGAAGTCTGATCTACGAAGCTCTGGCCCTGGGCTTCTGCGCCCCCGACCGGGAAGTGGCGGACCGGCTTGCCTCTGCCGCGGGCAGCGCGGCTCTGGCCGAAGCTGCCTTCCTGCTCGACGCCGAGTTGGGCGACCAGGTGCGGGAACTGGCCAGGGACTCCCGGGAGGTGGAAGAGCTGCCCCAGCGCTTCCGGCTGCTCTTCGGCCATACCTCGCGGGGCCGGGTGCCACCCTACGAGACCGAGTACGGCACCGACGCCCTCTTCCTCCAGCCCCAGGAAATGGCGGATATCGCCGGCTTCCTGCGGGCCTTCGGCCTGGTATTGGAGCGGGAACAACACCAGCGGGTGGACCACATCGCCTGCGAGTGCGAGTTCCTCGCCTTCCTCTGCCGCAAGGAGGCCTATGCCCTGGAGCAGGGCGACGACGACATGCTGGAGCAGACCTGCAGGGCCCAGCGCCTCTTCCTCAGGGACCATCTGGGGCGTTTCGGGCCGGCGGTGGGGCACAAACTGGCCCGGGAGGACGGGGGATTCTACGGCGTGCTGGGCCAGTTCTGCGCCGTGTTCCTCGAAGGGGAGTGCCGAAGCCTGGGCCTGCCCGTGGGGCCGGCCCACCTGGAGTTGCGGCCCCCGGAGCCCGATGAGGTGCCCATGGCCTGCGGCGCGGAATCCAGCCTGCTGCAGATAGAGGAGCAGGGCGAGAACCCGTGAGCGATTTCCGCGTCGACTACGACGCCTGCCTGGTGGAGGAGGCGGTGCTGCGGGCCTTGCCTGGCCATCCAGAGGAGGGCGAGTTCCGCCAGGTCAGGGATCAGCTCTATGAGCTGGGCGATCCCGATGAAAGGGATCAGGCCTTCCGCACCTTCCACGGCCAGTGGTTCCAGCGCCTGGGGCTGTGCCAGCCGCTGGCGGACGCCCTGGGGGAACGGCCGATCCTGCGACAGCAGACCCGGCGCTGTGCCGTGGTCCGTGCCCGCTCAAAAAAGGAGGAGGGGGCCGAACTCTTCGTCAGTTCCGAAGGCCGGTCCATCGGGGTGCAGCTGCGGCCCGAATCCCTGCTGGATTCCGGGCAGTTGCTGGGCCTGCTGCGCCACGAATTCCTGCACGTCGCCGACATGCTCGACCCTGACTTCGGCTATGAGCCGGAGTTGCACGTCCCCGAAGAGGGCATGGCCAGACGCCTGGTGCAGGACCGGTACCGGGTTTTGTGGGATGCCCTCATCGACGGCCGGCTGACGCGGGAGGGGCGCGCCCCGGCGGGGGTGCGGGTGCGCCGATTTCAGGATTTTGCCCGCGCTTTTCCTATGCTCGGCCCTGACCTGGAGCGCTATTTTGCCCGCTATTTCGACCAGTCCGGCCATTGCCATGCCGATCTGGTGTCCTGTGCCCGCGATCCGGTGCAGGCGCTGGGGTTGAAGGAGGTGACCGACCGGCGCTGCTCCCTGTGCAACTTCCCCTCCTGCGATTTCGAGCCTCGCCCCGAGGACCTGCCCGCCTCCCTGGTGGCGCGGGTGATGGCGCATTTTCCCACCTGGCATCCCAGCCAGGGACTGTGCCGGCAGTGCGCTGACCTGTACCGAGGGCGCGCCCTGCTCGCAGAGCGCGCCTGAGCAACCTCTGAAAAAACCCCTGGTCCACGGGGACCAGGGGTGGGTTTGTCGGCCTGCGGCGAATGCCGGAGGTTTTTTTGTTTCAGAAAGGGGCAGTGGCGTTTTTGAGAAACTCCACGGGCGGCGGGCCTTCCCAGCCGCGGGTCGCGTAGTCCTGCATGGTCAGGACCAGCAGGATGAGCAGCCAGAAGAAGCCGGCGGCGGCAAAGAGCCACATCACCGGGGTGTTGTAGCGCACGTGCATGAAAAAGAGAATGACGATGCTGGCTTTGAAGAGGGCGATACCCAGGGCGACCGGGGTGTTGCCCCAGTCCAGATTCACATAAGCCACTGCCACGGTGAGCGCGGTCATCGCCAGCAGGGTCAGAAAGACGCGGACATAGACGGTGATAGGGACGATATGGTGCTGTGACATCAGCCGTGCCTCCCGCCGATGAGGTAGAGCAGGGGAAAGAGGAAGATCCAGACAATGTCGACGAAGTGCCAGTACAGGCCGAAGTTCTCGATGGGGGTGAAGTATTCGGCGGTGTAGATTCCCCGCCGGACTTTGGGCAGCAGCCAGAGCATGATGCCGATGCCGATGATCATGTGCAGGGCGTGCATCCCGGTCATGCAGAAATACAGGGAGTAGAAGATCTTCATGGGGCCGGCGTGGGCGCCTTCGTAGTGGAAGGAGGAGCCGGGGACCAGGTGATGGTGGTATTTTTCGCTGTACTCGATGACCTTGACCCCCAGGAAGGTCAGGCCCAGGGTCATGGTGCCGATGATCCAGCGGAAGATCCCTTCCTTGTGTCCCTGCTGCGCGTGGCGCACCGCCATGGCCATGGTGAGGCTGCTGCCGATCAGCACCGCGGTGTTGAAGGTCCCCAGGCTGATGTCCAGATGATGGCTGCCCTCGACAAAGGCGTCGTGGTATTCGTTGCGGTACACCGTGTAGGCGCCGAACATGCCGCCGAAGAACAGGATCTCCTGGACGATGAAGGCCCACATCCCCATGTTCGCAGCCGAGTACTGCTGTTCGAGGCTGTCGAACTGGTGGTGCAGGGCGCTGCTATGGGTGTCAGACAAGGTGCTCCTCCTGCTTCTCAGTGTAGGCGTGTTCCTGCTCGGCCGGCTCTTGGTCCGGCTGTTCGTAGGGATAGGCCTCCCAGGTCACTACCGGGGTGGATTCGAAGTTGCTGACCACCGGCGGGGAGGGGATCATCCACTCCAGGCCCTTGGCGGACCAGGGATTGGCCGGGGCCTTGGGGCCCTTGAAGAGCGACCAGATGAAATAGGTGATCAGCAGGCCATAGCCCAGCCCCAGCACCGTGGCCCCGGCCGTGGACATGATGTGATAGATCTGAAACTCGGGCGGGTAGGTGTAGTAGCGCCGCGGCATGCCCAGGTACCCCATGAGAAACTGGGGAAAGAAGGTCAGGTTGAAGCCGATGAAGACCAGCGCGGCGCTCACCTTGCCCAGGGGTTCGGGATACATGCGGCCGGTGATCTTGGGCCACCAGAAGTGCAGGCCGCCCAGGAAGGCCATCACCATGCCGCCGACCATGACGTAGTGGAAGTGGGCCACCACGAAGTAGGTGTCGTGGAGGTGGATGTCGGTGCCCAGGGTGGAGAGGAAGAGCCCGGTCAGGCCGCCGATCAGGAAGAGCCCGACGAAGCCCAGGGCGTAGAGCATGGGCGATTCCATCGAGACGGACCCCTTATAGAGAGTGGCCGTCCAGTTGAAGATCTTGACCGCGGTGGGCACGGCGATGAAGAAGGTGATGAAGGAGAAGACCATGCTGGCGTACATCGACTGGCCGGTGGTGAACATGTGGTGTCCCCAGACCAGGAAGCCCAGCACGGCGATGGCCAGGCTGGAGAAGGCCACGAAGGAGTAGCCGAAGATGGCCTTGCGCGAGAAACAGGCGATGAGTTCGCTGATGATCCCGAAGCCAGGCAGGATCATGATGTACACCGCCGGGTGGGAATAGAACCAGAACAGGTGCTGGAAGAGGATGGGATCACCGCCGTAGCGCGGGTCGAAGATGCCGATGTGGAAGAGGCGTTCCAGACCCACCAGCAGCAGAGTGATGGCCACCACCGGGGTGCCCAGCACCATGATCATGCTGGTGGCGTACTGGGCCCAGACGAAGAGGGGCAGGCGGAACCAGGTCATACCCGGGGCGCGCATCTTGTGCACGGTGACGATGAAGTTCACTCCGGTCAGGATGGAGGAGAAGCCGTTGAGGAAGACCCCGAATACCACCAGGGCCACGTAACTGTTGGCATAGGTGCTGCTGTAGGGGGTGTAGAAGGTCCAGCCGGTGTCCACCCCGCCCAGGACCATGGACACCAGCGCCAGCACCGCGCCGCTGGCGAACATGTACCAACTCAACAAGTTCAGGCGGGGGAAGGCCACGTCCTTGGCGCCGATCATGATCGGCATGACAAAGTTGCCCAGCACCGAGGGCACCGAGGGGATCAGGAAGAAGAAGATCATCAACACCCCGTGCAGGGTGAAGAGCTTGTTGTAGGTCTCGGCTTCGACCAGATCCCCCTGGGGGGTCATCAGTTCGGCGCGGATCAGGCTGGCAAAGAGTCCCCCCAGGAGAAAGATCGCGGTGATGCACACCAGGTAGAGAACGCCGATGCGCTTGTGGTCCAGGGTGAGTAACCAGGACTTGAAACCGTAGGCGGCGTTGAGGTAGTTCTCGGTTTCGCCATGCCCCTCAGTGGTCTGGGCAGTGGCCTGGGCGATAAGGGTGCTCATCTGTCTTACCTCGCCTTATTTTTTCGCTGCGCTCAGGGACTTCACGTATTCGACGAGTTGGGTGAGGGTCTCCTCGCTGACCTGCCCCTGGAAAGCCGGCATGATGGGCTGGAAACCCTTGACCACCTTGGTGGTCGGGGTCAGGATGGACTCGCGCACGTAGGCCTCGTCCACCGTCACCGTCTCGCCCGAAGCCAGCTCCACCGGCTTGCCAAAGGCGTCGGTCAGGATCGGACCGCGGCCGCCCGGTTCCGTCTTGTGGCAGGTCAGGCAGCCCAGCTGCTGGAACTGCTGCTCTCCCAGTTGGGCCATGCTCTGACCGGTCGCCTCGCCCCCGGCTGAGGTGCTGGTCAGCCAGCGCTGGTAGTCCTCCGGCTCCATGACATAAACCGTGCCGATCATGCCCGCATGCTGGGTGCCGCAGTACTCGGCGCAGAAGAGGTGGTACTCGCCCACCTTGGTGGCCTCGAACCACATGGTGTTGTAGCGTCCCGGGACCGCGTCCTTCTTGGTGCGGAAGGCCGGGATATAAAAGCTGTGGATCACGTCCTCGGAGGTCAAGGTCAGGCGGATGGTCTGGTTGACCGGCACGTGCAGGGTGTTGATCTCGCGCTTGCCTTCGGGGTGCTGGATCTTCCACATCCACTGCTTGCCCACCACGTAGATGTCGATGCCGTCGGCTGGGGTGTGGTAGATGGTGAAGAAGAGGTTGGCGCCCAGGGCAAAGACGCCGATGGCCATGAAGGTGGGGATGATGGACCAGGCCAGTTCCAGGGTGATGTTGCCGTGGATGGGCGCGGGGCGCTCCTCGGCGGATCGCCGGCGGTACTTGACGCAAAAATAGATGAGTACCGCGACGACGGCGACCGTGAAAAAGACGGACAACCCCGTCAGCAGGAGGTACAGGGCATCCACCTGCCAGGCAAAGGTCGAGGCTTGTTCGGGAAGCAGGGAATACCACTCTTTGGGCATCGATAGTCGTCCTCGCGAGCCGCTAGTGATGGTTTACGGTCAATCCCCGCCGCCGGTTCCGCCGTTCGCGCCTCAGGGCCGTGACGAGGTAGGCGGCCAGCGCGATCAAGGTCAGGCCACCGGCGATGCGCAGGGAATTGAGCACGGCCAGGGTGTACTTGCCGCTGGCCGGGTCGTAGTGAAAACACAGCAGCAGGAACTGGTCCACCGGGCTGCCGATCCGCTCATTGGCGGCTTCGATCAGCCCCAGGCGCAGGTCCTTGGGCGAAAATTCGACCCCGTAGAAATAGCGCGCCAGCCTGCCGGTCGGGGTGAGCACCACGATGCCGGCGGCGTGGATGTACTGGTCGGTGCGCTCGTCGAACTCGTAGCGAAAACCGACGGCCCTGGCCAACTGGTCGATCTGATCCTGGGTGCCGGTCAGAAAGTGCCAGCCCGCTTCGGTGCCGGGCTTGGCCAGGGCCTTGGTGTATTCGGTCTTTTTGGCCGCCGCCAACTGCGGGGTCTCCCGCGGGTCGAAGCTGACCGTGACCACCTCGTAGTCCCGGCTCATCTCAAAGGGGAGCATGCGCAGGGTGCGGACCAGGCCGTTGAGCACCTGGGTGCAGAGCATGGGGCACTCGTAGTAGACCAGGGTGAGTACCACCGCCTTTGAGCCGAAGTACTGCTCCAGTTGCACCTGCCGACCCTGCTCGTCGGCGAAGGTCAGGTTCAGCGGCAATTGCTCGTCGAGGTGCTGGTCGATGCCGATCTTGTCGATCTGTTCCTTACTGAGCAGTTGGGCTTGGAGGGCGGTGCCGGCCAGCAGGCAGAGCGGCAGCAGCACCAGCAGGGCTGGCTGCAGTAGTGAAGTTCTATGGCGGGCGCTGGTCATGGCTTTGAGGGGAGGGCGGCTTCGGTGGCCTTCAGCACCGGTAGTTTCTGCTGCTGGGCGACCAACTCGATGGCGCGCTCGATGGGAATGCGCACCAGCCCTTTTTCCTTGTCCGTCCAGTCGTAGGTGGTCAACACCTGGTTCTCGACCGTCCTCAATTCCTCCTTGAGGGCCGGGGGGTCGGGCTGGAGCTTGGGCGCGGAGGATACATAGCGGCTGTCCGCCAGCGGATGGCGGGGCTTGTCGGCCCTGGGCTGGTAATAATCGAAGACCTTGTAGAGCACCACCATGGCCACGATGGAGAAAAACACCAGCCCGCCCAGCATCGCGGCGGTCTTGGCCAGCGAACTGGGGTGGACGTCGGTGACTTCGTAGCCGGGATGGGAGGCAGGATGCCCGGCAGGACTGTGCGCGTGCTTATCCATGGTGAGGTCCGTGATCCTTGCCGATCAGGTCGGGAAAACGCGGGTCGTTGAGGGCGACGAGGTTGCGGTTCTTGAGCTGCCAGAAGAAGGCGCCCACGAAGATGCCGCCCAGCGCCAGGGGGGCGACCAGATCGAGGATGTGGGGCTGCAGACCCGAGTGGTGCATGGCCGGGGCGGTGATCCAGTAGAGGTCGACCAGGCGCATGACGATCAGCCCGGAGGCGATGGCGGTGAGGGCGCGGACCTTGGCCTTGATCTGGCTGGAGATGAGCAGCAGGAAGGGCACCCCAAAGTGGAAGAGCATCAGCAGGACGCCCAGGATGCGCCAGCCCCCGTGCAGGCGGGTCATGTACCAGGTGATCTCTTCGGGCAGGTTGGCCGACCAGATGATCAGCAATTGCGAGAAGGAGGTGTAGGTCCACAAGAGCACAAAGGCCAGGGTCAGGGTGCCCAGGTCGCGCAGCCGCTGGTTGGTGATCAGCGCCGACAGGGGTTTCTTCTCTGAGAGGCGGACCGCCACGATGGTCATGAAGGTCCAGGTCAGCAGCCCCTGACCGATGATGAAGATGAGCCCATAGATGGTGGAGAACCAGTGGGGTTCCAGGGACATCACCCAGTCCACCGAGGCCAGGGTCATGCTCAACATGAAGAGGATGATGCCCGGGCCGCTGAGCAACTGCATCCGCCGGGTGGGCGCGGTATTGGTGGTCTGGTCCTGCTGGGCGGACCACTTGTTGAGCAGGTAGGAGAGGGTGAGCCAGATGGCGAAATAGCCGGCGGACCGGAACAGGAAGAAGGGGAGGTTCAGGTACCCGCTCTTCTGGATGAGGACCGGATCTTTGGCCACCACATCGGCATGGGTCCACTCGTAGAGTTCGTGCATCCCCAGCAGCACCGGGATGAAGAAGACCAGGACCAGCGGCGCGGTGCGGGCGGCGGCTTCCAGCAGGCGGCGGATGGCAAAGCCCCAGGTGCCGCCCGCCAGGTGGTGCAGCATCAGGATGCCCAGGCTGCCCATGGGCAGGCCCATGCAGAAGAGAAAGCCCAGCAGGTAGGAGCGGAAGAACTGGGGGGGGTCCACAACGGCGGCGATGGCCAGGATGACCAGCCCGATCCCGCCCACCGTGAAGGCGCGCTTCTGGAGGCGGTCGAAATAGGGGCGGAGTGCGGCGGTCTGCTCTGCGATTTCGCGATTCATCGAAGTTGCCTTTGATCCTCTGCCGGCAGTTGGTCGAAGGAGGCGTTCTGGCTGAACTGCAAGGTCCGCACGTACGCGGCGATGGCCCAGCGATCTTGGGGAGTGATGCGCGAAGCGTAGCTGGGCATCACCCCGAAACCGTTGGTCATCACGTCGAAGAAATAGCCCACCGGAGCCTGCCGGAGGCGGTCCTGATGATAGGAAGGCGGCCGCTTGAGTCCGCGCTGGACGATCATGCCGTTGCCCCGGCCGGTGCGGTCGTGGCAGGGGGAGCAGTAGATGTCGAAGCGCTGGTGGCCCCGGTCGAGCAGTTCCCTGGTGAGGGGCATGGGCAGGGTGGTCGCCAGGCCGGTGTCTGCCTTACCCTCGTAGAAATGCTTGTCGAGGCGCAACTGGCCCTGGGCGATGGTGCCGGCCACCGGGTTGCGGGCCGAGCGGCCGTCGGCAAAGAAACTGCTGGCCCCTAGGGCCTTGTACCTGGGCTGGTTGTACATGGCCTGGCGCAGTTCGCAGCCGGGGAGGAGCAGCAGGGAGAGGAGCGTTCCCTGTTTCAGCCAGCGGCGGGCGCGGGTTCTGGTTTCAGGGGTCAACGCAAAACACCTCGTGTGGATTCAGACTCTGAAGAAAGGTCCGGGTTTTTTCCGGGTCGAAGAGCGGGTCGGTGGATTCGACGCACAGGAAGAAGCGGTCCTGGCTGGCCCGGGCAAAGGCCGCCACGTTGAAAAGCGGATGGTAGGGCATGGGCAGCTTGTTGGCCAGGATCATGCCGATGGCCGCGCTGAAGGCGGCGCCGATGATGCCGCACTCGAAGGTGATGGGGATGAACGAGGGCCAACTGAAGAAGGGCCGGCCGCCGATATTGAGCGGGTACTGGATGGCCGAGACCCAGTACTGCAAGGTTAGGCCGGTAAGGGCGCCCAGCAAGCCGAAAGTCAGCACCAGATAGGGAAGTCGGGTCCGCTTCACCCCGATGGCCTCGTCCAAGCCGTGCACCGGAAAGGGCGAGAAGGCATCGATCTTGCGGTACCCCGCCTCGTGGGTCCGCCTGGAAGCGGCCAGCAGCTCATCGGGGCCGTCAAATTCGGCCAACAGGCCATAGGGGGCGGGAGGGTTCTTCGGCGCATCCATAGTTCAGCTTTTGCCCTTTTCGCTCTCGGGAACCAGAGTGCGGATCTCGGCGATGGCGATCATCGGCAGCACGCGGATGAAGAGGAAGAAGCAGGTGAAGAAGAGGCCAAAGGTGCCCAGGTACAGGGCCCAGTCCCATTTGGTGGGGCTGTACAGGTCCCAGGAGGAGGGCATGAAGTCGCGGTGCAGGCTGGTGATCACGATGATAAAGCGCTCCAGCCACATGCCCGCGTTGATGAACATCGAGACGACCATCAGCCAAACCGGGCTCAGGCGACAGCGTTTGGACCACAGCAACTGCGGGACGACGACGTTGCACAGGATCAGCATCCAGTAGTACCCGCCGTAGGGGCCGGTCTGGCGGTTCTTCATCATGAACTGTTCCCAGGTGCTGGCGCTGTACCAGGCCATGAAGGATTCCATGAAGTACCCGTAGGCCACGATCAGCCCGGTGGTCAGCATCACCTTGGCCATGTTGTTGAGATGGCGCTCGGTGATGACCTGTTCCAGTTTGTAGAACTTGCGGATGGGGATCCCCAGGGTGAGCACCATGGCGAAACCGGCGTACACCGCGCCGGCCACGAAATAGGGGGGGAAGATGGTGGTGTGCCAGCCGGGGACCAGGCTGGTGGAGAAGTCGAAACTGACGATGCTGTGCACCGAGAGCACCAGCGGGGTGGAAAGACCGGCCAACAGCAGGGCAGCCATCTCGTAGCGGTGCCAGTGGGCCGCCGAATTGCGCCAGCCCAAGGAGAGCACCCCGTAGAAGACCTGGACGATGCGGTTCCTGGCCCGGTCGCGCAAGGTGGCCAGGTCCGGGATCAGGCCCAGGTACCAGAAGATCAGCGAGACACTGAAATAGGTGGAGACCGCAAAGACGTCCCACATCAGCGGGCTGCGGAACTGGGGCCAGATGCTCATGGAGTTGGGATAGGGCAGCAGCCAGTAGATGGCCAGCCAGGGGCGGCCGGTGTGGAAGATGGGGAAGACGGCGGCGCACATCACCGCGAAGATGGTCATGGCTTCGGCGAAGCGGTTGATGGCGTTGCGCCACTGCTGTCGCAGCAGTAATAAGATAGCGGAGATCAGGGTGCCGGCGTGGCCGATGCCGATCCACCAGACAAAGTGGACGATGGCGAATCCCCAGCCCACCGGGTTGTTGAGGCCCCAGAGGCCCAGGCCCTCGTAGACCAGATAGGAGATGGAGATGAGAAAGACCTGGAAGAAGAAAAAGGCGACGAGAAAGCCCATCGCCCAGCCCACGGGGGTGCGCGGGGTGAGGACGATGTCGCTGATCTTGGCGGTGACGGAGGCGTAGGATTGCCCCGCAGAGAGCACCGGCGCCGGGGGCTGGTAAGCCTTTTCTGATACCTCGCTCATATTAACCCTCGGAGATCTCCGGGTTGGGATTTTTCACCCGGGCCAGATAGGTGGTGCGTGGGGCGGTGTTAAGATCAGTGAGAATACCATAATTGAGCGGGCTGGCCTTGAGCGCGGCCACCTGGCTGCCCTTATCCTTGAGGTTGCCGAAGACAATGGCGCCAGTGGGGCAGACCTGCTGGCAGGCGGTGAGGATCTCGCCGTCGGCGATGGGGCGGTCGGCCTTCTTGGACTCGATGCGGGCGGCGTTGATGCGCTGCACGCAATAGGTGCACTTCTCCATCACGCCCCGGGAGCGCACCGTGACATCGGGGTTGCGCTGGAGCTGGAGGCTGGGGGTGTCCCGGTCCACGTACTGGAAGAAGTTGAAGCGCCGCACCTTGTAGGGGCAGTTGTTGTTGCAGTAGCGGGTCCCCACGCAGCGGTTGTAGATCATCGCGTTGAGGCCCTCCTCGTCGTGCAGCGTGGCCCCCACCGGGCAGACCACTTCGCAGGGGGCCTTTTCGCAGTGCATGCAGGGCACCGGCTGGTGGTAGATCTCCGGGTCGTCCGCGTCGTCCTTGAAGTAGCGGTCGATGCGGATCCAGTGCATCTCGCGGCCGTTGAGCACCTGCTCCTTGCCCACCACCGGGATGTTGTTCTCGGCCTGGCAGGCCGCGGTGCAGGCGTTGCAGCCCATGCAGGCGCTCAGGTCGATGACCATGCCCCAGGCGTTGGGGGCGTCCATTTTGTGTTCGTCAGTCGGGTAGAGCGAGAACTCGGGTGCCGGGTCCTCCACCTCCTCCGCGGCGAAATGCGGGTTGTGCCGGAATTCCTCCAGGGAAGCCGAGCGCACCAGATGCCGACCCTCCATGCTGTGGTGGTCCTGGACGCAGGCCAGTGCATAGGTGCTGAAGGTCTTATTGACCTTCAGCCCGGCGCTGTGCCAGGGGGCGTCGCTGGTGCGCAGGGCATAGGCGTTGAAGCCGACGCCATTGCCCACCCTGCCGGCCTGGGTGCGGCCGTACCCCAGATGGAGGGTCAGGGTGTCCTCGGCCTGGCCGGGGAGGATCCACACCGGCACCTGGAGCCGGCGGCCCTGGACCTCCAGATCGACCAGCTGCTGGCTGTTCAGCCCCTGGCGCGAGGCCGTGGCCGGGCTGAGCAGGACCGCGTTGTCCCACATCAGCCGGGTGAGGGGGCGCGGAAGTTCCTGCAGCCAGCCGTTGTTGGCGTGGCGGCCGTCCCAGAGATTGGCGTCCAGGCGCAGGGCCAGTTCTAGACCCTGGGGCTGGGGGCCGCGCGCCTGGGCGGGAATGAGCAGGGGCTTATTCAGGATTACCGGCAGGGGCTGGGAGGCGGTGCCGGCCAGCAGACCATCGTGGAGGGACACCTTCCAGTAGGTCTCGAAATCCGGATCAGTGGCCTGCAGACTCCAGTATTCGCGCAGGACATCATAGGTCGGCCGGCCGACCTGGCCGATGAGGGTGGAGAGCACCTCGTATGCGGACTTGGTGTTGTAGAGCGGCTCGATGAGGGGCTGGACGATGGAGGCGGTGCCGTCGAAGCTGCGGGCATCCCCCCAGGCTTCGAGGAAGTGGGATTCGGCCACGTGCCAGTGGCACAGTTGGGAGGTCTCGTCCTCGTACAGGCCCAGGTGCACGCTGAGAGGCACCTGGCGCAGGGCCTGGCCGAAATTGAGGTCGGCCGGGGCGGTATAGACCGGATTGCCGCCCAGGATGAGCAGCACCTCCACCTGGCCGGCATTCATCGCCGCGGCCAGTTCGGCCAGCGACTGGTGCTGGTCGATGGCCTTGACCGCGACCGGGTAGGTGTGGAAGACCGTGGCGCCCACGTTGCCCAGGGCCTGGTTGAGGGCGTGGACCAGGGCGTGGACCGCCGGTGGTTGATGGTCGCCGGCGATGATGGCGCTGCGGCCGGGGGCTTTTTGCAGGTCGCTCACCAAGGCTTCGAGCCAGCTGGCCTCAAAGGAGGGCAGGGCGCCTTCGGCCTGGAACTCCACCCCCAGCTGCTGGGCCAGGGCAAAGGCCAGGGCCTCGATCTGGGAGGGGCGCAGGGCAAAGCGGTGATCCGCCAGACTGCCGGTAGGGGTGGGCGTGCTCTCGGCCACGTACAGGCGGTTCATCTGGACAGGGCCTTCGCTCACCCGGCGGCCGGCGGCGAACTGCTTGGCATAGCGCACGCTGGCCGGACCACTGTTGAGGAAATCGGCGTCCAGCGAGAGGATGACCGCGGCCTGGCTCAGGTCGCAATAGGTATTGACCGGCTCGCCGAAGGCCAGTTGCGCCCCGCGCTGGGCCTGGTCCTTGTTCCCCGGCTCGTACTGGTGCCAGACCGCCTGGGGGAATTCGGTCAGCAGGGTGTCGATCTGGTCGCCCAGGAGGGGAGAGGTGATGGTCTCGGTGAGCAGGCGCAGGCCCGCCCCGCCCTTGGGGCGCTGGGCCTCCAGAGCCTGGTTGAGCTGCTGGACCAGGGTGTCCCAGGTGCTGAGGCGCCCGGCATTGGTGACCGCCTGGGCCCGGTCTGGATCGTAGAGGGTGAGGATGGAGGCCTGGGTGGCGGCGTCGGTGGCGCCCAGGCTGGCCGGGTGCTGGGGATTGCCCTCGATCTTGGTGGGCCGCCCCAGGTGACTTTCGACCAGGATGCCGGTGGCCACTCCGCCCAGGGTGGAGACCGAGGCGTAGAAGAGGGGTTTGCCGGGGATGAGGTCCTCCGGGGCGCGCACGTAGGGGACGATCTTCTCGGGCGGCTGGACGGTGCAGGAGGCCAGGCCGCCAAAGGCCAGGGAGGCGCTCATCAATTTGAGGAAATTGCGCCGGCTGACCGGATCGGACAACTCGGAGGCCTGTTCGGGAAATTCGCGCTGCACCATCTCCGCGAAGGCGGCGGTGCCGGCCATTTCGTCGAGGCTGCGCCAGTACTCCGGGCCCTTGGCCTGCTCCAGGCGAACGCGCAGCTCCCCCGGGTCCAGACTCTTGCGGGTGAACTCTTCGTCTCTCATCTATGGCAGATCGAGCAATTGGTGAGTTGGCTGGTCTGGACATGGTACTCGGCGACGAGTTGTCTGCCCAGCGTCTCCTGGTTGGCGGGAGGGGTATACTGCATGTTGAAGACCTGGTCACGGGGCCGGAGGAAGAGCGCCGGGTTCCGGTGACATTCGAGGCACCATTCCATGTTCAGGGTGTTGACCTTCCACATCAGGGGCATCTGGTCGACCTGGCCGTGGCAGGTCTGGCAGCCGACGCCCTTGCTGATATGGATGCCGTGGTTGAAGTAGACGAAATCGGGCAGATCGTGGACCCGGGTCCACTGCAGCGGGGTGTTGGTGCGCAGGCTGGCCCGCACCGGCTCGAGGATGGGGGCCTCGGTCCAGATCTGGGAATGGCAGCTCATGCAGGTCTCAGTGGGCGGGATGCCGGCGAAAGCCGAGGTTTCGACCGTGGTGTGGCAATAGCGGCAATCGATGCCCATGCCGGTGACGTGGTGTTTGTGGCTGAAGGCGACCGGCTGGTCCTTGGGAATATTGACGTGGCTCACGTAGTAGAGGCGGTTGATGTTCAGGAGGATGCCGAGCAGGATGGTGATGATGACAAGGGTGGTGGTGATGAGGACTTTGGTCTGGATGTTGGCACTGCGGCGGAAAATCTGGGCCATATCATTCTTCTAAAGAGTAAGGTTCCCAGGAGGTAGCTGACAAAATAAAGATCAAAAATAGGACTGTCCGGAACTAATGTCAACATTGCGGGTATTTTTTTGGGTTTCCTCAGTTGACTGAGCATGGGAAGTTTCCTATTCTCTTTTTGTTCCGTCTCGCTGAACAACCTCCACCCAGGATTCCCGGAGCAGAGGGACGCCCTCGTAGCTCAGTCAGGATAGAGCAACAGATTCCTAATCTGTGGGTCGCGCGTTCGAGTCGCGCCGAGGGCACCACTCGCACCTTTTTAAGCGACAAACACTTACAGAGAAGATTGCCCTTCTTCCTGCAGGTTCTTTTTTCATGCCTGCCCCGCTATGGTGTCCACCTGGTGACCAAGACCGTAGCGCAGGCGCTGAATCGCGGCCTTCTCGTGGTCCGGTGAAACGTGGGCGTACCCGAGCGTCGTCTTCAGATCCCGGTGCCCCATCCACTTCTGCACGGTCCTGGGGTCTATTCCCTGCATCAGGGCATGGGAGCAGAAGGCGTGCCGCAGTTGGTGCAGCTTGAGATGGTCGTCAATCCTCGCTCGCTTGGCCGCTGAATCGAGGGTTTTTCTAATGTTGTCGTAAGGATTCCCCGCCTTGTTGCAGAAGACATAGGGGCTGTCCAGGCGGTGCAGGTGGCGTCTCAGGGCCTCGGAGAGGGCGGGATTCATAGGGATGCGGCGGGATTCATAGTTCTTGGTGTGGTGCTCCTCCCGCGAGATGACGTTCAACTCCCCGGCCTTCCAGTTGAGATCCTCCCAGCGCAGGTGGAAAAGCTCCTCCCTCCGCAGGCCCGCATAGACCGCGCAGGCAATCAGGGCCTTCAGGCGTTCGGGTACCTCCGCGATCAGGCGGGCAACCTCTTCCTGCTCCAAGAGCCTGGGCGGGTTGGGAATCTCCTTGAAAAGGGTGATCTCCCTGGCGGGGTTCGCCTCCAGTTTGCCCCATTCCACAGCTTTGCGGAAGATGATCTTGATGCAGGCAATGTCCCGGTTGACCGTGCCATCCTTCACCGGGCGTTTCTGTTTGCCCTTGAGGTAGAAGGAGCGGCTGCGCTGGCTGATATAGTCCTCGATCACCTTGGGGGTGATCTCGTGCAGGGAGCGTTCCCCGAAGTAGGGGAGTAGCTGCCCGCGCAGGATGTTCCGCTGGGACTTGTGGTGCTGGGCAGAGTGGTGAAGCTCAGACCAGGGGAGGAATTCGTCCTGGGCGAAAGTCTTGAAAAGCACTGCCTGGGGGCCTATGGCCTCCTGGTGCTGTCTTTCGCTGGGCGGGATGAATTCCCCGGTTGCGATCTTCACCTTGATCTTGTTCAGAGCGTCCTCGGCGTCCTTGCGCCGGCTGCCGATCTTCTGCCGGTAGCGCCGGTCCTGGCAGTAGTAGTCAATCCACCAGGTGTCGTTCTTGCGATAGAC
>JACPJE010000164.1 GCA_016187725.1 Candidatus Latescibacterota bacterium
CGGGCTGGCGGGAAACCAGGTGACCGCGCTGTGGGAAGACCCCGAAGGCAGCATGTGGTTTGCCACCTACGGCCGCGGCCTCAGCCGGTACGATGGCCAGACCTGGACCACCTTCACCACCGCCGACGGCCTGGCCAATGAGATGATCCTCGCCCTGGCCGGAGATCGGGAGGGCGGCCTGTGGTTGGGCGCGGTGGGCGGCGGCCTCAGCCGGTACGATCCGCACACACCCACCAGCTTCACCACGGCCGACGGTTTGGCGCACAATATGGTCATGTCCCTGCTGGAGGATCGCCACGGCCGATTGTGGTTTGCCACCTGGGGCGGGGTCAGCCGCTACGACGGCGAGAGGTGGGTTTCCTTCACGGCGAAGGATGGCCTGCTCAACGACAACATCTGGGCCATCATGGAAGACCGCCAGGGTCATATCTGGGTCGGGTGCCAGCCGCTGGGAGTCAGCCGGTACGACGGCGAGGGCTGGACCTGCTTCACCGCTGCCGATGGCCAGGGGGGGGTGTTGGTGAAGGAGCTGCTGCTCGACCGCGAAGGCCACTTGTGGGTCAGCAGCGAGGACAATCGGGTGAGCCGGTACGATGGCGAGAGGTGGAGGCATTTCACTGCCGAGGACGGCCTGGCGGAGGACGATGTGTACGGAATGTGGCAGGACCGGCAGGGCCGCCTGTGGCTGGGAAGCCCCAGGGCCATCCGGGTGTACGACGGCGTACAGTTCAGAACCCCAGGAGTGGCGTCAATTCACCACCAGGGACGGCCTGGCTCATAATCAGCTCATCTCGCTGCTGGAAGATGACCGGGGCATCCTGTGGGTCGGCACCCTGGGCGGCGGCATCAACCTGTACGACGGCCTGGTCTTCCAGCACCTCAGCCGGGTGGATGGCCTGGCCCACAACCTGGTGCAGAAGATCATGCAGGCGAAGAACGGAGATATTCTGATTGCCACCGAGGGGGGCGTCACCCGCTACACCCCGTCGCGCACCCCGCCCTCCATCCGTCTGGTCGCCGTGATCGCCGAACACCATCACGGTCCGGTGGAACAGCTCGAGGTGCCTGCCTCCCAGGAATACCTGCGCTTCGAGTTCCAGGGCGCCAGCCTGCAGACCCCGCCCAACCGGATGATGTATGTGTACCGGCTCCGGGGCTGCCAGGACGAGTGGCAGGTCACGCGGCTGAACCGGGTCGAATACCCCGGCCTGCCTGTGGGTCAGTACCTCTTCGAAGTCAAGGCGGTAGACCGGGACCTGAACTACTCCGCGCCGGCCGCGGTGCGGGTGAGCGTGGTGCCGGATCCCCTGCGCGAGGCCCTGAGCGAAGCCCTGAGCCGGAGCGGGACCGGGGGCGAGTTCCTGGGCGAGAGCGAGGCCCTGCGCCAGGTGCAGGCACAACTGTCCCAGGTGGCCCCCACCCAGATGACCGTGCTCATCCTGGGCGAGACCGGCACGGGCAAGGGCCTGGCTGCCCGCACCGTGCACCAGATGAGCCCCAGGAAAGGCATGCCCTTCATCCCGGTCAACTGCGGGGCCATCCCCAGAGACCTGGTGGAAAGTGAGCTGTTCGGCCACGAGAGGGGGGCCTTCACCGGGGCTGCCTCCCGCAAACTGGGCAAGGTGGAGCTGGCCCAGGGGGGCACCCTGTTCCTGGACGAGATTGGGGATCTGCCTTTGGAGGCCCAGGTGAAGCTGTTGCATCTGCTGGAAGAGAAGACCTTCGAGCGGGTAGGTGGGACCGAGGCGCTGAAGGCGGATGTGCGGGTGGTGGCGGCCACCAACAGAGAGCTGCCCCGGATGGTTTCTGAGGGGCAGTTCCGCCAGGATCTGTATTACCGGCTGCAGGTGTTTCCTCTGCGGTTGCCACCCTTGCGGGAACGCCAGGAGGACATCCCCCTGCTGGCCGAGTACTTCACCCGGCGCTATGCGCAGCACCTGAGCCGGCCAGTGCCGCAGATCACTCCTGCCGCGCTGGTGCAGCTACAGAGCTATCCCTGGCCGGGGAATGTGCGAGAACTGGAGCATCTGATGCAACGGGCAGTGCTGCTGTGTCAGAACAACCGCATCGAGGCGGGGGATGTAGCCCTGCAGGTGGGAGCAGAAGGCAGATCAGAGGAGGGGCTGCTCACCCTGGCTGAGCAGGAGAAGCGGCTGATCGAGCGGGCGTTGGAGGCCACGGGTGGGGTGATCTTCGGGGAGCAGGGGGCAGCGCGATTGCTGGGGATCAACCCCCAGACCCTCAGATACCGCCTCAAGAAGCACGGCATCCGTAAGCCCCAGTCCTGATTGTCAAGAGCCACATTTGCTGTGAATATTGACAACTGCTGTGAATATTGACAACTTTACCTACCTACCAGCAAAACCTGTGAGTTGAATCATTTGAAGTCGATTTACTGGCAGAGGACCTTATAAAAAACGATGAACCCCCTTCTTTCTCTTTCCACTGGGTAAGGATTCTCTCTCTGATTTTCTAAGTTTCTTTGCACTCAACCCCTTGGACTTCAGTTCAGGGGGATTTTTTTGCGTCTGCACCAGGGCGGCACATCCCTTGCGATAAGGAGGCATAGCGCGATGTAAACCCTGACCATCACGCGCTTCGCGGCGCCGCGAAAAGGTCACCACCCCACGCGGGGAGTCTACCCATGCGTACGGCTGGCTTTTTCGCAGGCGCTCTGTGCGCCCTTTCAACGGTCTGGGTAGCTCAGGCCGAACCCTCCTTCTCCTGCGCCGGCCAGGCAGTATCCTCCTCTGCTGGAGTAGCTGCCAAACCCCTTGCTATCCAGAATGACCTGGTGCCTGCCAAGGGCCAGGTACATGTCCTGGTCATCTTCGCCCAGTTCGCCGGTGAGGCGCCGGCCCTGGTCCCGGACTTCGCAGACCATCTGTTCGACCCGGACCACCCCGGCAGTTTCGCCCACTTCTACCGCGCCATGTCCTTTGGCCAGTTGCAGGTCCACGGCACGGCCCTCCCCAGGCGCTACGCCGCGGACCGGCCGGTCTCATCGGGATCAGAGGGTCTGTACCTGTACAGGCAGTTCGTGCTGGAGATCCTCAAGCAGGTGGACGCGGACCTCGACTTCGGGCTTTTTGACAACGACGGGCTGGATGGGGTCCCTAATTCCGGCGACGACGATGGGCTTGTGGACTATGTGTTCCTCAACCTGTGCGCTGTCCCGCGTGGCTTCATCCTGGGAAACGCCACGGGGGTCGCCGGCCTGGGGTTTGAGGCGGAGTACCTCTCAGCGGACACCTCGTCTGGCGGACAACCCATCCGCCTCAGCGGCACAATCGGCCATGGCGCCCTGCTGCAGGAGGGCACGTTCTCCCAGACTGTGGGCAGCATGGCGCACGAGTTCGGCCACGGCCTGGGCCTGCCCGACCTGTACGACCTCACCTACACCGGGCCCGAAGATGACAGTGCCGGCATTGGCAGATGGGGGCTGATGGGCTGGGGTGCCCACGGCTGGAACGGGGACGATGGTCCCAATCCCCTGTGCGCCTGGAGCCGCGAGATGCTGGGCTGGATCGGTGCGGACAACGAGCGGCTGGTAGAGGTCCAGGGGGATGCAGCGGGATTGGAGATTTTGGACCTGCACCGGCAGGGCTCGATCTACAAGATCCCCTTGTCTGCCCGCAAATCGGGCGTACCTCTGAAGTTCTACACCCAGGATTACCTGCTCTTGGAACACCGGGTCCGCCACAGCAACTACTACAACCGCGATCTTCCCTCTGAAGGCCTGCTCGTCTGGTACATCCGCCCCACCCGCGAGAACAACAATGACGAGGAGCGCAAGCTGGTGGAGCTAGTCTGCGCCGACGAACACTATGCGGATGTAGCGGGTGAAAGTCGCGACGGACTGAACCTCTGGGCGCATGATGAGGAGTATGCCAGAGCCCACGCCGGCAACCAGGGGGATGCCACTGATCCCTTCGACGGGGTCCGCTTCACGGACTTGGCCATAGCGGCGAACCCTGCGGCGGCAGCCACTGGATTGGCCATCCGCCAGATCCGGCGGCAGGGGGATGCCCTGTACCTGGACATCCTCCAGCCCCGCTGGGCCGGCACCCTGCCGCGCGGGGAGGTCTACTGGACAGGCGAGGTGATCGTGGAGGGAGACCTGATCATTGCCCCAAAAAGCCATCTGGTCATCTATCCCAATACCCAGGTGCGCATTGCGGGTGTGGACCGCCTGAAAAGCGGCCTGGACCCGGCCCGCTGCGAACTGCGCGTCCAGGGAGAGGTGCGGGTCTATGCCGACCAGATCCACCAGTACCAGAGCCGCTACCGCAGAGAGCCGCAGGCGGACCTGGAATCCCGCCCCCCTGTTTTGGCAGCCCTGGTCCCAGGAGAGAGCTGGGGTGGACTCCTGCTGGAAGGAGCGGGCCGGGTCCGGGCGCCAGAAGGAAGTCTCGTGCTCCGGGATACGGATCTCGCGCAACCCACAGCGGTGCTGGCAGAAAGCAAGTCCCGACCTGCGGGATTTCAACTTCTTCCCAACTTCCCCAACCCCTTCAACAGCGGCACCGTGATCCGCTTTGACCTGCCCGAAGGTGCCGCGGTGGAACTATCCTTGTACGACCTGGCCGGCCAGAAGGTGGCCACGCTGGTGGGCGGCTGGCGCAGCGCCGGTACCTATCAGGTGCGCTGGGATGCCCGCAACGATGCGGGTCAGCCCCTGGCCAGCGGCGTCTACTTCTACCAGTTGCGGGCCGGCGACCGGGTGGAGAGCCGGCGACTGCTGGTGCTGCGCTGAGCTTATTCCTTGACCCACACCGGCCCGGAGGCCGCCTGCTGCCGCAGCCGCTCGAACTCGGCTGAGTCCGCTTCCCAGAACTCGGCCAGGGTGTCCTCGAAGCGGCCGGCCGCCGGGAAGCGCTGCAGCTCCTTGAGCAGCCAGCCCATGGCCTAGCAGTCGAGGTTGGCGTTGAAATCGAGGGTGATTTCTAGGTCAGGGGCGACGGCGACCGGCGATCAGCGCAGCACCAGTGCTGCTGGCTCGAACTCAAAAGTCGGGTTGAAGCGCTCCAGGAAATTGACTCCCAATAGACCATCCACGCGTAAAGCAGGCGGGAAAGAACATACCAGTACTTCCAGACCCGGCACTCGGCGGCTGCCGACCTGCAGACTGTCGATTCGCACGGCGGGTACGTGGGCCAACTGGTGTACAGAAGCAATGCGCTCATGCCGCACCGGACGCCTCAGATCCAGTTCCATCTCTTCGGCGATTTGGCTGGACAGCACGGTACGAGCAGCGCCGGTGTCAGCCAGCAACCAGCATCGGTAGGCATCGTTGAGGAGACAGGGAACCACCAGGACACCACCGTAGGCCCGATGTCCCTGTACCCGCTCTTCCTGGTTCATAGAATCACAGAGACATCTTCAAGTACTTTGGGCCCTGCATAGAAGACAAAGGTCTTAATTCCCGGATTCTGAGTGTGCAATCGCCGCGTCGGAGACACTAGTTCCTCCCGCTTGTAAGCGCTCGCCGCGATTCTGCCTCTGGTCGGATTACCCCGTTCATCCCAGGTCGTCTCCTCGACCAGGACCCATTGATCTGCACACCGTCTTTCGATCTCCGCTAGTGGCAGTTCTAGCTCTTCTCTCACTGTCGTCCCTTTCGGCAAAGTCCAGTAATTTACACTCCTCTAAATATAAGTGGCTGCGATCTGCTGCCCAAGTTGGACAGAGTCTATTTTTTACCTTTGGTGAAGGGCTGGTTTGCAAGGTATATTGGGGCTGAAATCAGGTCCTTGCCATCCTTTCTCGCCTGAGTGATCCCCGCATGGTTTCTTCCCGCCAGAACTCACTCACGTCCCCTCTGCCCCAGGGCAGGGTAGTACCGGCCGGAAGCGGCCAGACCGTGCCGGCCGGTCCCGGCATCCGCCAGGGGCGGTGGCAGACCTTCGGGGTGTCGGACGGGGTGCCGGTGGCAGGGGTGTGCACCATGCTGCAAGACCGCCAGGGCCGCATGTGGTTCGGCATGGGAGCCTGGCCCGGTGAACCGACCGTGGTGAGCCGGTACGATGGGGCTTGCTGGACCCTCTTCACTGCCGAGGACGGCCTGCCGGGGACCCGGGTGCGCCGGCTTGCCGAGGATGGCGCAGGTGCGCTGTGGGTGGCCACGGACGCGGGGGTGAGCCGGTACGATGGTCAGACCTGGACCACCTTCACCATGGCAGAGGGAATGCCGAGTGACGACGTGGCCGATATCCTCCTGGACCACACCGGCGTTCTGTGGATGGCCACAAAGGGGGGCGTGGCGCGGGGTGAGGGCCAGAGCTGGACCACCTTCACCACGGCCGACGGCCTGCCGGAAAATAACGTCCGCGCCCTCTACCAGGACCGCCAGGGGAAGCTGTGGGCCGGCACCGAGTCTGGCGAACTGGTTTGCTACGACGGCCATCAGTGGCGATCCTTCGCCCGTCTGGGCGCCTCGGTGACGGCGATCCGCGAAGATCGCCAGGGCGCGCTGTGGGTGGCCACCTGGGGACGCGGGGTGAGCCGGTATGATGGCGTGGCGTGGACCTCCTTCACGGCCGAGAACTGGCGGGCCTGTATCGCTACGACGGCCAGGAGTGGCGTCAATTCACCACCAGGGACGGCCTGGCTCATAATCAGCTCATCTCGCTGCTGGAAGACGACCGGGGCATTCTGTGGATCGGCACCCTGGGCGGCGGCATCAATCTGTACGACGGTCTGGTCTTCCAGCACCTCACCCGGGTGGACGGCCTGGCCCACAACCTGGTGCAGAAGATCATCCAGGCGAAGAACGGCGACATTCTGATCGCCACCGAGGGGGGTGTCACCCGCTACACCCCGTCGCGCATCCCGCCCTCCATCCGCCTGGTGGCCGTGATCGCCGAACACCATCACGGCCCGGTGGAACAGCTCGAGGTGCCTGCCTCCCAGGAGTACCTGCGCTTCGAGTTCCAGGGCGCCAGCCTGCAGACCCCGCCCAACCGGATGAGGTATGTGTACCGGCTCCGGGGCTACCAGGAGGAGTGGCAGTTCACGCGGCTGAACCGGGTCGAATACCCCGGCTCTCTTTGGCTACGAAGCGCTCACCTTCGACTTCCACGCCGGCACGGCTTCGGTCGCAGAAGGCCGCACCCCCCGGCTTCGCCTGCAGATGTATCCGGGCAACATTATCGATCTGCTCACCGAGGTCGATCTGACCTCGAGGCAGTGGCAGCGGCTGACCATCCCGCTGGAGAAATTCGGGGCCGACGAGCGCCTCGACTTGACAGGGCTCGGATTCACCGGGAATCTGGAGGGCACGTTCTACCTGAGCGACGTGCGCGTGATGCGGCAGGTGCTGCCGGCGCCGACCGCCGTGGTCGAGGAACAGGGCGACCGCCGTCCCCGCGGTTTCGCCCTGCAGCAGAACTACCCCAACCCCTTCAACAGCGGTACGGTCATCCGCTTCGACCTGCCGGAGGATACCGCGGTCGAACTCGCCGTGTACGACCTGGCCGGTCAGCGCAGCGCCACCCTGGTGCGCGGCTGGCGCGAGGCCGGGTCCCCCCAAAAAACGGGCTGGAAAGGGGATACTGCGCCCGGGCCGGCCCTGATCAGCGCAGCACCAGCAGCCGCCGGC
>JACPJE010000165.1 GCA_016187725.1 Candidatus Latescibacterota bacterium
AAACCCCTACAGATACAGGGGCAAATTGCCATATCGCTTGAAATAACAAGAGGTTGAAAAAATGGCTCCAGGGTTTTGTCTCAAAGTTCTTAGCACGGAGGACAATTCAGAAGAGGTCGGCGACTTCTTCGTGTGGCGCTGAGTAAAGCGCGATACCAAGCTGCGTATTGCTTCGCAGGTGGGCAAAAACGACCAAGAGAGCGCTGAGGCCTTGCTGGTCCAGGTGGCGGAGCGCCGAGCGAAAAAGGAGGAGCCCCTGTTGGTCTCCGATGGCGATTGGTCAATTCCACCGGCGATGCGGGCGGTGTGGGGTAAAGAAGTGGAAGAAGGCACCCATCGGGGACCCCGATGGAAAAAGCCCCGAAGAGCACCGAATGAGGAGGTGCTCTTTGCCCGGGCCATCAAGCAGCCAGATGGCAAGGGTCGGTTGGTGAACATCGTCGAGGAAGTCACCTGGGGAGATCCTGAAGAAGTGTGACAACGACTCGATCCTGAGAGAGAAGGTCGGCAGATCTCCACCTATAGTGTGGAACGCGATAACTTGACTTCCCGATTGCATAACAGCCGTCTGACGCGAAAGCGTCTTCGCTTTTCCAAAGAACGCTACCTGCGGGAAGCGGCGGTGGCGTTGGAGGATGCCTACTTCAATTTCTGCTTGCCCCATGACGCGCTCAAGCGGCGTCTGGATCCACCCCGACCGACCAACGGGAACGGATCGCCGAAAAAGTGGCGGCCCCGCACGCCGATGATGGCCGAAGGGCTGACCGATCACCTCTGGACCTTGGAGGAACTGCTTTCGTTTCGGGTACCTCCAAGGCATCTATGGACCGATCCTTGAAACACACGTCCCGAACTCCACTTTGGCCATCTGCCATATTGTCCCCCGGAGTGGAGTGAAACCATTTCCTGAATTACGTAGCCTCGGCCTCAATAGCAGACGTTGCGTAATTCTATCTTCCTGTTCAGCAAGGAGTTCCGTACAGAGGTAAACTACCTCGCGCCGGAACCTGCCAAAATGGCCAAAGTGGAGCCGAAGGGACATTACCGATTTCTACCTCCAGGAGGACCTACAAACCTTTGTTTCTACTCAACCGGCCGTGCAACGGCCTCGTTCAATCGATTATGAATCTGCCAAAAATGCGTCTTGACACGGCTCCAGCGGGATATTACCGTAAATGCAAAATTACTGTAGAGTTCAGGAGGTATCTCCTTGTCTACCATCACAAAAAAAGAACTCGCCCTGCTCGTCAGCGAAAGCACCGGGTTCAAGAAGAACCTGACGGCCGAGATGGTCGACAGTCTCTTCGTGGCCATGCGTGACAACCTGATCGAGGGCAAGCGCATCGAGATCAGGGGCTTTGGCGTCTTTCAGGTCAAGGACACCCGCCCCAAACCTGCGGCCCGCAATCCGCGCACCGGCGAGGTGATCTACGTCCCCGCCCGCCGCAAGACCCATTTCAAGCCAGGCCGCTTGCTCAAGGAAGCTCTCCATCAGGTACGCCAGGATGCCGGTCAGGGACAGGCCAGGGAGCCCGGTGGCGCCCAAGCCTAGGATTGCGGCGATCTGGTTGCTGTTGGGGTGCCTGTGGTTGCTGGGATCTGAAGTCCGGGCCCAGCTGCTCATCGGCGCCCGCTGGTCTTGGCCATCGCAGTTGGAGGGGCTGAAGCCCCTGCAGGTCCGCTACCTCGCCCCACAACTGGTCCTGGTCCAGGGCGACGGGCAGGCCGCCCGCCTTTTGGAGCCCCGGGGCCTGATCCCCCTCTTCACCGACCGCCTCCCCCCGGGGGAAGCCTATTTCATCGCCGACCACCTCGATCTGCCCCTCGCCCCGCAAGCTTCCCTGGTCTACCGCGATCCCTCCGGCTGGGCCCTGCTCCGGCTGCCCTCGGCGCGGCTGGGCGAGGCCCTGGAGTACCACCATTTCCTCTGGCCCCTGCCTGAAGAGTACAGCCTGCAGGGCTGGCAGCGCCCCCTGGCCAAACCCGCCGCTCCCCAGGCGCTCGACCTCACCCACTTGATCGGGGCAGTGGACGAGGGGCGGCTGAAGTCCCACGTGGAGAGCCTGGCCCTCAAGGACCCCGCTCTGGGCAGCGCCGACCGCAGCAACTGGCGCACCCGGTACGCTCGCCGCCCTGAAACCTACGCCAGCACCCAGTACCTCCGCGACCAGCTGGTCTCCTCCCTGGGCGAAGGGGCGGTCTTCGTCGAGCCCTTCCGGATCAGCGAGGGGGACTCGACCATGTACAATGTGGTCGGCAACCTCTACGGCACCGATCCCGACGCCGGCTACTACGTGGTCTGCGCCCACTACGACGCCATCGGGTTGCGCAGCCGGGGCGGCTGGGACTGGCGCACGGACCCGGCTCCCGGAGCCGACGACAACGCCACTGGCATGGCTCTGGTGCTGGAGTGCGCCCGAGTCCTGGCCGAGCAGCACTTTCCCTGGTCCATCCGCTTTGTGGCCTTTTCGGGGGAGGAACTGGGATTGTGGGGCAGCCGGGCCTACGCCACCCAGGCAGTGGAGCGGGGCGAACGCATCCTCGGGGTGCTCAACTTCGACATGATCGGCTTCAACGACCTGAGCCAGCGCCTCGAATTGGTCACCAACCCGGCTTCCCGCTGGCTGGTGGAGCAGATGCGCCAGAGCAACCGCCGCTACGGCATCGGGCTCAAGGTGGACGTGCTGGAGGATCCATCCGCCTGGCTGAGCGACCATTCCCCCTTCTGGGCCCGGGGCTTCGACGCGATCCTGGGCATCGAGAACTACCTGCCCACCGACCCGGAGACCTACGGGGTGCGCAACGGCGACTACCGGATCAACACCCAGTATCACTCGGTGCTGGACCTGCCCGACAGCGTCAACTATGAACTGGTCAAACGCGTCACCCAGCTGACGGTGGCCACCCTGGGCCAGTACGGGTTGGAGGAGGGTCTGCCAGACCTGGCGGTGTTCACCGGGGATCTGATCGGCGACGCCGGCGACGACCTGCGGGTGCGGATCAGCAACCCCGGATTGGGGCCGGTGGCAGATCCTTACCGGGTGCGGGTCTGGCGCTGCGGGGCCGATTCGACCGGGTGCGCCCTGGTCTACGACCAGCAGCAGGTCGAGCCGCTGGCCCCGGGCGATGCGGTGGACCTGAGCATCCCCTGGGACCGCTTCGGGGAGACGGTGTTCCTGGTCGAGGCAGATCCAGACAACCAGGTGGTGGAGCAGGACGAGGAGGACAACCGGGCTTTCCAGCAGGTGCGCCTGGTGCCGCATCGGAACATCGTGGTCTTCCCCAATCCCTTCCGGCTGGCGCAGGACCAGTACGTGTCCTTCAGCGGTCTGCCGCGGCGAGCCCTGGTGCGCATCATCACCCTTCAGGGAGAGCCGGTGTGGAGCGGCGCCGAGGATCGCAAGAATCAGGAGGAAGTGGTACTGGATTTTGAGGTCCGTTGGCGCGGCCAGAACGAGGAAGGCAACGAGGTGGGCAACGGGATCTATGTCTACACCATCACCGACGCGGAGGGTAAAGTGCTGCGGCGGGACAAGATCGCCGTGGTGCGCTAGCCCGCTTTTTCCCCCAACAATTCCCGCACCTTTTCGCGCCAGCCCTCTGGATAGTGCAGTTTGCCCTCCAGGCGAAATTCGGCCACCAACTCCTTCAAGAGCCGGATCCGCGTTTCCTGGTCTGCGCTTTCCCTGAGATGGGCGCGGACTTGGGCCAACTGTTCCAGGTACTCGACAAATTCCCCGTCGAAGAGGGTTTCCAGATCCCGGCGCAGCCGGCTGGCCAGGGCCGGGCTGGCGCCGCTGGTGCTGATGCTCAGGCGCAGGCGGCCCGGGTGGACCAGGGCCGCCATGCCCAGGTTGGAGCACTCCGGGCGGTCGTAGGTGTTGATCAGCAGCCCGCGTTCCCGGGCCAAGGCAAAGACCCGGCAGGCCAGTGCGGGATCGCCCGCGGTGTTGAGCACCAGGAAGACTCCCTCCAGGTCCGCCGGCTCCCAGCACCGCGCCTGGTAGGAGAAGCGCTCCTGCGCGGCCCATTCCTGCAACTGGGGGCAGAGGGAGGGACTGACCATGCGGAGTTGGGCGCCGGCCTCCAGCAGACGCCCGGCTTTGTCAGCGGCTTCGGGGCCGCCGCCGATGACCAGGCAGGAGCGGCCGAGCACGTCCAGCCCCACCTGGAAATAGGGATTGGCGTCCCGGTTCACGAGTGCCTGTTGAGCTGGCCGACCATGTGTCCCAGCTCGGGCAGGATCAGCTTTTCCATGGCCAGCCTCACCGCGCCGGTGGAGCCAGGCAGGGAGAAGAGGACGCGGCCCTTGTAGGTGCCGGCCACTGCCCGCGAGAGCATGGCGCCCGAGCCGATCTCCTGGTAGGAGAGCAAGCGGAAGAGTTCGCCAAAGCCGTCCAGGCGTTTGTCCAGGAGCGGGGCCACCGTGTCGTAGGTGTGGTCGCGGGGGGCGATGCCGGTTCCGCCGTTGAGGATGATGGCCTGGCAGGAGGAGCGCTGGACCTGGATGGCCAGTTCGCCCTTGATCTGCATGGGCACGTCCTCAACGACGGCGTAATAGACGATCTGGTGGCCCTGGGCTTCCAGCAGGTCCCTGATCAGTTGGCCGCTCTTGTCGCTGCTTTCGTCGCGGGTGTCGCTGACGGTGATCACCGCGCAGCCCACCTGGCGCGGGCCCTCCTTCAGGTGTTCCTTGTACGCCATGATGCTCTCCTCTATTCTTTAAGCGCCAGCGCCGCGTACCCCTTGTCCGCGGGCGAGCCCTGCTCCACTGGCAGGCCCAGTTCGAGCCAGCCTTTTTCCACCACCCTGCCGAATTGGTCGCGCACCCCGCCAAAGCCGCCCCGGACATTGGCCACGCAGGTGTAGCCGGCGGCTGCCAGGGCTTCGGCGGCCCGGGCCGAGCGGTTGCCGGACTGGCAGCCCAGCAGCAGCTTGGTCTCGGGCGGGAAGACCTTCTCCATCACCCTGAGAAAGTCGGGGTTGGGGGTCATGCCGGTGGACTGGCGGTGGAAGAGGGGGACATTGAAGGCGCCGGCCGGATGCCCCTGCTCGTACTCGGGGGTGGAGCGCACGTCGACGTAGACGTAGCCGGTGTCGCCCTGCAGCAGTTCCAGGGCCTGGGCCGGGGAATACTCGTCGAAACTCATCGGATAGACCTCCTGGCGGATGAACATCCCCTGCCGGTCGAAGATCACCGGCTCCGCGGTGAGGACGCTCTTCAGGTGGGTGGACCAGCAGTTGTACGAACAGAAATCGAGCCCCTGGCGGTGGATGAAGCGCGGGTTGGCCTGGGTGGCGCCGCAGACCTGGCACTGGATTTCGGACCGGACCGACCACGTGCTCCGTATCCGGTCTACGACCAGATTCAGGTAGTAAGCCCCGCGCCAGCCCAGCAGCACCAGGGCGGCCAGTTCCAGGGGGTGGTTGCTGGTCAGGGCCAGGCCGCCGGCCAGGGCCGGCCACAAACTCGCGTACTGGGGGCCGGAGATGGAGGGCAAGGCCTGGCCCAGCCGCTGGCGCAGGCGGGCCAAGCCGGCGGTCCGGAGCAGCAGACGACTCAGGATCGCGGCCATCAGGATATTGGCGGCGATCTCGACGAGCAGGAGACGGGCTGGCGACATTGCGTTCCAGAGAATACAATCTAGGGAAATACTCCGGGCGGACAAGTCCGCGCCGGGAGGGGAGCGGTTTGACGCGGGTGGAGAGGGCCTTTATATTCTCAAAACCTTCACGAAAATCCCGGAGACAGAGATGCCAGAACAGGAAGAAGAACTGCTGAAGGGCCTCCAGGAACGAAGTCTGGAGAACACCCTGCTCAAGGCCCGCAAGGTCTTTCTCTGGACCGATGTCAACGACGAGTCGGCCAAGGCGGTGGTGACCCGGCTGCTCTCGCTGGACGCCGAGGACGCGGAAAAGGAGATCGTGCTCTACGTCAACAGCCCGGGTGGGTCCATCCACGACGGGTTGGCCGTCTACGACGCCATGCAGGCCATCCGCGCTCCGGTGTCCACGGTGTGCACCGGCATGGCCGCCAGCATGGGCGCGGTGCTGCTGGCCGGTGGGGCCAAGGGCCGGCGCTTCGCCTGGCCGCACGCCCGGGTGATGATCCACCAGCCCCTGTATTCCCGGACCGTGACCGGTACCTCCACCGACCTGGAGATCCACGCCCGCGAGATCATGCGGGCCCGCGAGGAGATCAACCGGATGCTGGCCGTGCACACTGGTCAGTCCCTGGACAAGATCACCCAGGACACGGACCGCGACTACTGGATGTCAGCCCAGGAAGCCAGGGAGTACGGGCTGATCGACGAGGTGATCACCACCGTGACGCCCGGGCCCAACGGCAAATAAGGGCCGCCTCACCCGCAGGAACGACCGCCGGTCTGCCGAGCAGACCGGCGGTTTTATTTTGCCTGGCAGCGCGGGCAGTAGAAGGTGCTGCGGCCCCCCAGCACCGCGCTTTCCACCGGCCGCTCGCAGACCAGGCAGTTTTCGCCGGCGCGGCCGTACACGGCCAGCCGCTGCTGGAAGCGGCCGCCCTGGCCGCTGCCCAGATAGTCGCTGATGGTGGTGCCGCCCCGGCGGATGGATTCGCGCAGGATGCCCTTGATCTCCCTGACCAGCGCTTTCAACTGGTCGGCAGTCAACTGGTCAGCCGGGGTGGCCGGGTGGATGCCGGCGCGGAAGAGGGATTCGCTGGCGTAGATGTTGCCCACCCCGACCACCACCTGGTTGTCCATCAGCAGGGTCTTGATGGGCCGGCGCCGCCCCTGGCATTGGGCAGCCAGGTACGCGGCGCCAAAACCCGCCTCCAGGGGCTCGGGCCCCAGCTCGCTCAGGTAGGGGCAGCCGGCTTCTCCGCCGGGGTCCAGGACCAGCACCAGGCCGAAGCGCCGCGGGTCGGAGAAGACCAGGGGCAGGCCCTGGTCCAGCTCCAAAATCAGGTGGTCGTGTTTTTCGCCGGGAGGCCGGAAGACCAGGTTGCCGGTCATCCCCAGATGGACCAGCAGGATGCGGCCCGATTCGAGGTCGAGGAGCAGGTACTTGGCGCGGCGGCGCGCCCCGGTGAACAGGTCGCCGGCCAGGCGGCGCAGCCGCGCTCCGGGCAGGGGCTGGCGCAGGCGTTTGCCGCTGGTGCGGACGCTGAGTATACGCCGGCCCCGCAGGTGGCGCTGCATGGCCCGGCACACGGTCTCGACTTCGGGCAGTTCGGGCATGGAGAATAAAATAGGGATAGGGCAGTTGATCTTCCAGGGGAGGTGTGGTAAGTTTTCGGCGTCACTCCGCACCGCAGGAGAAGGTGAGATGAGCGATCCCGTGTACGCCCGGTTCGGCAAGGCCGAGCTGATTCTGCGCGACGAACTGGCCATCGACCGGACCTTGCTGGCCAACGAGCGGACCCTGATGGCCTATCTCCGCTCCGGCGCGGCGCTGCTGATCGCCGGCATCTCGATCATCCACTTCTCACAGCAGGGCTGGTTTCTCGCCGTCGGCGCCGCCTGCCTGCCGGGAGGGGTGGTGACCACGCTCATCGGGGTGCTCAGGTACCGGAAGATGAACAAGGCCATCTCCTCGGTCCGGGAAGCCGCGGCCAACTCAGGGGCAAAGAGCGAGGGGGGCGATGGCCCATAGACCGCCCCTGCTCGCGCTCTGGCCGCTCTGCCTCTCCCTCCTGGCCTCCCCCTCCGGCGCGGCTGACCTGGCCCTGGAACTGGATGGCGACGGCGACTACGTCGAACTGCCTCCCCGCATCTTTGACGGATTGGAAGAGGCGACCGTGGAAGCCTGGGTCCAGTGGGCTGACTTCCCTTACTTCGCCCAGTGGTACGGGTACGGCTCAGGGGAGGATTGGCAGGTCCTGGGCCTCAACAACTGGGAAAACACCTCGACGCTTCAGTTCTTCCTCTACGACCGCGAGCACCACCTGCACCTGGCCCGCATCCCCACCACCCTGGTCCCCGGGCAGTGGTGCCACATGGCGACGGTCTCTGGCAGGGGAGGGATGAAGCTCTACCTCAACGGCGTCCTGGCGGCTGAAGACCCCTATGAGGGCAGCTTTGCCTCGGTGGGCAACGGCGCCGGGCACTTTCTGGGCAGGGCGCACTGGCCGGAGAACATGTACTTCCAGGGCCGGCTGGACGAGGTGCGGGTCTGGGAGGTAGCCCGCACCGCAGAGCAGATTCGCGCGGCCATATATGAAAAATCAACAGGGGACGAACCCGGTCTGGTCGCCCTGTGGAACTTCGACGCCGGGGACGCCCGCGACCTTTCGGGGAAGGGCCATCACGGCCGCCTGGTGGGCGATGCCCGCTGTACTGAGACCTCACTCCCCCGGCCCGGCGAGGCGTTCCAGCCAGCACTGGTGTGGGGCGCCGTCACCGATTCCAGCGGCGCGTTGCTCGCCGATCCCCAGGTACACGTCGAAGAGGGTTCCAGAAAGGCCGCCCGGGCGCCAGTGGGCACCCTGGGGACCTACCGGGTGGCCTTCTTCTCCGAAGGGCCGTACGATCTGGGCCTGTTTCTGAGAAACCTGGGGAGTTGGCAAATGGGCTTGCGGCTGCGCCAGGGCGAGCACCGCCGCCTCGACGCGCGGCTGCGCGGGCACCTCAGCATCTCTGGCATGGTGCGCGCCCTGGACCACGCCCCCCTGCGCGGCATCGCGGTCCAGGCGCTCCGCCCTTCTGCGGACGCCCTGGGTCCACCCCGGATAGCGGCCCAGGTCTTCAGTGACGAGCGCGGCCAGTACTCCTTCTCCAATCTGAAACCCGGCCTGTACCAGGTGCGCTGCCAGGTGTCTGATACCTATGCGTACTACGGCGCCGAAGGGGATGGTCCGGCAGGGCTGCGCGTGGCCCAGGGAAGCACTCTGGCCAATATCGACTTCCGCCTGCCGCCGCCCCAGAAGGGGCTCTGGAAGACCTACACCTCTCTGGACGGTCTGCCGGTGGACGACATCGCCAGGGTGCGGCAGGACCCCGGGGGGCTGTTGTGGATGATCACCTATGGCAGGGTATGGAGTTTCGACGGGGAGCAGTTCGCCCGCTTCCCGCTCCAGGACAAGCTGCCGAACACACCGATCAACGACCTGTACTGGGACCGCGGCGGGGCCTTGTGGATAGCCCCAGCAGGAGGAGGAGTCTGTCGCTTTGCCCACGGCCAGCTCACCGCCTTCACGGTTCGGGATGGTCTGGCGGATGACAATGTCTCCCTCATCTACCAAACAACCGACGGGGCGATGTGGTTCGCCACCCCCAGGGGACTTTCCCGCTTCGATGGAAAGGCTTTCACCACCTTCACCGCCCAGGATGGCCTGCCCGATGACCGAGTCCTGCACATGCTGGAGGCGCGGGACGGGGCCTTGTGGTTCGCCACTGAGGAGGGCGCCTGCCGCTATGACGGGAAGGCTTTCATCACCTTCACCACCCAGGATGGCCTGCCCCACAACCGGGTCTATCATATCCTGGAGGCGCGAGATGGGGCCCTGTGGTTCTCTACCCTGGGCGGGGGCGCCTGCCGCTATGACGGGAAGGGATTCACCTCCTTTACCGTTGACCACGGCCTGGCCCACAACCAGGTGCACCAGGTCTATCAGGCCGCGGATGGGGCGCTGTGGTTCGCCACGGGCAGCGGGGTCTCCCGCTTTGATGGAAAGGGTTTCACCACCTTCACCACCCGCGATGGCCTGGCGAGCGACAATGTCTCCAATATCTACCAGACAACCGACGGGACCCTCTGGTTCGCCACGACCGGGGGACTCTCGCGCTACGAAAGCGGGCGCCTGGCCATCTTCACCGCGGCAGATGGGCTGGGGAGCAACGGGATCTTGAGCCTCTACGCCCAGGAGGACGGCCCGCTGTGGGTGGGCACCTCGCAGGGGGCGCGGCGTTTCGATGGCCGGGGCTTTCACCCCCTGGAACAGGGAGCCAGTCTCGTTCCCTACTCCATCCAGCGTATCAGCCCCGGCGCCGCAGGGTCGCTGTGGTTCAAGACCAACAGCGGGGTCTGGAGCTACGACGGCCGCCAGTTGTCCAGGTTCTCCCTGGAGCAGATAGGCTATGAGTCGAACTGGGAGGTCTACCAGGAGCCAGGGGGCGCGGTGTGGTTCGCCAGCCGGCTGGGGGTGACCCGCTTTGACGGCGAGGGCTACGCCTCCTTCACCAGCCGCGAGGGCCTGGCCCAGGGGGTGGTGACGGCCATGTACCGCGACCGGAAAGGCGACCTGTGGGTCGCCACCGAGGGCGGGGTTTCCCGCTTTGACGGGGAGCGCTTCAATTCCTTTACCAGCCGCGAGGGCCTGGTCCACAACCGGGTGAGCGCCTTATGCGAGGCGCCGGATGGGGCGCTGTGGTTCGGCACCATCGGCGGGGTTTCCCGCTTTGACGGGGAGCGCTTCAGTTCCTTTACCAGCCGCGAGGGCCTGGCCCACGACCACGTCCTGTCCGTCGCGGTGGCGCCGGACGGGAGTCTGTGGGTCGGCACGGCCGGCGGAGTCTCCCGCTTCGACGGGACGGCCTGGGCCTCCCTGGACACGCGCGACGGCCTGCCAGACAATGCGGTGAACGCCCTGGCCTTCACCCCGGAGGGAGAGGTGTGGATGGGCACGGGGAAGGGGCTGGTGCGCTACCGGCCAGGCACGGCGCCGCCCCGGGTGCAGATCGCTTCGGTGCAGGGAGACCAGCTCTATCCAGATCCGGGGGCCATCCCGCCGGTCACGGCCGGTACGCGCCTCACCTTTCAATACCGCGCCATCGACTTTGCGACCCTGCCTGCAAAGCGCCAGTATCGCTGCCGCATTCAGGGCCTCGACCCGGATTGGCGATCGCCCGCCCACAGCGCCCTGTTCGAGTGGACGCCCGAGGAGGCCGGAACCTATACCTTTGAGGTGCAAGCCATCGACCGCGACCTCAACTACTCGGCGCCGGCCCGCCTGAGCCTGACCGTGCTGCCCCCCTGGTACCTCGACGCCTGGATCGCCCTGCCCGGCAGCAGCGCCCTGGTCGTCCTGGCCGCAGCGTCCCTGTTCTTCGGCGGGCGCTACCGCCGTCAGCGCCGCGAGGCTCAACGCCTGCGGGAGCAGATGCTGGAGCAGGAGCGGCAGGCCCGCGCCCGGCTCGAAGAGGGCAATGCCCGGCTCCAGGAGGCCCGCCTGGCTGCCGAAGAGGCCGCCCGCCAGGCCGAACACGCCAACCAGGCCAAGAGCATCTTCCTGGCCAACATGAGCCACGAGATCCGCACCCCGCTCAACGCCATCCTGGGCTATACCCGGATCCTGCAGCGCAAGATCGGTCCGGACCTTGAATTGCGCCGCGATCTGGAGACGGTCCACGACAGCGGCCAACATCTCCTGGCCTTGGTCAATGACGTGCTCGATCTGTCGCGGATTGAGGCCGGCCGCCTGGAGCGGGAGGACAGCGACTTCGACCTGGTGGCCCTCCTCGGCGGCCTGGCCGCCATGTTCAAGCTGAGCTGCCAGCAGAAGGGGCTGGACTGGAGGGTGGAGTGGCGCTCGGCCAGCGGCAGGGCGTTGGCCGAGGCACCGGCGGAACTGGCGGTGTACGGCGACGAGGGCAAGCTGCGCCAGGTGCTGATCAACCTGCTCTCCAACGCGGTCAAGTTCACCGATCAGGGCCAGGTGCTCCTGGGCATCACCCTGCCCGAGACCGGTGAGCAGCACCGCTATGAGTTTGAGGTGGCCGACACTGGGCCGGGCATCGCCCCCACGGAGTTGGCGGCGATCTTCGAGCCTTTTTCCCAGGGGACCGAGGGCAGCCGCAAGGGCGGGCCTGGGCCTGGCCATCGCCCGCCGCCACGTCGAGTTGATGGGGGGGCAGTTGCAGGCGGAACCGACCCCTGGCTCGGGATCGCGCTTTTCCTTCCAGTTGTCCCTGCCGCCAGCCCGGCACTGGGTCGCCCCCCGCCTGGCGCTTCCCCAACAGCGGGTCATCGGCCTGGCCCCGGGCCACCGGGTCGCGGCCCTGGTGGTCGATGACGTGGCCGAGAACCGCCGTATCCTGGCCGAGATGCTGGCGGCCATCGGCGCCCAGGTGGAGACGGCCGCAGATGGGAGGGAGGCCCTGGCGCGAGTGGCTAGCCGCCGTCCCGACATTATCTTCATGGACATCTGGATGCCCGAGATGGACGGCCTGGAAGCGGCCCGCCGCCTCCGCGACCGCTGGGGGGAGAAGGCGCCTGAGTTGGTGGCGGTCACGGCCTCGGTGCTGCCGCACGAGCGCCGGCAGTATCTGGAGGCCGGCTTTGACCACTTCATCGCCAAGCCTCTCTCCGAGGAGGCCCTCTACGAGTGCCTGGCAAAGCTCCTGCGCGTCGAGTACCGCTATGCGGAAGAAGGGATCGAAGCCTTTGACCTGACCGGGTTGAAACTGCCGGCGGGCCTGCACGCGCGCCTGCGCCAGGCAGCCGCGGCCAGCGGCCTGACCGAGTTGGAGGAAGCCCTGGAAGAGGTGCGGCTGTGGGGCCCCCACGGCCCGCACCTGGCCGAGCAATTGCGGCTGCTGGTCCGCAATATCGACATGGACGCGGTCCTGGATTTGCTGGAGAAGATCGAGTATGAGTGAGGACGCCCGCCCCAAGGTGCTGATCGTGGACGATGTGCCGGCCAATCTCAACATCCTGCGCGACGCCCTCGAAAAGGAGGCCTACCGGATCTTCGCGGCCACCAGCGGTCCCGGGGCGCTGCGGATCGCCGTGGCCAATCGTCCCGAGCTGATCCTCCTGGACGTGGTCATGCCGGAGATGGACGGGTACGAGGTCTGCCGCCGCCTCAAGGCGGACGAGGCCACCCGCGACATCCCCGTCATCTTCATCACGGCCAGGGATGAAAAGGAGAGCCTGCTGCGGGGCTTCAAGGCGGGCGGGGTGGACTACGTCGTCAAGCCCTTCGCCGAGGAAGAGGTGCTCGTGCGCGCGCGCACCCACCTGGAGTTGAGCCGCCTCAACCGCGAACTGCTGCGCAAGAACCGCGAGTTGAGCGCGGAGATCGAGCGCCGCCAGCAGGCCGAGGCCGCCCGCCGCCAGGCCGATGAGCAACTGGCCCTGATCTCCGAGCAGGAGGCCCAGCGCTGGGGCATCGAGGGCTTTGTCGGCCGGAGCCAGGTAGTCCAGGAGATCCTCGAGGAAGTCCGCCAGGTGCAGAGCGCCAGCAACACCTCGGTGTTCATCTGCGGGGAGAGCGGCACCGGCAAGGAGCTGATCGCCCGCGCCCTGCACTTCGGCAGCCCGCGCGCCAAAGGGCCTTTCGTGCCGGTCAATTGCGCCGCCATTCCCCACGAACTGGCCGAGTCCGCCCTCTTCGGCCACGTGCGCGGCGCCTTCACCGGGGCCACCGCGGATCACAAGGGCTACTTCGAGCTGGCCGACGGCGGCACCCTGTTCCTGGACGAGATCGGCGACATGCCCCTGGAACTGCAGGCCAAGCTGCTGCGGGTGCTCGAAGAAGGCCGGCTCCAGCCGGTGGGCAGCGGCCAGGAGAGAGCCGTGGACGCGCGGGTGGTGGCGGCCACCAACGCGGACCTGGCCCAGGCCATCGCCCAGGGCAGGTTCCGCCAGGATCTCTACTTCCGCCTGGCGCGCTTCACCATCGACGTGCCGCCCCTGCGCCAGCGGCCCGAGGACATCCCCCTGCTGGCCATGCACTTTTTGGACCTGTACGCCGACGAGATGGGAATCGCGGCGCCGGCCTTCAGCCCCGAGGCCCTGGCCCGGCTGCGCGCCTATTCCTTTCCGGGCAACGTGCGCGAGCTCAAGAACATCATCGAGTACGCCCTGATCAAGAGCGGCGGGGCCACCATCCTGCCCGACCACCTGCGCCTCCTCGACCTGCCCCTTGCCCCCTCGGCCCGTGTTTCCCGCGCGCAGCTGGGCGCTGCAGAGACCCAGACTGCCGGAGATGAAGACCGCATCCTGGCGTACGTGCAGCAGCACGGCGCCATCACCAATGCCGAGTGCCGCCAGCTCCTGGCCGTGGACCGCCGCCGCGCCACCTACCTGCTCGACAAGATGAATGCGGCCGGCCTGCTTGGAGCGCCGGGGAACAGGGCGCTGGTCCAGCTATGGCAGTCCTGGATGATGGCGCTCCGCCTTTGCGCGCGAGATGCCAGACTTGAATCCTTCTGCAAAAGCGAAGGCCGGCTCCCATCTGGAAGCCGGCCCACTTTCTCATGCGTTCTCAAGACGGTGAGGGCCTACTTGACCAGGGTCATCTTCCTGACCTGGGTCGAGCCCCCGGCCTGCAAGCGGTACAGATAGATCCCCGCCCCCACCGGATGGCCCAGGGCATCCCGGCCACCCCACTCCACCTCACAGCGCCCCGGTCCCCGGGCCTGGTCCACCAGCACCCACATCTCCTGGCCCATCACATTGTAGATGCTCAACCGCACCTCCTGCAGATCGTCCAGCTCATAGCGCAGGGTGGTGGAGGGGTTGAAGGGATTTGGGTAGTTGGGCTGCAGGCTGAAGCGCGGTGGCAGTGCTGCCTCTTCCTCAGCCCCGGCCACCGGCTTGGTCAGCCGTTGTCGCGGCGGGATCACCTCCACCACCGCGGACTGATTCCCGGAAGCATCCGTGGCAGAGGCCCGCAGCGCCAGGTCCCGGCCCGAGGCCGACATCAGCTTCAGTTGCCGGTCGAACCGGTACTTGAAGCCCCCCTCCTCCTCGTCGTCCTCGCGGTCCCCATGCCCCTGCTCCTGCAGGTGGAGCCGCACCATCTGCCCATCGCTGACCACAAAACCGCCGGCCTGGAGGGCCTGCTCCAGCAGGCGGCGCAACTCTCGTTCGCTGGGGCCGCGCAGCCTGACCTGGAGCTTCTTGCCCTGGTGGATCTGGATCTCGACCTTCTTCTGCTTCTTGTAGCGGATATCCACCTGGTCACCGGAACTCAGGGGCTGAGAGAGGAGGGCGGTGATCTGGGGGTTGGGATCGCAGCGGTCAGTGGCAGCGACCTTCACCTGGAAGAGGTTGCCCCGGTGCTCCTCGTCGCCCTCGTCATCCCTGCGAACCTGTACCCTTTCCAGGGCAGCCTGCACCTGGGGTGGAGCAGTGTCCTGCACCTGCACGGCGCGGGTGACACTGGCTGAGTTACCTGAAGCATCGATGGCCGTGTAGGTAATCGTGTAGTTGCCCAGTTTCTGGGTATCCACGCTGCCGCTGATGCTCACCTTGGGGTTGGGATCGCACGCATCGCTGGCCTGCGCGCCTTCCTCGGTATACGTGTCCACGTGGCATTCCAGCGTCACCTGTGCTGACCCGTTGAGGGTGAGCGTCGGCGGCTGGGTGTCCTGCACGGTGACAGTTGCCTCATCGGGCTGTGACTCCAGACTGCCGTCCTTGACCACCAGGGTAATCGTGTGCTTGCCCAGACCCAGGGTCACGGTGGGCTCGATCCCTGTGGCGATCTGGCGGTTGTTCTCCAGCCAGCGGTAACTCAGTTCGTCCCCGTCCAGGTCGCTCGACTGAGACCCATCCAGCGCCACCTGCACCCCCGAATGAGAGACGCACTCCACGGACTGGTCTGCTCCTGCGGCTGCCAGTGGCGCGCTATTGAGGTTGTTCACCGCAATCGCCACGGTCTTCGCGTCGCCCTTGGCCGGCGCCCCATTGTCCGTGGCCGTGAAGCTCACGGTGTAGTTGCCGGCCTGGGTGAAGGAGGGGGTCCAGGTGAAGATCGTCCCGTCGAAGACCGCACCCTCGGGCAGGTTCTGTGCCACAATGGTCACCGTCTGGCCCTCGTCCGGATCCTCTGCGGTCACATTGAACGACAGTGCCGAGCCCTCGTCCGCGGTCTGATCCCCAGGAAGGATCAGCACCGGCGGATCGTTCTCTGACTCGAAGACCGCAAAGGGCGAGAGGGAGGTGACCCGGCCGGTGATCACGTCAGCATCCGTGTCCAGCGCGATGGTCACATCCATCCACAGGTCGTTTTCAAAGTGGAAGAGCCGGAGTTCTGATTCGTCGTCAAAGGCCACCTCGTCGTAGTGGATGCTCACCTCGATGTACCCTGAGAAGACCGCGGTGGTGTGCAGGTCGTAGTAGATCTCAGGGTCGCTCAACGAGAAGTTGGCCGGCGGCATGGGTCCGGAACTGCTCGTGGCCAGGCTGGAGCCGCCGGCCTGGGTGACGGTTTCAAAGGTCAGGGTGATTGGCGTCGCCCCGGTGGCGGCGTCCAGGGGGTTCGAGGTGATCCCTGAGCCCACCTGCACCCCGTCGTCCACCCGGATCGACACGGACTTAGGCCCGTCGCTCAGGTTCGGCGATCCGTCATCCGCAGCCGTGAAGGTCACGGTGTAGCTGCCGGCCTGGGTCAGAGAGGGGGTCCAGGAGAAGGCCCCATTGCTGAACGCCGCCCCGTCAGGCAGGCCCGCCGCCGTGATCGTCACGGTCTGTCCGGGGTCCGGGTCCGTGGCGCTCACGTTGAACGATAGTGTCTGGCCCTCGTCCACCTCCTGAGCGCCAGGGACCGTCAGGACGGGCGGCTGGTTCGGGGATGCGACCGTCCCGTTGACCATCAGACGGACCGGTGGGCCGGGGGCGTTGCTGGAGATGTTCAGGAAGACGTACTTCGCCCCCACCGAGGTGGGGTTGAAGGTCACGGCCATCTCCTGGCTCCCGCCCGGATTCACGTTGAAGCTCGTCGGGCTGGCTTCAAACTGCCCGTCACCGAAGCTGAAGTTGATGTCGCTGACCACCAGCGGCCACTGGCCCCTGTTTTCCACCTGCATCACGCGGGTGACCGGCGTACCGACGGCCGTGGCGCCGATGCGCCGGAAGGCCTCTCCCCAGGAAGGGTCGAAATCGACCGCGGCCTGGCTGGTCAGTCTGGCCTGGCCTGTCCCATCCGCGTTCATCGCGTAGAGTTCACGGTTGCCGTCGCGGTCTGAGCGGAAGGCGATCTTCTTCCCGTCCGGCGACCAGGCAGGCTCGCCGTCAAACGCGCTGTCGCTGGTCAGCCGGGTCACCCCGGTGCCGTCCGCGTTCATCACGTAGATGTCCCCGTTGCCGGTGCGCCGGGACATGAAGGCGATCTGGGTCAGGTCCGGCGACCAGGCAGGCTCGCCGTCGTGCGCCTCGTCGAAGGTCCGCCTGTTCTGGCCTGACCCGTCCGGGTCCATCACGTAGATATCTCCGTTGCCGGTGCGGAAGGACGTAAAGACGATCTTCATTCCGTTCGGAGACCAGGAAGGATCGGTGTCCAGCGCGCCGTCGCTGGTAAGCCGGGTCACCCCGGACCCATCCGCGTTCATCGTGTGAATGTCAAAGTTGAGGTTGCCGTCGCGGTTGGAGATGAAGGCGATCTTGGCCCCGTCCGGCGACCAGGAAGGCAGGCCATCCGCCGCTGGGTGGCTGGTCAGCCGGGTCAGCCCTGACCCATCCTCATTCACCGCGTAGATGTCCCCGTTGCCGGTGCGCTGCGACCGGAAAGCGATCCTGTTCCCGTCTGGAGACCAGGAGGGATTGTAGTCGACAAAGTCGTGGCTGGTCAGCCGGGTCAGCCCTGTGCCGTCCGCGTTCATCGTGTAGATCTCCTGGTTGCCGTCCCGGTCTGACGCAAAGGCGATCTTTCCGGCAATCTGAAGGTCCGACACTACCGCTGTCCCGTTGACGGTCAGCCTTGCCGTTGGGGCGTTCGGGTCGTTGCTGGAGACCGCCAGGGTGGCGTACTTCACGCCCAGCGAGGCGGGGGTGAAGGTCACGGTCACGTCCTGGCCTCCGCCCACTGGCACCGTGAAACTCTTCGGACTGGCTGAAAACTGCCCGTCGCTGGAGGTGATGTTGCTGACCGTGAGAGGAACACCCACGCTGTTCTCCACCCGCATCACGCGGGAGCCGGCGCGCCGAGGGCCGTAGTGCCGATGCGCCGGAAGGCCTCCCCCCAGGAAGGGGCATCTTCGAGGCCGGCGTCAGTCGATCTAACTGGGTTGGTCCCATCCGCATCCATCACGTAGACCTCGCTGTTGCCGGTGCGCGTGGACACAAAAGCGATCTTCGTCCCGTCCGGCGACCAGGAAGGCTGGGTGTCGAGCGCCGGGTGATTGCTGATCCGGGTCTGCCCTGATCCATCCGCGTTCATCACGTAGACCTCGTCGTTGTCGATGCCGTCCCGGTTGGATCGGAAGGCGATCTTCGTCCCGTCTGGCGACCAGGAAGGCTCGGCCTCGAACGCCCCGTTGTCGGTCAGGTTAACCTGTCCCGACCCGTCCGCGTTCATCACGTAGACCTCGCTGTTGCCGGTGCGCGTGGACACAAAGGCGATCTTCGTCCCATCCGGTGACCAGGAGGGAGCGGAGTCATGCGCGCCGTTGTCGGTGAGTCGGATCACCCCCGACCCGTCTGCGTTCATCGCGTAGACCTCGCTGTTGCCGTCCCGGTCGGACACCAAGGCGATCTGGGTCCCGTCCGGTGACCAGGAGGGATTGCCGTCAAATGCCGGGTTGTCGGTCAGCTGGGTCACCCCAGTGCCGTCCGCGTTCATCGCATAGACCTCAAGGTTGCCGTCGCGGATCGACATGAAGGCGATCTTCGTCCCGTCCGGCGACCAGGAGGGCGCGGCGTCATACACCGAGTTGTCAGTCAGGTTGGTCTGTCCGCTTCCATCCGGGTTGGCCACGTAGATCTCACTGCCGGGACCACTGCCTGATACGTAGGCGATCTTCCCGGCGACCTGAAAGTCCGGCACCAGTCCTGTCCCGTTCACGATCAGATCGACCGGCTGCGGGTTGTTGCTGAGGATCGTCAGTCTGGCGTATTTCGCGCCCTTAGAGGTGGGGTGGAAATGCACGGGTACGTCCAGGCTCGTGCCCGCGTTCACGGCAACCCCCCCTGTTCTCAATCGCCATCACGCGGGAGACAGTTCCGCCGACGGCCGTGGAGCCGATGAGCCGGAAACCCTCCCCCCAGGAGGGGAGGGCAGCGTTGTAGATCAGGTGGGTCTGCCCTGACCCATTCGTGTTTATCGCGTCGATAAAAATGTCTGACGCAAAGGCGATCTGGGTCCCATCCGGAGACCAGGAAGGCTCACCCACCCACCCCGCTACGCTGTTGCTCAGTCTTTTCAGTCCCCCGCCGTCCGCGTTCATCAGGTAGATCGCGCCGTTCCCGTCTTTCCCGTCGTAGGTGCTTGACATAAAGGCGATCTCGGTCCCAGCCGGCGACCAGGAGGGATCAGCGTCACGCGCCGGGTTGTTGGTCAGCCTGGTTTGTCCTGACCCATCCGCGTTCATCACGTAGATCTCACCGTTTGGGGGGTTGGGGTCGCGGGTTGACATGAAGGCGATCTTCGTCCCGTCCGGCGACCAGGAAGGCTGGCCGTCAAGATCGCTGTCGCTGGTCAGCCGGGTCACCCCAGTGCCGTCCGCGTTCATCACGTAGATGTCGCCTCTACCGGTGCGCTCTGACGTAAAGGCGATCTGGGTCCCGTCCGGCGACCAGCAAGGCTGGTAGTCCACTCCCGGGTAGTTGGTCAAATTGATCTGCCCTGAACCATCGGCGTTCATCACATAGATCTCACTGTCGCGCCGGAAGGCGATCTTCATCCCATCCGGTGACTAGGAGGGATCGCTGTCAAATGCCGGGTCGTCGGTCAGCTGGGTCACCCCAGTGCCGTCCGCGTTCATCGCGTAGATGTCCCCGTTGCCGGTGCGGAAGGACATAAAGGCGATCTTCCCGGCGATCCGGAGGTCCGGCTGGGCGATCGCGGCAGAAGGCAGGATTGCGAAGAACACGAAGAGCGTGAGCCTCATCCCCTGAGCCGCAGCGCGCGAAGATTTTATCCAACTGGCCATGGTGACCCTCCTCTTATTTGTAGAACGCGGCCTCATGGGAGCATTGAGTTGCGCAGAGGCGCGCTGTGGAACCTGTCAAGGCTTTTTGCAAAGGCCGTGCCAGAGGAGGGGCCGAGGGCTGAGGCGCGGCTATGGACGTCCTATGGACAATTCTATGGACAAATCCGTCCGTAGGATTGTCCGTAGAAGGCCTCCTGTGGCAGGGGAATTTCCTGGCACGTCCTTTGCCGGGTTATTTCCTGCGAAAGGAAGGAACCTGCCATGAAACCGAGCGCTTTTGTGCGCCTCCTCCTGTCCTACCTGCGGCCCTACTGGGTCCAGGCCGGCCTGGTTCTGCTGGGCCTGCTCCTGGAGATGGCCTTCAATGCCCTGGTCCCGTACAGCTTCAAATACCTCATCGACCAGGCGCTCATCGGCAAGAACCGGGAGGTCCTCCTCCTGGTGGTGGCCGGCCTGGGGGCCGGCGCCATTGCCGTGGCCCTGGCCGGCCTGGGGCGGGACTACCTGTATGCCCGGATGGGGTCCTGCATGCTGCGCGACATGCGCCACCGCCTCTTCGTCCATTTGCAGCGCCTGTCCATGGACTTCCACGCCCGCCACCGGGCCGGCGATTTGCTGTCCCGCTTTACCGGCGACCTGTCGGAGATCGAGCACACCCTGATGGGGTTTTTTGCCCAACCCCTCAAAAAGGTATATTCCAAGGATTTACCCCCTCGCCATGTTACCGAGGTAGCGGTACACACTGGCTTTTGAAAGTCCGTAGTCTTTCATCAACGTTTTGATGAGTACGCCCTGTTTTCGCCCTGGTGACCCCGCGCGCCACCCAGGCCAGCTATGGGCGCCGCCAGGACGAGGCCAGGCTGGCGGCCAAGGTGCAGGAGAATCTGGCCGCCCAGGGGCTGGTCAAGGCCTTCCGCCTGGAGAGTTCGAGCCTGGCCAGCTTCCTGGAGCGCAACGCCCAACTGGCCGCCAGCGTCCTGCGCCTCCACTTCCTCAGCGCCCTGGTGGAGCACTCGGCCAATATGGGCATCTACACCCTGCGGGTGATCATCGTGGGCATCGGCGCGTACATGGCCTTCACCGGCCGGCTCACGGTCGGCGAACTCGCCGCTTTCCAGCCCCTCTTCATCAACCTGACCTGGGGGGTCTTCGAGTTCACCCAGTACGTGCCCCAGTTGGTGCAGGCCGGCGGCGGCATGGAGCGCCTGGAGGAGGTGTTGCGCGAGCGGCCCCAGGTGAACGACGCGCCCGGGGCCAGGAGCCTGCCCAGGCTCACCCGGGAGATCGCCTTCCAGGAGGTGAGCTTCGGGTACGGCGGCGACCGCCTCAGCCTCGACCGGGTGAGCTTCTCCATCCCCCGGGGCCGCAGCGTGGCCTTTGTCGGTCCCAGCGGCTCGGGCAAGAGCACGGTGCTCAACCTGATCCTGCGCTTCTACGATCCCAGCAGCGGCACGGTGACCTGCGATGGCCGGGACCTGCGCCAGGTGACCCGCGAATCCCTGTGCCAGCGCCTCGGCGTGGTCTTTCAGGACAACCTGCTCTTCAGCACCTCGATCCGCGAGAACATCCGGCTAGGCCGGCCCGCCGCCTCTGACGAGGAGGTCGAAGAGGCGGCCCGTGCCGCCGAGCTCCACAGCTTCATCGCCGGCCTGCCCCAGGGGTACGACACCCTGGTCGGCGAGGGCGAGGCGCGCCTTTCCGGGGGGCAGCGCCAGCGCCTGGGAATCGCCCGCGCCATCTTGCGCGATCCAGAGATCCTCCTGCTGGACGAGGCCACCTCGGCCCTCGACCCGACCACTGAGGCGGCCATCAACGCCACTCTGGAGAAGCTGGCCAGGCATCGCACGGCCATCTGGGTGACCCACCGGCTCTCCGCGGCCATGAACATGGATCACCTCTTCGTCCTGGAAAGGGGCAGGGTGGTGGAAGAGGGCACGCACAAGGAATTGCTCAACCGGAAGGGGGTCTATTACCGGATGTGGCGGGAGTTCACCCTGGAATTGACCCAGAACGCCGTGATCGGGGATTGGCGCGCGGAAGCCCCCTCCCCGGCAAGGGCCGTCTCGCCCCCGGAACTGGCCCAACGCCTGGGGGAACTGGAGGCGGAAGTGGAGCGGCAACAGCAGGAGGTGCAGCGCCTGAGCGCCATCAATCAGCGCTGGGCCCAACTGGCCGGCACCGACCGGCTGACCGGCCTGCCCAACAAGATCGCCTTCCTGCAGGCCCTGGTGCCCCAGGAACTCCAGCAGGCGCGGCGGCGGGGAGAGCCGGTCGGTTTCATCCTGCTCTCGGGGGACAACGTCGGCTCGATCAACGAGACCTATGGCCGCGACGCCGGCGACCAGGTCCTGCGCGGCCTGGCGCAGTTCCTGCAGGCGGCGCTCAAGGGCGAGGAGCAGTTGGGCCATATCGACGGCACCCACTTTGCCGTGGTCTTCCACCCGGCGGGCCTGGAGGAGACCCGCCAGCGCGCCGAGCAACTGCGCATCCAGGTCGCGGGACAGGCCTTTGCCTGCGCCCACACTGCGGTGTGGCTCACCGTCAGCGCTGGCGTCACCTCGGTGGACAGCAGGTTGGTGGACGACCCCAGGACTGCCGCCGAAGAGGTCTTTGGCCAACTCAACGACGTCCTCTACGCGGCCAAGAAGGCAGGGGGCGATTGCGTGGAGGTCGAGGAGGTGGGACAGCTTACCGACAAGGAATACGGAGGAGGGATATGCAGATCACCGGAAAACTGGGTGGCATCTCAGCAGGCGCCCTAGAGCTGCTGGAAACCGCCAAGGGCAGGGGGCTCTTCGCCCGGCGGGCCTTCTCCGGGGGCGAGGCGATCCTGGGATTCGCTCGCCGTTTCGTCGCCCGCCCCACCAGGACCTCCCTGCAGCTGGCGGATCATCTGCACCAGGAGAACGGCGATCCGGAGGCGGCTGAGAACTTCATCAACCACTCCTGCGCGCCCAACGGCTACATCGACTTTGCGGATCTGAGCTTCCGCGCCCTGCGCCGGATCAGCGCCGGAGAGGAACTGACCTTCGACTACCACAGCACAGAATGGGACCTGGGGAGAGAATTCCGGTGCGCGTGCGGGGCAGCGCGCTGCCTGGGGAGGATCAGGGGGTTCAGGCGCCTGTCGCCGGAGCAGCAGCGAGCGCGTCAGTTCCTGCTCTCGCCTTTCTTGCGGGGGAAGCTCCAGTCCCTGGAAAGCGCCACCCACCGGCGCTGCGGCAGGCGCGCTGAAAGGCTAGGCCTGCCCCACCTGGCGCACCTTGACAAAGCGGCCCTTTTCCGCGGACTCCTTGGCGGCCAGGCAGGCGTACACGCTCTGGATGCCGGCCTGGATGGGGGTGCGCGAGGCGCGGGTCCCCTTGACGACGCCCAGGAAATCCTCGCCCAGTTCCAGATCGCCCCCGAAGTGGCTGGCGCCTTCCCCGGCCCGCTCCACGGCGCTGAAGGGGGCGTGGTGGCGGACGCGCTTGAGTTCGTTGGTATACCAGTCGAAACTGAGGGTGCCCGCATAGCCGCTGAGGGTGGCCCCGCGCGAAGCCGCGTCGCGCCGGCTGTAGAAGACCTGGGTGTAGACCCCGTGGGCCCCGGAGGCGAATTCGAGCAGGGTGCTGGAACAGTCCTCGTTGAGTTGGTGCCCCTCCCCGCAGTCCACGCTGTACACGCAGGGGTGGTCTGAGCAGGTGCCGCCGCTCTGGTTGCGCCGGCGGTTCTGCGGGCTTTCCAGGCAGGTCTCCTGTTCGCCGCAGCGCGAACACACCAGGCCGGCCTTCTTCTTCCCCCCAAAGACGTGGCCGCGGGTGGCCGTGGCCGCGATCCGCGCGATAGGGGTGCCCATCAGATAGGCCAGGTAGTCGAAGTCGTGGGTGGCCTTTTGCAGGAAGAGGCCGCGGGTGATCTGGTAGTCGCGGTAGGGCGCCTCCCAGTACACGGTGCCGTAGGGGACGTAGTTGACTGCGGCCACGTGCACGGGGTTGCCTATGGCCCCCTCCTGGAGGTAGCGCCGGGCCAGTTCGCACAGGGGCGAGACCCGCAGGGGGAAGCTGACCACCACCTGGCAGCGACTCTTGCTGAAGGCCTTTTCCAGGTCGGCGGCCTGCTTCATGGTGACGGCCACTGGTTTTTCCAGGAAGAGGGGCAGGTCGTAGCGGGCCACCTGGATGGCATAAGGGGTGTGGAGGTTGCAGCGGGTGCCGATGGCCAGGGCGTCCGGCTTGGCCCGGCGAACCAGTTCGGCCACTGACTTGTAGAAGACCGCCTCCTGGCGGTCGCCTTCAGCCAGGCGCTTGCGGGTGCCGGCTTCGTCTGGGTCCACCACCCCCACCACCCGCACCCCAGGGTCGAGGCGGCGCAAGACGTGGTCGATGATGCCGTGGATGCGGCCCCCGTAACCGATTACCCCCAAGCGTATCACTTCTTTCCTCCTCTGCCCTTCCGGTGTTTTTTGCGGCGCGCGGCCTGCAGATTGCGGCTCAGGCCCTGGGCCAGATGGCCGACCAGGTCGCCGATGAGGATCAGGTCGAAGCCGCGGTCGAACCAGGCCCGGGCCTCTTCGCCGGTGCCGGTGACCATGCCGGCGCAACTGAGATGGGCGTGGGCCGCTTCGCGCACCTGCTCGATGGCGCGCAGGTGTTTGGGGGATTTGAGGTACTGATCGGTCAGGCCCATGGTGCAGGCCAGGTCGTAGGGACCCACCAGCAGGGCGTCGACCCAGTCACAGGCGGCCACCTGCGGGGCGAACTCCACGCCCTTGGGGGTTTCGATCTGGCAGATGACGAAGAGGTTGTCCTCGATCCTGGCCCAGTCAGCGGTAGTAATCCCATCGACAGCCATAATCCCCGGGCCGCCCATGCCGTGCCGGCCGCGGGGCGGGGAATACAGGGCGTTGAACAGGACGTCGAGCTGCTCGGAGGTCTCCACCCAGGGGACCATCAGGCCGCCGGCGCCGATGTCCACGCAGCGCTTGACCAGGTCGGCGCTGCAGCTCTGGGGGCGGATGAGCAGGGGCAGGTCGAGCAGACGGGCAATGCGGCACAACTCTTCGACCCTGGGCAGTTCCAGGCCACCGTGCTCCAGGTCGAGCACCACCAGATCCAGCCCCTCCTTCCTGCAGATTTCCAGGTACCCGGGCCAGAAGGAGAGGCCCATCATCACGCCGACGGCCTCCTGGCCGCGGGCCACTTTTTCCTTGAGGGTGCTGGACAGCATGGCAGGACTCCAGGTGAGAGGTGCGTCGATAGTACGCTTCAACGGGGCAGGGGTCAATCAGAAGATATTTCCCAGGGAGATGTCGATGAGATTCTCATCCCTTTCGGCGGAGAGGCGGACCTCCACGTTGACGGCGAAGTCCTCGTCCCAGTAGAGCCGCAGGCCGGCCCCGCCGGTCATGCGGGTGCCCGCCAGGGTCAGCGCTCCCAGGTCGGGCCATACCCGGCCCAGGTCTGCAAAGGCGATGCCGTTCCATTCCAGGTACTGCCGGAACAGGCGGTGGCGGTGCAGGGTGCAGCGCAGCTCGGTGTTGGAGAAGAAGCGCACGTCGTCGATGAAGCGGTTGGTGTTGAAGCCCCGCAGGGTCTCATCTCCCCCCAGGCCGGTGACCCGGCGGCGTATACTGCCCAGGTCGCCGTACACGTCGATGGGCGCCTGCCCGTGCAGCACCTCGAAAACCATGCGGTTGGCCAGTATCGCCCGTCGGCCCAGGGGGAAGAAGCGCAGGTCGGTCAAGGTGTAGCGGCGGAAATCGGTGGCGAAGAGCAGGAACTTCTCCAGTGAGGTGTCGCGCGAGATTTCGTAAGACCACTCGTGCAGGACGCCCCGCCTGGGGATAACCTCGTCGTCTCGGCTATCCCAGCGCAGCATCAGGCTGGCCAGGCCGGTGAAACCTCCCTGGAGCCCGTGAGGCCGCTGCTCGAAGAGCAGGGAGGCCGCGCCCGGCTGGGTGAGTTCCACGTGTTTCAGGCCAAAGCCAACCGCCAGCAGCACGGGCTTGCGGAGTTCGCGCAACAGGCTGAGGAGCAGCCTGGGTTTGCGGAGGGAATAGAGGTAGTACTGCTCGTCCCGGTAGAGGGGATGGCCCGGGTCGATGAAGCGCTTGTCGAAATGGGTGTCGTTCCCCAGGCCATAGTACTGGCGCAGGCCCTTGCTGAAGTCGAGCTGGAGGCGGAGCCCCCATCCTATGCCGGCGATGCGAGGCACCTGCAACCTGAAGAAGTAATCGCTCCGGTCCTTTTCGGACTGGATCCAGTTGAGGATGAGCTTGTAGCGAAAGGGATGGCGGCGGTAATCGGTCAGCTTGAGCCGCCCCCCGTAATTCCAGCCCGAAGTCTGGCTGAGATAGAGGATGGGCAGGCCAGTGAGGCCATAGGGCACCTCCCTCCAGGTGAACTGCCGGCGCCGGGACAACCACTGGGCCAGTTCCGCCGTGGAACCCACGAAACCCGACACGGGCTGGCGCACCGGGGAGTTCAGCGTATCGGCAGCTGTCCCGGCAGCGGCTGCCGGCAGGGCGGCACCGAGGCTCCAGAACAAGAACAAGAGTGAGCAGGCGCTCATGGCTCGGGTTCCACCAAGGGTTGGGCCAGGGTTAGATAGCTCAAAACCAGGGGACTGTCAATTGCCGATTGAACTTGGGGCCCAATATGGATATTTTATAGCGCGTGTCTAACCAATAGGAGAGTGGGCCGATGACTGCGCCGCGTCCGCGCCGCATCCTGGTCGCCGAAGACAGCAGGACCATGGCCGCTTTCATGTGCCGCGTGCTGGAGAATGCCGGCTTTGAGATCGTCCTGGCCCACGACGGGGAGGAATGCCTGGACAAGGCCCGCACCACCGGGCCGGACCTGGTGATCCTGGATCTGATGATGCCCAAGATCCACGGCCTGGACGTGCTCAAGCAGCTCAAGGCCGATCCCCCCGAACCGGTGCCTGGGGTGATGGTGTGTTCGGCCAAGGACTTCAAGACCGAGGTGGAGCAGGCCCGGGAGTTGGGGGCCTTCAGTTTCCTGTCCAAACCCTTTTCCCACCAGGAATTGTTGGCCCAGGTCGAGGGTTTCTTCTCCGCCAGGAACCCCAGCGTCGCCCATCCGCACAGCCTGCACCACGCCACGGAGGGGGTATTCCGCCCCCAGCTCAGGTCGGCCCATGGGATGTTCAGACTGTGGGGGACTCGGGGGTCCATCCCGGTCTCGGGGCCCGGTTTCGTGCGCCACGGGGGCAACACCTCGAGCATGGAGGTGGGCCACCAGGAGGACCGCATCCTCTTCGACGCCGGCTCGGGGATCCGCGACCTGGGCCTTTCCCTGCTGGCAGGGCCTCCCTGCCACCTCCACCTCTTCATCACCCACACCCACTGGGACCATATCCAGGGATTCCCTTTCTTTGCCCCGGCCTTCACCCCCGGTTTCGAGATCACCCTCTACGCCCCGCCCAACACCGACAAGGACCTGGAGTCCATCTTCCGCGGCCAGTTGGACCGGGCCTATTTCCCGGTGCAGATGGAGGACATGCGCGCCCACCTGGAA
>JACPJE010000166.1 GCA_016187725.1 Candidatus Latescibacterota bacterium
CACCAGCCGGCCTTCGGCGTCGAAGTCCGCCACGACGTTGGGGGCAATTTCCTGGGATTCGGCGCTGGTCCGCCCAGCCAGGCTGATGTAAAGGGTATCGGTCTCTGGAAAGTATTCGATTTGCATCTTCAAACCTCCTGTTCAGGGGGTAAAGTCGTGGTCGAAGAACGCATTGTGCACGGTCTCGCCGTCGCTGAGGGTGACGACGCGCAGGTACTTGCGGCGCGCCGGGATATAGATCCAAAAGCGAATACGACCGTCTTCGGGTTGCACCTCTGAACGAATATATTCTTTCAAGGCCCGCTCACACCAAACAGGATCGACCTCAGGACGACCTTCCAGAACCCGGCGTTTGAAATACGGGGTCGTCTTCACCGCACCGCCTCCACCAGAATCCGCAGTGCCCGCACTGCCCGTTTACCACTAGGGCGGGCCATCAGCCCCAGCCACCAGGCCGCCTCCGTGCCGTCGGCATGCTGGATATTGGCCGCGGCCCGGTGCAGCCGCTCGGCATTGCGCAAACCCGCAGCCACCAGAGCATAACAGGCCACGCGTGCGCCCCAATCCTCGTCCAGGGGATGGAAAGGGCCGGTAGTCAACTTGGCGCCAGCGCCGGCAATAGCCCGAATTGCACCGCGCAGCAAAGGCAGGCCCGCAGCAAAGGGCAAAGGCGAAATCCCAGCCACCCGGTCGAGGCGTTCTTCCCCACTGGCCGTCAGCCGCCTGCGGTAGAGAATGGCCGCATCCCCGGCGCGCCGGCGCACCACCCGCAGGGCAAAGGAAGCCTGGCGGACCCTCATGGGACACCTCCCACCGGCTTGTCGAACTGCGCCCGAGGTGTGACCCCTTCAGGTGCATACTCGGACAGCGCCTTCAACTGCGCCTCCAGGCCGGTGCGGCCTGCGGGCCCAAAGAGGAGCGCCAGGGCGGCCTCGTAGGTCGCCCCCTCGCCCAGGGCATTGAAAAGGGTCTGGGCAATCTGCAGGGGCTTGGTGGGGTGCGCAGGCTTTAGCTCGCTGGCCGCGAAACTGACCGTGCCGCTGTCCTTGAGTTCGCCGCTGACCGTCATGGAGAGCGACAGGGACTCCGCGCCCAGGGGCTGCGACAGCGCCACCAGGTTGCCAGCGCCGGCAGGGGTCTGCGCGATCAGGCGCAACTCCAGCAAGGGGCGGTCCGCCGACAGGGCAATCACCTGCTCCCAGGTGGTGGCCGTTGCTTTTGCCGGCAGGGGCTTTGGCGGGGGCGGAGGTTGGTCCCCTCCTCCACCTGAGGGCCCACCTTCTTTGTTGGGCTGGTCCTCTTTGACCCACAGACTGGCCAACGCCGAATCTGCCGGCGTGACCCAGACCGTGTCGTCCAGGGGCAGGGTGTTCAGGCTGCCGGGCAGCCGGCGGCGCCGGCCCTCTGGCCCTTCGACACATCCTTGGTCGTCATAGGCCCGGCCATCCCCCAGGCGGAGCACCACCTTCCCCTGGGATACGGCCTTGAGCAGGGTCTGGCGCACCACCCCCCCATCGGGCAGCAGCCGCAATTTGGGCGCCGCCAGGAAGCGCTCGTGGACCGCGCGGGTGGTGTACACCTCGGGCTTGTCGGGAAGCGGGGTAGTCCCTGGCAGGAGATCCTTGAGGAAGCGGCCCACGTCCAGGGCATCCCCGGCCTGGTAGATGAGGCCCTTTTCATCGAGGAACTTGCGCAAACAGGCCTGCCCCTGCGGGCGCTGGAGCATCTGTTCCTCGGACACCTGGAACTGCTCCTCCAGGGGATAGGAGGTATTGCCGGCCAGCACCACCCGGTCAAAGGCCCGGCAGGTCTGGATGCGGAACTGCTTCACCAGCTCTGGTTTGAGCCGCTGAAGCTGGTCGCGGACCAACTTGCTGGACTCGCCCGACCGGTGCTCCCGTTCGATAGCCTCTGCGGCCAGCAGGCGCTGTGCCCGGTCCACGGCAGCGCTAAGAGCCGCACCCGTGGGGGCCACTGCCAGGATCGCATTCTGGAATCCGCGCGGGAAAGGAGCCTGGGGGTTGCTGTCGTCGGCGTACGCGCAAACCGAGCGGGCGAGTTTCTCGCTCTCGCAGAGCACCAGTTGCAGATCCGCGCTTTCCGGAACCTGGCCGGCATTGGCCGGCCAGGCCGCCACCTTGAAGGAAGGGCCAGAGAAATAACCCTGGGTCTCGCTCAGCACCTTGCTCTTGGCATCCTCCACCCCTATGTCGCTCATCCGCTCTTCGATCTGCTTGATGATGTTCGGCTCGTAGCGGAACTGCCAGCCCCGGCCCCCCGGCATGGGGTAGGTGTGCCAGCAGACCCCCACCAGCCGGTCCAGAGCCTCGGCAGGCTCGGGGCCGGCCTCGTCGGGCCGCAGCACCGCCAGGGTCAACTCCGCCGGGTCCAGGCCGCTGTTGGACTGCATGGGGATGCTCTCCAGCAGCAAGGCCGAGGCTGCCCGCACATGGACCCCGCGCACTGCGTCCCCATCGTGTTCCTTGGCGTGTTTCTCAATATCCGCGCTCACCGCCGCCTTGAAGGAGTCGCGGTTCAGGCGCTGGAGGAGGTCCGCCTGGATACGGTCGCTCGACCAATCCACGTCGCCGGCGCTGAGCAACTCCAGATCTTGGTTCCTCTCCCAGATGGTGCGCAAGATCCGCGCGAAGAGGCGCAGAGTGCCCCGGCTCTTGTTGAACTCCTGCAACCCCCCCAGCCGGCCCTGGGCCGTGTCGAGCAACCGGGGATGAAAAGGGTAGCACTCCACGATGCGCTTGGCGTATTCGATGCTGGCCGGCGTGGGAGGCATGGCGCCGGGATTGTCCCGGGCCACCCGCTCATACAAGGCGTGGTATTCCGCCGAGGCTGCCTGGGCCGCGGCCGGATCGACCTTCTCGAAGAGCCGGCAGACAA
>JACPJE010000167.1 GCA_016187725.1 Candidatus Latescibacterota bacterium
ACCCGCATCCTCCTGCGGAAAGCCAAAGACACCCTCGACGAGCGCCAGTACAAAAACCTAGAAAACATCCAGCTCAGCGCCGACCACCTGCTCGCCCTGATCAACGACATCCTCGACCTGAACCGCATCGAGGCCGGCCGCATCGAGCTGCAGATCGAGCCCGTAGATCTCAAGAAACTGGTGACGGAGTGCGCGGCGGCGATGGAACCCCTGCTCCAGCCGGGGGTAGCGTTGCGCCAGCAGTTGGAGGATCTGACTCCGTTGCGCACAGATGCAGACCGGTTGCGGCGGGTACTGATGAACCTCCTCAGCAATGCGGTCAAGTTCACTGAAAAGGGCAGTATCACGATCTCAGCGAGGTCTGTGGATGGGGCGGTAGAACTTGCCGTGGCGGACACCGGCATTGGCATCCCTGCCGCAGACCTGCCCTATATCTTTGATGAGTTCCGCCAGTCGGGCCGGCGCGGTGAGGGGGAGAAGCAGGGCAGTGGGCTGGGGCTGACGATCGCCAGGAAGTCGGTGGAGTTACTGGGCGGGAGTATCGCGGTGGAGAGCGCGGTGGGAAAGGGGACGAAGTTCACCCTGAGGATCAGGGATTACGGAGGTTGATGAGGGAGCGATCGTATGGTTCTGAGAGACCGCTATTGCCTCTCATGGTGGGCCCTGACGACATCCCGAGCGGCTTCCTCTTCCGAAAAGTGCGTGTTCCGCGCATGGATCTGATCGAGCAGCGCGCCGAGATCTTGGAGAGCAGTTTCTTTTTCCAGGCGTTTTAATGAGATGTACTCCTCTTCAGAGAGGAGCACGGCGACCGGCTGGTCCTCGTTCTGGATGATCACAGAGGTGCCGTGGGCCTGTACTTCGGCGATAAGGGCCTCCAGATGCTCGCGGACGTCTTCTATGGAGATGACTTTTGTCATGGCCTCTTTCCTTTTTATCTCCGGTTTCACTTGGAGAATATACCACAGGTAGAATGAACCGGCCAATCCAGCGAGAGGAAGCAAATATGGACAAAACCCCTGCCATCCCCAGCCGCAGCCCCAAGGGCACCTGGCGCACCTATACCACGGCCTCAGCGCGCTTTAACTCAGGATGGCGATGCAATAGACTCAAGCTCGACAAACTTCTGGCGCTCGTCGAATGTAATGCGGAATTGTTCGAAGAAGTTGTCGCGTCCCAGCAGGTTGAAAGAAGGGGTGAACTCATCAGAAAACACAATGACCGTTTCAAAAGGTATATCACCTACTTGAAGGACAATCTCGTGCCGGTATCCCAATATGTGCCCACCTACGCCGAATAGTTCCACAAGGCTACCAGCTTCTAATGATAGCCCCAGATACTCGGCGATTCCCGCCGAGAATAAGGAAAAACTCGCACCTGAATCGAGTAGACCTTCTGTGTACAGCGATCTATCTCGGTACGAAAGTGTGACAGGTATAATCGGATATGGATACTGGTCGCGGTACTGGTAGGGAAAGCGCATCAGAGTACGTAGGGTCCCTCTCCTTTTCTCGGCATCTTGACGACGAGGGGGAGTTCAGAAGTCTGTTGGGCAACTTTCTCCATCACTTCTACCACAGAATGGCCCGAGGCGAGGACCTGGTCTTTCCACACAGCAATCCATTTTCCGGCGTATTTTTCCAGTTCGTCCTGGTGTTCAGAGACCCAGGTCGATTCTTCAAGAGACATGATCGCACTCCTTTCGGGAAGGATTGATACCTTGGTTCTACCCATGATTATAAATACTCTCGACCCCGAACTCAAGGAACAGGTACAGGAGCGCCTGGCTGATTTTGAGGCCGCCTATCAGACCCGCCTCGTCCCCACCCTGAAAAAACACGGCCTGAGCGAACCCGCTCAACAGGAAAGTTGGGCGGACGCATCAGCTACCACCAGTGAAACACCGATGAGTCACGGTGGAGCAACCGTGCGACGGACGAGCCGAAGTGCCGGGAGTGGCTGGCTGAGAGAGGGGGCAGCGGCTGTCCGGTAGCGCATTTATATTTGGCAATGATAGGGTATCTGAGTTGCTTGTATCCCGGAAGGAGAGGAGTGATGGCTGAGTTCGGAAGGATCACGTTCGACAAGGAGATCATGGGTGGAAGGGCCTGTATCCGCGGAATGAGGGTACAGGTGTCGATTGTAGTGAGCCAGATCGCCCACGGAGCGACCGTTGAGGAGGTACTCACTGAGTATCCAGACCTGGAAGAAGCTGACATCAGGGAAGCATTGGCTTATGCCGGCTGGCTGGCGCAGGAGCAATTGGAAGTCTCATAGAGAACCGCTATGCGTTTTCTGGCCGACATGGGGGTTTCCCGCTCCGTAGTAGAATGGCTTCGTTCCGAGGGACACGATGCTGTCCACCTCCGTGAAGAGGGTCTGCAGAAGCTTCCCGATCCGGGAATCTTCCAGAAGGGTGGCATGGAAGATCGTGTCATCATCACGTTCGACCTGGGGTTTGGCGAGATCGTCGCGTCATCCCGACAGACTGTCAGTGTCATTGTGTATAGACTCCGTAATGCACGGGCAAGACACCAGGTAGATCGATTGAGAGCCGTGTTGGGTGTAGTGACAAAGGACCTTGAGCGAGGCGCAGTTGTCGTGATTGAAGAGACAAGGCACAGAGTACGCCGACTCCCGATTGGAGAGAACTGATAAGGGAAGAGAGAAGGGTGCCGCCCAACCAGGCGCAGCACCAGCTTCTACTGCGCGACCTCTCAGCCCCAAGGGCACCTGGCGCACCTATACCACCGCCGAGGGCCTGGCCGGCCTGCAGGCCGAGCATATCGCCGAGGACGCCGAAGGCTAGCTGTGGATCGGCACCTGGGACAGCGGCGCCTGCCGCTTCGACGGGGATAGGGATACCTGTCGAAGACCTGCCCCACATCTTCGAGGAGTTCCGCCAGTCGGGCCGGCAAGGCGAGGGGGAGAAGCAGGGCTCAGGCCTGGGCCTGGCCATTGCCAGTAAGTCGGTGGAGTTGCTGGGCGGGAATATCTCGGTAGAAAGCCAGTTAGGAAGAGGGACGAAGTTCACTGTTCGACTGAAGGAGGTGCTCCCGTGAAGAAGATCCTGATCGTCGAGGACGTGGAGATGAACCGCGACCTGCTCATCCAACTCCTCGAGGACCGCTACGAACTCATTGAGGCCGCCGATGGCCGGCAGGGCCTGGAATTGGCCGCCCGGGAAAGGCCCGACTTGATCCTGCTGGACATCTCCCTGCCCGAGATGGACGGCTGGGAGGTGATCCACAAGTTCCGGGAGGAAGAGGGCCTGCGGCACACCCCCGTCATCGCAGTCACCGCCCACGCCATGACCGGCGACGAGGCCAAAGCCCACGCCTCTGGCTTCGACGACTACCTGGCCAAGCCCATCGACGAAGAGGAGCTGTGGGCCAAGATCGACAAACACCTCGCCTGAGGGAAAGCCATGCCTGAGCCTGCCCGCATCCTCATCGTCGACGACGAACCCTTCAACGTGGACCTGCTCGAACAACAACTGGCCGAGCAGGGTTACCACACCTGCGCGGCCAGCGACGGGGCCGGGGCATTGGAGAAGCTGCCCGAATACCAGCCCGACCTGGTGCTGCTGGACTGGATGATGCCGGGCATGGACGGCCTGGAGGTGCTCCAGCGCATCCGCGCCGAGCCGCAGTGGCGCAGCCTGCCGGTGATCATGCTGACCGCCCGCACCAGTACCGCCGACAAGGTGGCTGGCCTGGATGCCGGCGCCGACGACTACGTGACCAAACCCATCGACGAGGCCGAATTGTGGGCGCGCATCCGCGCCATGCTGCGCATCGCCCGCCTGGAGCAGGAGAACCTCACCCTGCGCCAGGCCGTGCAGAGCCAGCTCCAGTTCAAGGGGATCATCGGCAAGAGCCGGGCCATGGAGGCGGTGTACCAGCTCTTGCGCAAGGTGGTGGACAGCGACACCACGGTGCTGCTCAGCGGCGAGACCGGCACTGGCAAGGAGGTGCTGGCCCGCTGCATCCACCAGGAGGGCCCGCGCCGCCAGCGGCCTTTTGTGGCCATCAACTGCGGGGCCATGGCCGAGCAGCTCTTGGAGAGCGAGTTGTTCGGCCACAAGAAGGGCTCCTTCACCGGGGCGGTGAACGACCGGCCGGGGCTCTTCGAGACCGCTGACGGGGGCACCCTCTTCCTCGACGAGATCGGCGAGACCACCCCGGGCCTGCAGGTGCGGCTGCTGCGGGCGGTGCAGGAGGGGGAGATCCGCCGGGTGGGCGAGGAACAGGTGCGCCACGTGGACGTGCGGGTGATCGCCGCCACCCACCGCGAGCTGAAACAGGCGGTGGCCGAGGGCCGTTTCCGCGAGGATCTCTACTACCGGCTCAACGTCTTCCCCATTGGGCTGCCCCCCCTGCGCCAGCGGCGCGAGGATATCCCGGAACTGGCCCTGCATTTTCTGGGGCAACTGCGCCAGCGGGACCCCCGAGCACCCGAGGGCTTCACTGCCCGGGCCATGGACGCCCTGTGCGCCCACGAATGGCCGGGCAATATACGCGAATTGCAGAACGAGGTAGAGAGGGCGGCCCTGTTGGGGGCCGGCGAGGCGCGCATCGACGCGGACCATCTGTCGGAGCGGCTGGTCGGCGGTCCTCCCCCGGCCCCGCGCCGCGGCAAACTCAAGGAGGTGCTGGTCCAGGTGGAGCAGGAAATGATCGCCCAGGCCCTGGAAAGGCACCAGGGTAACCGCACCCACGCCGCCGAGGAGTTGGGCATGAGCCGCTGGGGCCTGGTGCAGAAGATCAAGGAATACGGCCTGGGGGAGGCTTGACCAAAATTAAAACCGGGCACATCCTGGGGATGCGCCCGATTTTTTAGCTGAGGACAGCGGGTCTGTGCAGACGGGCCGTCCTGTTCCAGGTAGCTATCACCTGGATCTACAGCTCAGGTGATAGACCTCCCTGTGGATTCCATATAATGGACCACCTCCTTTCTTTTACGTGCCCGCGCTTTGCGGGCAGGTGGAACGACCCCGGACCGCGTCCGGCCCGGGACGAGCGATTTTCTGCATTAATATACCTTGTGGCAGGGCTCACCTGCAAGTAAAAAAATAGAGGAGTTCATGAGCGGCCAAAACCCCATGGACGTGGCGGTGGTCGGCGGGGGGGTCACCGGCCTGACCCTGGCCCACCTGCTCGACCACCAGGGCATGGCAGTCCGCGTGTACGAAGCCCAGCCCCACCCCGGGGGCGCCATGCGCACCAGCCGCGCGGAGGGCTTCCTGATCGAGCAGGGCCCCAACAGCGCCCAGGACACCACCCCTCTGCTCCACCAGCTCTTCGCCGGTTTAGGGATCGCCGACCAGGTGGAATACGCCAGTCCTGCCGCCAAAAACCGCTACGTGGTGCGGGATGGCAAACTGCACGCCATGCCCCTGGGCCCGCCGGCCCTGCTGGGCACCCGCCTTTTTTCGGGGTGGGCCAAACTCCGCTTGCTGGGGGAGCCCTTTGTCCGCCGTTCCGACCCGGACCAGGACGAGGACCTGGCCCATTTTGTGGAGCGCCGCCTGGGCCGCGAATTCCTCGACTACGCCATCGATCCCTTTGTCTCAGGGGTCTTTGCCGGTTTGCCGGAGAAGCTGAGTGTGCGCAGTGCCTTCCCGCGGTTGTGGGAGCTAGAGCAGCGCTACGGCAGCCTGATCAAGGGGGCGATCCTGGGGGCGCGCGAGCGCCGCAAGCGGCAGGAGCAGTCCAAGCAGAGCGCCCAGTCCTTCTCCTTCAAGGAGGGTCTGCAGACCCTGATCGACGCCCTGACCCGCGCCCTGGGAGACAAGGTCCACACCGGCGTCCCGCTGCGGGCCCTGCGCAAGACGCCCGAGGGCTTTGCCTTGGAGGTGGCTGACCATCCGGAGGCTGTCCGTGCCCGCGCGGTGGTGCTCACCATCCCGGCCCACGGGTACGAGCAACTGGAGTTCAGCTTCGACTGGGCCGCGGCCCGCCAGGCCCTGGCCCAGATCTACTACCCGCCGGTGGCGGTGGTCTTCTGCGGGTACTACCGCAATCCCCTGGACCGCCCCCTGGAGGGCTTTGGCTTTCTGGTGCCGCGCCGCGAAAACCGGCAGATCCTGGGCTCCCTGTGGAATTCTTCGCTCTTCTCCGGGCGGGCGCCCGAGGGGGGGCTGGCCCTGACCGTTTTTGTGGGCGGCAGCCGGCAGCCCGAGCACGCCCTGTGGCCCGAGGAAAAACTGGCAGCGGTGGTGGCGGGCGAATTGAAAGACTTGCTGAGCTTGCCACCACCCGACCATCTGGCCCTCTTCCGCTGGCCCCGGGCCATCCCCCAGTACCAGGTGGGCCACCAGCGGCTCATCGCGGCGGTGGAAGCCTGCGAGCAGCAGCACCCCGGCCTGTACCTGGGCGGCAATTTCCGCGGCGGCATCTCGGTGGCCGACTGTGTCAAGAGCGCATACGCCCTGGCCGACAGGGTGGCCGGTGGCCTGCGGGCCGGGGGCGAACCGCTTGCCGGCTAGGGGTTTTTTGAGGTTATTCCTTTGATGTAGGGGCGCATCGCGATGCGCCCTATGGCCGCGCGCCCCTACAGGGTCCACCCCCAACTAGCTGACTGCCACCAAGTGCATATCCTGGCCCTAGGCCTCAACCACACCACCGCGCCGGTGGAAATCCGCGAGAAGCTGGCTTTTCCCGAGCCGGTCCTGCCCCAGGCCCTCAGGGAATTGACCGGGCGCTACGGCCTGTGCGAGGCGGCCATCCTCTCCACCTGCAACCGCGCCGAGATCTACGCAGCCAGCGAGGGAGAGAGCGAGGAGGGCCTGTGGCGCTTTCTGGCCGAGGTCCACGGGGTGGACCAGCAGCGGCTGCAACCCCACTGCTACCAGCACCGCGACGGGGAGGTGGCCGGACATTTGTTCCGGGTGGCCTGCGGCATCGACTCGCTGGTCATCGGCGAGTCGCAGATCCTGGCCCAGGTGCGCACTGCCCTGGAGGCGGCCCAGCAGAACGGCGCGGCCCGGCTGTTGATCAACGAACTCTTCCAGCGCTCCCTGCACGTGGGCAAGCGGGCCCGCTCCGAGACCCAGATCGGCCGGGGCCGGCTCTCCATCAGCACCGCGGCGGTGGAGTTGGCCGGCCAGGTCTTCGAGCGGCTCGAAGGCCGGCAGGCCCTGCTGCTGGGCGCCGGGGAGATGGCCGAGTTGACCGCCCAGTACCTGGTGGAGAGCGGCATCAACAACCTCCTGGTGGCCAACCGCACTCTCGAGCGCGCCCAGGATCTGGCCCGCCGCTTCCAGGGGCAGGCCATTCCCTTCGACCAGATGAGTTCGGCCCTGACTGCGGTGGACATCGCCATCTCCTCCACCTCGGCGCCCGGTTTTGTCCTCCTGCCCAAGACCATCCAGCAGGTCATGCGCCAGCGCCGGGGTCGGCCCCTCTTCCTCATCGACATCGCCGTGCCGCGCGACATCGACCCGGCCGTCAAGCAGTTGGACAACGTCTTCCTATTCGACATCGACGATTTGGAGCAGGTGGTGCGGACCAACCGCCAGGAGCGGGAGGGCGAGATCCTCAAGGTCCAGGGCCTGATCGAGGAGGAGCTGAAGCATTTCCTGCACTGGTTCAACGCCCAGGGCACCGGCCCGCTGATCCAGGCCCTGCACCGGCGCGCCGAGGAGTTGCGCCAGGCCGAAATCGAGCGCTGGTCGGCCAAGCTGGCCCACCTCTCCGAGCAGGACCGCCAGCTGGTGGAGGGCCTGCTGCGGGGCTACGCCAACAAGATGCTCCATCAGCCCCTGGTCCAGATCCGCGAGTTCGCCAACACCGAAGACGGGTACCTGCGCCTGGACACGGTGCGGCGGCTCTTCGGCCTGGGCGGGCCTCCGGAGCAGGAGGGCTGAGATGACGGCTGCCTGCCTGAGCTTCTTGGGGATCTCCCTGCTGCTCTACCTGGCTGGGGCGTTGCTCTATCTGAGCCATTTCCTGCGGCGCCAGGGCACCTGGGAAGAATGGGGCCGCCGCGCCCTGCAATGGGGTGTGGGCATCCACTCGGTGGGCATTTTCCTCCACTTTATCTTCTCGGGGCTCTCGCCTTTTTCTAACCTGCTCCCGGTGATTTCGCTGCTGATCATCGCCGGCCTGCTGGTCGGCCTGCTCCTGGAGCGCTACACCCGCATCCGCCGGCTGAATCTGTTGCTGGCGCCTCTGGCCTTCTTCGGCCTGCTCTACCTGCTGCTGATGCCGGTGCGCCTGGAGGGAGCCTCCTCGGTGCTGCTGCACTACCCCTGGCTGGGGGTGCACGTGGCGGCTACCCTGCTGGGGAACGTGGGGTTTGCCCTGGCCTTTGCCGCCGCCACCATCTACCTGGCGCAGGGCCGCCTGCTCAAGCAGGGCCGCCTCAATAGCCTACTGCCGGCCCTGGACACGGCGGCCAGCGCCACCTACCGCTTTGCCGCGGTGGGCTTCGCCTTCTTCAGCCTGGGGCTGGGCATGGGCATCCTCTGGCTCTTCGGCGCCCCGGGGGAGTACCTGGCCCGGGGCGACATCAAGATCTGGATGGCCATTCCCTCGTGGGTGCTTTTCGCCACCTACCTGTACCTGCGCGGGCTCCGGGGCAGCCACGGCAGCCGGCTCAAGTGGCTGATCCTCGCCGGCTTCCTCACCGCCGCCGCCAACCTGCTGGTGGTGCGTCACCATTTCGTCGACAGCCCCTGAGGCTGAAAAGAGGCAGCGCCAAAAGACCGCGGCCCCGTCAGTGTCACTGGCGGGGCCGCGCCGTACTCAGCAATCCATAGAAAGGATCTGGCGATGACAGAGTTCAGCAATGTGAGGGTGGGCCTGGTCGGCCAGGTGCCCAGGTGGAGACGCGCAAGCTGCTCCTGCTGCGCTGAGCCGGGGCTACTTCTTCACTATCGAATCCTGGAATCTCTGCAGATCCTCGTCCTGGCCCAGCACGGCCATCACGTCGCTGGATTTGAGCACGAAGCGGCCGGTGGGCAGCAGGATCTGCTCGGGGACCGCCTGCTTGATGATGATCACCTGCACCCGGAAGCGGTTGCTCAGGTCCAGTTCGGCCAGGCTCTTGCCCACCCAGGAGAGGGGCACGCCCATCTCGACGATGCGGAAGCCGGGGGCCACCGGGATCTGGTCCAGCACGTTGGTGCTCAGCACATAGGAGATGCGCACGGCCATGTCCCGCTCGGGGAAGACCACCTGGTCGGCGCCGATCAGGTCGAGGATGATGGCGTGGTCCTCGGTGTTGGCCTTGACCACCACGTGGCGGGCGCCCATCTGCTTGAGGTGCAGGGTGGCCAGGATGCTGGCGTCGATGCGGTCGGCACCCAGGTTGACGACGATGGTGTCGAAGGCAGTGATGTGGAGTTCTTCGAGGGTCTCGCGC
>JACPJE010000141.1 GCA_016187725.1 Candidatus Latescibacterota bacterium
CCAGGTCTTCGACGAGCAGATCGAGTCCGGGGTGGCGTTGGTCCAGGAAGCCCTGGAGATCGCCAAAGCCGAAGCGGTGGCTTCCGAGGAAGACGCCAGGGCTTCCACCCAGGTCGCCCTGGTGCTGGTGCTGGTCCTGGGGAGCGTTGCCGGCCTGGCCATCCACCGCTCCATCACCCGGCCCTTGGGAGGGTTCATGCAGGTGGTGGAAGGGGTCGGCGAGGGCGACCTGACCCGGCAGGCCGAAGTCCTGGGAGACGACGAACTGGGCCGGATGGGGCAGGGCCTCAACCGGATGGTCGCCGGCCTGAAGGAGGTGGCCGGCCAGACCCGGGGCGCCACGGAGAACCTCAATGCCGCTGCCGCCGAGTTGCTGGCCGCGGCTCAGCAGCAGGCCTCCAGCACCACCGAGCAGGCCGCGGCGGTGCAGGAGACCTCCACGACCATGAAGGAGATCAGCGAATCCGGCACCCAGATCGCCGAGCGCTCCAAACAGGTGGCCTCCTCGGCGGAGGCCACCTCCACGGCCAGCCGGGCCGGGCTCCAGGCGGTCCAGGACACCACCCGCGCCATCCAGGTCATCCGGGAGCAGGCCGAAGCCGTGGCCGAAAACATCGTGGCGCTCAGCGAGAAGACCCAGGCCATCGGTCAGATCATCGCCACGGTGACCGATATCGCCGAGCAGTCCAACCTGCTGGCGCTCAATGCCGCCATCGAGGCGGCGGCCGCCGGGGAGCAGGGCCGCAGCTTCTCGGTGGTGGCCAGCGAGATGAAGAATCTGGCCGGCCAGGCCAAGGAGGCCACGGTCCAGGTGCGCTCGCTCCTGGAGGAGATCCAGCAGGGGATCAACAGCTCGGTCATGCTGACCGAAGAAGCGGTCAAACGGGTGGAGTCGGGCCGGCAGCAGACCGAGGTGAGCGAGCGGACCATCCGGCAGATGGCGGACAATCTCCAGGAGAGCGTCAATGCCTTCCAGCAGATCGTGGCTGCCACCAACCAGCAGCAGATCGGGTACGAGCAGGTGACCCAGGCCCTGAGCAACATCAACCAGGCCACCAGCCAGACGGTTGCCAGCACGCGCCAGTTGGAAAAGGCCGCGGCCGGCCTCAATGCCCTGGGCCAGCAACTGCAAAAGGCGGTGGAGAGATACAAGCTGTGAACGATATCCGCCAGAAACTGCTCGCCGCCTTCCAGGCCGAGCACCGCGAGCACCTGGAGCAGATCCGGGGCATCCTGGGCAAAAGAGCCGAGGGAGGGCCTCTGGGCGCAGACCTGGATGAGGTCTTCCGGCGGGCGCACAGCCTCAAAGGGGCGGCGCGCGCCGTGGACCTGCGCCCGGTGGAGACCCTGGCCCACCGGCTGGAGACCCTCTTCTCCCGGGTGCGCGAGGGCGCGCTGCGTCTGGACGGGGAGACGGTTCGCCTGGTTCAAGGGGTGCTGGACGAGATCGAGGACCTGACGGCAACGCTGCTGGGAGGCCAGGCGCCTGCCGGCCCCTCCCTCACTCAGGCGGCCATCGAGCGGTTGCTGGGACTGGAGGCAGAGGCTGCACCGGCGGTGCAGATCGAGGCGCCCGCACCCGCTCTCCCGCTGGGGGAAACAGTGCGGGTGAGCGCCGCGAGCCTCGACCGGCTGCACCGCTCGACCGGGCAACTCCTCGCCGAGAGCCGGCGCCAGGAGGCCGTGACCCAGGGATTGCACGGCATCGCCCGCCTTCTCGCCGGAATGGACCGGGAATGGCAGCGGCTGCACCAAAGCGCGGCGGCGCCACCGGGGGAGGCAAATCCGGAACTTTTGCGGCTGGCTGGCCGTCTCCAGTTCGTGGAGCGCCAGGGGCGCGACCTGGCTGGCCAGGTGCGGGCAGTGCACCGGCTCCAGCAGCAGAGCGCCTATGCGCTGCGCCACCTGGGGCAGCAGCTCCAGGACGATATCCGGCAGGCGCGCACCGTGCCGGCGGGGAGCGTGTTCGAAGGATTCGGGAAGATGGTGCGCGACCTGGGGCGGGATGAGGGCAAGCAGGTGGAATTCCAGGTGAGCGGCTTTGAGGTGCAGGCCGACCGGGTGGTCCTCCAGGCCCTCAAGGACCCGCTGATGCACCTGCTGCGCAACGCCATCAGCCACGGCATCGAGCCCGCCGGGGAGCGGGAGCGTGCCGGCAAAGCTCCCGCCGGGCAGGTGCGGCTGCGCATCGAGGTCCAGGGCAAGCGCCTGGGGATCTGGGTCGAAGACGACGGCCGGGGGATCGACCTGCGGGGGGTGGCGGGGGTGGCGGTCCAGAAGGGGTTGCTAGCCGCCACCGCGGCAGCGGCTTCTCCCCAGGAGCTGCTGCGCCTGATCTTCCAGCCCGGCATCTCCACCGTGCAGCGCGCCACGGACCTGTCCGGACGGGGGATGGGGCTTTCCGTGGTCCACGAGGCCGTGGCCCGGTTGCAGGGCGAGGTCGCCGTCCGCCAGACAGAAGGGCAGGGCACCTCGATGGCCCTGTGGGTCCCCCTGTCCGTGGCCGCGCACCCCTTGCTGCTGGTGGCTTGCCAGGGCCAGGTCTTCGGCATCCCCACCCACGGCATCGCCCGGCTCTGCCGGGTCCGGGTGCAGGAGGTGCAGAGCGTGGAAGGCAGGCCGGCGATCACCCTGGACAAGCAGCCCCTTCCCCTGCTCCCCCTGGCCCAGTTGCTGCGCCTGGAGGATACCAGTGCTCATACGACGGGCGACATCCTGCTGGTGGTGGTGCTGAAGTCCCAGGAGCAGCGGGCGGTGGTGGTGGTAGACGCCTTGCTCTCGGTTCAGGAGGGCCTGATCCAGGAACTCAGGACCCCGGGGAGGCGCCTGTCCCACCTGGCAGGTGGCCTCTTGCTGGAAGACGGCTCCGTCTGCCTGGTGCTCAATCCGGCGGCGCTGATCGAGGCCTTCGCCGAGGCGAAAGAGGTGCCGATCCCGCAGGCCACCGCGCCGGCGCCGGCCCCGCGCCCGCCCACCATCCTGGTTGTAGACGACTCAGTGACCACCCGCACCCTCGAAAGGAGCATCCTGGAGGCGCATGGCTACCGGGTGCGGGTGGCGGTGGACGGGGTGGAGGCCCTGGAGCAACTGCGCGCGGCGCCGGTGGATCTGGTCGTCGCCGATATCCAGATGCCCCGGATGGATGGGTTCGGGTTGATGGAGGAGATGAAAAAGGACGAGCGCCTGAAACAGATTCCGGTCATCCTGGTGACCTCCATGACCAGCGAGGAGGACCGGCGGCGCGGCCTGGAGCTGGGGGCCGGGGCGTATATCGTCAAACAGAAGTTCGACCAGCGCGCCCTGCTGGAGACCATAGTGCAGATGTTATGAGGAGGATTCGCGTCCTGATCGTCGAAGACTCGGCAGTGGTCCGGGAGTTTCTGCAGTACCTCATCGGCCAGGACCCCCGCCTGGAGGTGGCCGCGGCCGTGGGCAGCGCCGAAGAAGCCCTGCGCATCCTGGACCAGACAGCCCCCGACGTGATCTCCATGGACATCCGCCTGCCCGGCATGAATGGCTTCGAGGCCACCCGGAGGATCATGGCGCAGCGGCCCACCCCCATTGTGGTCGTCTCCTCCAGCGTGGAGTCCGAGGATCTCAAGATCTCCATGAACGCCCTGAGGGCCGGCGCCCTGACCATCATCGAAAAACCCGTGGGGACTGCCCATGCGGACTACGAAGTCCTGGCCGAGCGCATCTGCACCCAGCTGGCGATCATGAGCCAGGTCAAGGTCATCCGCCAGCGGCCCGGTCGGGAGGCCGTAACTGCCAGCCCTACCCTCCTCCCTCTGAAAGGGCCCGCTGGCCCCTTCTGGGCCATGGGGGTGGTCGCCTCCACCGGCGGTCCCAATGCCCTGGCAGAACTGCTCAACGGGCTGCAGGCCGGTTTCCCGCTCCCCATCCTGCTGGTGCAGCACATCACCGCCAGTTTCCTCGAAGGATTCGCCGTCTGGCTGAACCACGCCTGCCCCCAGGAGGTGGTCATCGCCAAAGAGGGGGAAGTACCAGCGCCGGGGAAGGTCTATCTGGCGCCGCCGGACCGGCATCTGAAGCTGGAAAACAGGTGCCTGCGCGTCGACGGCAGCCCCCCGGTATGCGCCCAGCGGCCCTCCGGAACTGTGCTCTTCCAGTCCATGGCCCACAGCCTGGGGGCGCAGGCGTTGGGGGTGCTGTTGACGGGCATGGGAGAAGACGGGGCAGAGGGGCTCTTGGAGATTCGCCAGGCCGGCGGGCACACCATTGCGGAAGACGAATCCACCGCGGTGGTCTACGGCATGCCAGGGGCCGCGGCCCGGCTGGGGGCGGTGAGCGAATCCCTGCCCCTGCCGGCCATCGCGCCCAGAATCCTGGAGTTGGCCCTGATAGCACAGGAGCGCGCCTGAGATGGAACCAGCTTATCGCATCATGGTGGTCGAGGACTCCGGGACCCAGGCGCTCAAGCTGCGCCTGATCCTGGAAGAGGAGGGCTGGAGCGTCGACACCGCTGCCTCGGCAGAGGCCGCCCTGGAGGTGCTCAACAGAAGCCTTCCCGACCTGGTGGTGGTGGACTACCACCTCCCCGGCATGCAGGGAGACGAGTTGTGCCGGCGACTGCGCATGAATATCGACACCCGCAACATCGCGGTGCTGATGCTCACCGCGGAAGAGACCCACGCCGCTGAGTTGCGCGGGCTGGAAAGCGGGGCCGACGACTACGTCCCCAAGTCGGTCGATCCAGAGGTCCTCCTGTTGCGCATCCACGCCCTGTTGCGCAAGTCGCACGCCCAGGCCGCCATCCTGGATTCGGGCGGCGCGTACTTTCAGCGGGCCAGGTTGCTGCTGGTGGACGACAGCCCTACCTACCTGGAGTACCTGGCCTCAGAACTGGAAGCAGAAGGGTATACAGTAGAGAAAGTCACCGGCGGGGTTGAGGCCCTGCGCCGCATCGCCGGCAACCGGATCGACTGCGTGCTGGTGGACCTGGTGATGCCACAGATGGACGGCATCGAGGTCTGCCGCCAGCTCACCGAATTGCGGCGTACCATGGACCACCCGATCGTGGTCCTGATGCTCACGGCCAGGGAGGCCAAGGAGGACATGACCCGGGGCCTGGAGGCCGGCGCCGACGACTTTGTGGGCAAGTCGAGCGACCTGGCGGTCCTCAAGGCCCGCATCCGGGCCCTGCTGCGGCGCAAGTTCTTCCAGGAGGAGAACCAGCGCATCCTCCAGGAACTCAAGGAAAGAGAAGTGGAGACGGTCCGCGCCCGGGCCGAACAGGCGGCAGCGGAGGTGCGGGCCGCCATGGCCGAGCAACTGGAACAGACCAATCAGGAGCTGGAGGCCGCCAACCGCAAGCTGAAGGAGGCCCAGAGCTATCTGGTCCAGTCCGAGAAGATGGCTTCGCTGGGGCAATTGGTGGCGGGGATCGCCCACGAGATCAACAATCCCCTGGCCTTTATCCTGAACAACATATTCACCATCGCCAATTCCCTCAAGCAGATCGCCAGGGAAGTGGCGCCGCAGCTCACGGGGGCTTCGCTGAAGAAACTGGAAAAGGCGCAGGTCCGGCTGGGCGAAATGAAGGAAGGGCTGGAGCGGGTCAAGGAACTGGTGCTCAAGCTGCGCACCTTCTCGCGCCTGGATGAAGGGGAGTTCAAGACCGTGGACGTACACGAGGGCCTGGAGGCGGTGCTGCTCTTTTTGCGCCACCGGCTGAAGGGCCGTATCCAGGTGGAGAGGAACTACTGCGCCGACGGGACCCTCTCCTGTTACGCCGGCCAGCTCAACCAGGTCTTCATGAATATCATCGCCAACGCCGTGGAGGCCATCGAGGGCCAGGGAAGGATCGCGATCACCACCTGCAGAGAGGGCGAGAGCTTTGCCATCTCGGTGCGCGACACCGGCAGAGGCGTTCCCGAAGCCATCCACCAGCGGATCTTCGAGCCCTTCTTCACCACCAAACCTGTAGGCCAGGGCACTGGGCTGGGCCTGGCCATCTCTTATAGTATTGTCCAGAATCACCAGGGAACCATCGAGATCCACAATCGAGAAGAGGGCGGTACGGAATTCCTCGTCAAAATCCCTCTGGGGTTGAAAGAGGAGGCCAGGTCATGAGCACCAGTGAGGTACTAGCAGCAGCGGGTGTCGAGAGAAAGGTTTTAATTGTAGACGATGAGCCCCATATCCTCAGCGCGATCCAGGACCTGTTGGAGGACGATTTTGCGGTGCTGGCGGTGACGGACGCCCGGATGGCCCTGCGGCTCCTGGAGGAGGAGGAGGTCGCGGTAATCCTGTCCGACCAGCGGATGCCCGGCCTCAGCGGCGACCAGTTCCTCCGTGAGGCCCAGAAGCGGTCCCGGGCGACCCGGGTGCTGATCACCGGTTACGCGGACCTGCGGGCGCTGATCAGCGCGGTGAACGAAGGCAAGATCTACGGGTACGTGGCCAAACCCTGGGAACCGGAAGAGCTGCATTCCCTGGTGTCCAAGGCCGCGGACTACTTTGCCCTGGTGCAGGATCTGGAGCAGGAGCGCGCCCTCTTGCACACCCTCATGGACCATATCCCGGACCACATCTATTTCAAGGACACCGCCGCGCGGTTTACCAGGATCAACAGCGCCATGGCCAGGGCTCTGGGGCTGCGCGATCCCAGGGAGGCCATCGGGAAGACGGAGGCCGACCTCCTGCCAGAAGCAGCGCGGCAGTTCTATGAGGACGAGAGGCGGATCATCGAACTGGCCCAACCCCTGGTGGACCAGGTCGAGGAGGTCCGGGGAGAAGGTGGAAAGAACTGCTGGTACTCGACCACCAAGGTGCCGCTCAGGGACAAGCAAGGCACCATCACCGGCCTGGTCGGCATCTCCCGCGACGTCACTGAGCGCCAGTGCCTGGAAGCCCAGTTGCGCCAGGCGCAGAAACTGGAGGCCGTCGGCCGGCTGGCCGGCGGCATCGCCCACGATTTCAACAACCTGCTGACCATCATCGATGGGTACAGCGCCCTGCAGTTGCGGCGGATGAGCGCCGACCAGCCACAGTACGAAAGCCTGCGGGAGATCCAGCGGGCCGCCGACCGCGGCGCAGGTCTGATCCGCCAGCTCCTGGCCTTCAGCCGCAAGCAGGTCCTGGAGCCCAAGGTGCTCGACCTCAACACCGTGGTGAAAGACCTAGAAAAAATGCTGCACCGGCTGATCGGCGAAGACGTCGAGCTGGTCGTGCGTCTGGCTCCCGGGTTAGGACAGGTGAAGGCAGACCCAGGACAGGTGGAACAGGTGCTGATGAACCTGGCGATCAACGCCCGCGACGCCATGCCCCGGGGAGGCACCCTGCTCATCGAGACTCGCTCCGTGGAACTGGATGAGGGCTACACCTCCCATCATGTGCCCGTCGAGCCAGGCGCCTATGTGCTGCTGGAGGTAAGCGACACCGGGGTCGGCATGGACGAGGCCACCCAGGCGCGGATCTTCGAGCCCTTCTTCACCACCAAGGAGGCGGGCAAGGGCACCGGCCTAGGCCTTTCCACGGTCTACGGGATCGTCAAGCAGAGCGAGGGCTATATCTGGGTCTACAGCGAGCCGGACAAGGGCACCAGCTTCAAGATCTACCTGCCGCAGATCGCCGCGAGCACAGAGCCGGTGGCACAGAAAGCAGCGCTCCAGATCCCGCGCGGCTCGGAGGCCGTCCTGCTGGTAGAAGACGAGAAGGCGTTGCGCAACCTGATCGGGCTCCTCCTGCGCGAGGAGGGGTACACGGTGCTGGAAGCAGGCGATGGGCAGGAAGCCCTGCGACTCAGCGCCCAGCACCAGGGTGCTATCCACCTGATCGTGACGGATATGGTGCTGCCCGGGATGAGCGGGCGCGACCTGGTCGGGCAGTTGATTGCCTTGCGCCCGGAACTGAAAACAGTCTATATATCTGGGTACTCAGAAGAGATCATCTCCCGGCAGGGAGCGCTGGAGCCGGGTACGGCCTTTCTCCAAAAGCCTTTCAAGTTCGAGGCGCTGCTGCTCAAGGTGCGCGAAGTGCTGGATAGCTGATGAGATGGCCCCGAACTGCTAGAAAAAGCGATCAAAGGGTGAGCAGGGAAACCGCGCTGGGGAAACCGTGCCAGGCGAACCTTCCTGGGGAATGGCAAAGATGTAGTTCAGGGGGGGATAGAGGCAGGGGGTGGACGAGGGAAGAGGATTATGTTTATGTTATAGAGATAGAGAAAGATATTTGATATTTATGAAAATTTAGCACATGACCTAGGCGACCCCATGAGTAGTCAGCGCGTCTTTTCCCGCAGGCCCAGCAATCCAGTCGTCATCATCGCCGACAAAGTCGAGCGCAAACCACATCTGGTGGCCCTGCTGCAAAACCTCCGTCAAGAAAACAGCAAACTCCCCCCGGAGCGGGTGATCAAGTACGCGGTGTGCAAGACCGGACCGGATATCGCCCTGGCACTCCGGAACCACCGCAAAAACACCCGCATGGCGCTGATCGGCCCCGGCCTGCAGGGCAATGGCTGGACCGTGGCCCGCATGCTGTGCAAGCGATTCCAGGTGCTGATGGCCCTGGAACCCGAATTCCTGAACAGTCCCTTGAACCAGCGGATCAAGGAAGGGCTGGAATCCCTGGGGGTGATCATTGTGCTGGTGGAGAACGCCACCGAGGGGTTTTTCAAACCCCTTATCGAAAACCATGTGCTCTCCGAGGAGTCTCCCGCAGACGAGTTGATGAGCATGTCCCCCCAGGAACGCGCCCAGATCATCGGGAAACGCCTGGAAATGGTCGACAAATTCCCCACCCTGCCCGAAACCCAGCGCAAGGTGTCCGCCCTGGATGATCTGGACCATCCCAGGAAATGGGCGGAGGCCATCGACCCGGACGTGCTCACCCGGACGGTGATTCTCCGCCTGCTGAACAGCGCCTTCTACGGCTTTCGCTCCCGGGTGGTCAACATCGAACAGGCCGTATCACTGGCCAGCGGCAGGGCCATTCGCGAAATCGTCCTGGCCTGCCAGATCCGCCAGCTCTTCGCCAAGATCGAGGAAAAGACCGTCGAGCAGTATTGGAAGCACTCCATCGCCACCGGCTTCTTCGCCAAGCTGTTCAGCCTGCCGGCAGAACCCCGGGCCCAGACCCCCGCCCAGCAGGCGGAGTTCTCCCGGTATCGACTGGACGACCTGCAAGTGGGCTTGCTGCAAAAGGCGCGGCTGTGGGAGAAGCTGGCCCTCGGACCCAAGGAAGAGCCCTTCTCCTGCGGCTTGCTGCACGACATCGGCAAGATCACCATGCTGATGTGCCTGGAGGAGTGTCTGGAGCTGATCACCATCCTCATCGCCGAGGAGGTCCGGGAGCAGGATCAACAAGGCAAGCTCTGGGCCAGCTCCGTGGACCAGATCGAGCGCTTCCTGATGGTAGACATCGACCACCAAGTCATCGGGCACCGTCTGGCCCAACAGTGGGAGATGGATGCCAGGCTCTGCGAGGTAATCGGTTTCCACCACACCCCGCAGGAAACCTCGTCCAATCTGCTCAAACTGACGGTCCTGGCGGATCTGGCCGCCAATGCGCTTTTCCCCTATCCGGCCCTGGAGTCCCAGCACCCCCTGCCGAGGTTGTTCGAGCGCACTGCCGAAATGGCCAAGAAACGACCGGCCAAGACCGTTTCCGAGAGTGTGTACAACGCCACCTGTGCCCAGTTCGAGGATCTGGCGGGGGTTTTTGCCGGCCTGGGTGCCCCTCCCTGGCTGTGGGAGCAGATCGACTTCAAGGATTTTTTCCACCTCTGCTATATGCTCGCCCCCAAGCTCCGCCTCACCACCCTGGGGTTTATGCAGAAGACCGGGGCCTAGCCCTGACCTGCCTGCAGGAATATCTGGATGGAGGGTTGTCGACGTCAGATAACTCCCTCCACAAGGTCATTCGGGTTTAGGGTTGAAGGGCAGGCTCAGGACTCCGATCACGCTGGTGGGATGGGTTTCGCGGGACACGGTGCGCGGCTCGCCCTCCTTGGTGGGGCGGAAGCGGCCCACCCGCTCAAAGGGGGCCTTGAGGGGGATTTGTCCAAAAGACTCGCCCCGGGCCAGGCGGCGGGCGGCGCGTTCGGCGGCTTGGCAGATGAGGGCGCGGGCCCGCTCTGGGGAGAGATGTACGGCGCCCAGGTTGCGGGCCCGGTACTGGTCGGTGGTCAGCTCGTCTCCCTTGCCGGGGGTGACGCCGCGTTTGACGCCGGCGGTCTCGGCCCAGGGGGTGAGGTCCTTCACTTCTTCAGCGAAGGCCTCCTCGCCGGCGGCGAAGATCACCGGCACCTTGAGTTCGGCGGCGCAGAGGGCCAGCTGCCCGAATTCGCCGATGGAGAGATTGTTTATGCTCAGGTCGATGTAGTTGAACCACTGGGTGTGGGTGATGTGGGAGTACTCGGTGCCGGCCTTGGCGTGTTGTCCCACCCAGCCGATGCCGGCAAAGCTCGAATCCAGGCCAAGAGGGTAACCCTGGGGCCAGCCGCGCATGAGTTCGGCGCGGGGGTCGAGTAATTTGGGATTGATGGCGCCCTGGCCGTGGCCGTCGGCCACGCTGACGGCGGTGGCCCCGCCGGCGAAGAACCCCTCGATGGCGGCGTTGGCCTCCAGGGTGAGGAATTCCCGGCCCATCTCGTAGAACTGCGAGGTGCGCATGCACCAGTCGTCGTGGTTGAGCACGCCGGCCGCACCTTCCATGTCGGTCATCAGGTAGAGTTTCACGGTTCGTCCTCCTTTTTCAGTTCACCTTGCAGGTCAGGCCCCCATCCACCACCAGCTGGATGCCGGTGATGTATTTGGCTTCGTCCGAGGCCAGGAAGAGGGCGGCGTAGGCCACGTCCCAGGCGTCGCCCATCTTCTTCATCGGGCACTGCTGGCTGCGGATCTCCAGCATCTTTTCAGTATCGGTTCCGTAGACCTGCCGGGCCAGGCCCTCGATGAGCGGAGTGTGCATCAGGCCGGGCAGGATGGCGTTGGCGCGGATGTTCTTCGGGGCGTACTCGACGGCGATGCTCTGGGTCAGTTGTAAGATGGCGGCCTTGGTGGTGCTGTAGGAGATGTAGGGGATGCCCAGGTAGCGGATGCCGGCCACCGAGGAGATGTTGACGATGGCCCCGCCGCCCTGGCGCTCCATGTGGGGCAGCACCGCCCGGCAGGTGAGGAACATGCTTTTCAGATTCACGCCCATCACCCGGTCCCAGCTCTCCTCGCTGGTGTCGGCCGGGCCCCCCACTTCGATGATGCCGACGTTGTTGTGCAGGATATCGACGCGGCCGTAGAGCGCGAGGCAGCGCTGCACCAGCTCCTCCACCTGGGCGGCCTGGGACACGTCGGCCCGGTGGGTGGCGCAGACCTTGCCCTCGCCCTCGATGATGCGGCAGGTGTCGGCCAGGGCCTCGGGGTTGAGGTCCACGGCCAGCACCCTGGCCCCCTCGCGGGCGAAGAGCACGGCCACGGCCTTGCCGTTGCCCCAGCCCGGCCCGGCTGAGCCGGCCCCGGTGACGATGGCGACCTTGTCCTGCAGACGTCCGCTCATCCTTTGTCCTCCTGGGTCTGGGCGGCAAAGATCGCCGGCTGCGGGACTTGTGTCAATCGCGTCGGGGGCAACGCCCCATACGTTGGGGCGTTGCATGCCATTCCAGCCTTTCCCAAGGCGCGGCCTTCACACTCGCTCGCACAGCTCCGCATCCTGCTCTTCCTGGCGGCCCAGCGCTAGGGCGCTACCCAAAGCGGCTATTCAGCCTGGTCTTCCGGAGGTAAAGGAAGCCATAGGCGATCGCCGGTTGGTGCTGGTCTTGGACGAGTTGGAGCGAGGCATCCAGTTTATCTCTGACCCGGCTACCCAGGCGCAGAACATCGCCTTTCTGCAGATGCTCTCGGAGTGGAGCAACCGGGAGGACCAGGTCACGCTGCTGGCGAGCATCTACTCAGACCAGCAGGAGCCAGGCAGCACCCTGAAGCGCGTGAGCCACTGCCGCATCCGCTTTGAACACGCTGCAGACAAGGCGCGGGTGGTGCTGCATCGGCTCTTTGAGAACTTCCTCGACCTGAAGCCCGAGAGTGTCCGGCCAACAGTTGATAGCTACCTGGCAGCCTGGCGCCGGCACGATGGGGTGCGCGGGGAGGAGTGGGCGGCGAAGCTGTCGGAGAGTTTCCCCTTTTCCCCCGATCTGCTGGAAGTGGTGCTGGAAAGGGTGCCGGCCAGAGGCGGATTCCAGAACGTGCGGGGTGCGCTGGGCTTTCTGGCGCGCTTGGTGAAGTTGACCCATCAGAAGACAGATCTCATCACGCCGGCGCATGCTGATCTGGGGGACCAGGAAGTAGCCATCCGCCTGGGGGATCTGGACCCTAGCGGCGATCTGGTCCGCCGGACGCGCGAGAACCTGAAAGAACTCAACGCTAGTCCGCTGGTGCCTGGCCTGGGAGCCACGGCCATGCTCTACACCCTGTCGGGCACTGGCAAAGACCGGGGTGCTACCCGCGAGCACTTGCTGCGGGCAGTGACCACTCCAGCTACGAATATCAACGACTTTGAACAGGCGTTGCTGGTTCTTCAACGGTACGGTTCTTATTTCCATTTCCAGGAAGGGCACTACTTCTTCGACCAGGAGGAGAACGCTGAGGCCAAGGTGGAGTTTCGCTCGCTGATGGTCAACGAGCCGCGGGCCAAGGGATATCTTCTGAAAATCTGGCGGGATGAATTGTTCCGCGAACAGCAGGCAGCAGTGGTCTTCACGGATGTGGAGGAGACCCAGGAGGGTTTGAAGGCCATGGACAAAGGCCGGCTGCGCTTTGTCCTCAGCCCGCGCCGGCTGAAGCCAGAAGAACGGCACCTGCTCTACTACGGCCCGGAGGAACGGAATCAGATCATCCTCCTCGAACCCAAGGACGCCGGCTTCGATATCCTGTCCCACCGGGATCTGATCAAGTGGGCGCAGCGCAATCTGGCTGCCAGCGAGTTGTTAGGTAACTCCCAGGATGCGGCGCGCAAGGCCGAGTACGAGCGCCTGGCCCGCGAGGATCACAAGAATATCCTCGAAACTCTGCGCCGGGCCGGTTTGATCTACCTGCGAGTGGAACGGTATGGTTCCAAGGCAGAGGAGGATGAGTTTGTAGAAGAGAGCCTCGGCAACAGCACCTCCAAGGAGGACGTCGTCAGTCGCTTGAGTCAGGATTTTTACCCGACGCCGTTAATTGCCGAGGACCTGGCCACCCGGTTGGCGGATTACAAGGGTGTCACGATCAAGGACGTGGACCGGGACTACCGGACCCTCCTGGGCCGTCCAGTGCCCACCCATGTCAGTTCTGTGTTCAAGGCGGTTCGTCAGCTCTGCAAGGAAGGCAAGCTCGGGGTCCGCCATCAGAGCGGTGATTTCAGCGGCAAGGAGCCGGACCTGACCGAGAGCGAACTGGCCAACGCCACCCTGGACGCGCCCTTCGAGCGTCTGCGTCCTACCCCGCCTCCAATGACCACTCCATTGCCCCAGGAGCCCACTCCTGAGCCGCCATCGCCAAATCCTGGCTCCGGAGGTGCCTTGCCTTCTCCTGAGCCCCCAGGGGATCAGGTAGAAGAGATCTCGGTGCCGGCCCAAGCGGGACCTGGCGGCCTTCGCCAGGCCCTGGCGCAGCGTCTTCAGGGAAAAGAGGGCGCCAAGGTCAGGCGGGCGCGGTTCACCATCTTCCTGGAGCACGCAACCGGGGATTTGAGCAACTTGCCCGCCTCGTTGCGAGGGAGCCTTTCTGGATCGGGAGCCCTCACCGCAGAGATCAGAATTACTAAGGAGGAAGTGGGGGGAAAGGGTGAGGTGGAGCAACTCGCCGAGCGCCTGCCGAATGTGGCCGGCGCCATGTACAGTGCCCGGCTGGAGGTGTTGGTCCCAGCCCCGGCACCAGTTGAGGGTTGAGATGCCCGCACTTTCCCGCGCACTCTTCGACCGTCTCTGCGCCCCTGGTCCTCGGCTGGCCTGGCTGCAGGAATGGTTGCTGGGGTTAGTCTGGACCTCTGAACGATTCGCACAACAGAACCCGGAGCAGTACCTGAAGGAAGGGGAGCGACAGGTCAACGAGCTGGAGGAGATCATCGCCTCGGCAGCGCCCAAGGTTTACGATGAACTGACCTCAGTGCCGGTCAATCGTGAACTTTCGTCTTTTCTCGACGGACCAGAACCGGCGGCCGTGGTCATCTTCGACGGGCTTTCCCTGCGCGAGATGCCGGCCCTGCTGCGCCTGGCTGCCCAGGCGGGTCTCTCGGTGGTGGAGCAAGGGGTAGGGTTGGCTGCCTTGCCCAGCGAGACCGTCGATTTTGTCGAGCAGCGGGTGGGCTGTGGGCGTGTCGGCCCTTCTCAGTTGGGCACGCGGCGCGAACTCGCGGAGCGGGGGGTAGCGGCGTATTACTATGCCTACCCTGGCGAGCGCCACCCTCTGGATCTCCAGGCCCGCGCTCTGCTGCTGTGGTCCTCTTTCCCGGACAACACCTACAAGGACGCCGGGGCGCGCTTTGCCGAGCACTTTGCCCAGACCCAGGCGCTCATGGGCGCAGCCTGGAACAGCACGGTAATGGCCCTCCCTCGTGATCGCCGCATCCTGATTACCAGCGACCACGGATACATCTTCCTGGGAGCGGGTCTGAGCTTCACGCGGGACCGGGAGTACCTGCGGCCCCTGAGCCAGCACCTGGGCGGAGAGCGGTACACCCGCATCTCCAAAGACGGCGAGCCGGCGGTACACGAGGACTTGAAGGTGTATCGAGACCGGGACGTGGCCGTGCTCAAGGGCCGGGTTCAGCTCCACCCTCCGGGTCCAGGCGCTAGCCGGCTGTACAAACACGGGGGGATGTCCCTGATGGAGATGCTCACCCCCTGGCTGGTGTTGTCCACATAAGGAGGAGTCCTATGAGCGATACTCCGGAGATGATCCAGGCAGACAGCCTGAAGGTGGTAGAGCGCCTCAAGGAGCGGATGCGGGCGCGCGGCGTGCCCTTCCACAAGACGGTCTTGTTTGGATCGAGAGCACGCGGGGAGGCAGAGGCCGAGTCCGATGTGGATGTGCTGGTGATTGTGGAAAAACTCGACCCAGGATTGAGAAAGGCCATCAGCTACTGCGCCTGGGAGGTGGGTTTCGAGGCGGGAATGATCGTCCAGACTGTAGTGCGGAGCCGGGCGCAGGTTGAGGAGGGACCGGAGAAGTCCTCGCTGCTGATGCTCGCAGTGGAAGAAGAGGGAATTGTAGTATGAATACAGAGAAAGGACACCTGACGGGTCCATGAATCAGCCCCCTGCCTCCCCCCGTCCCATCCGCGCCATCGAGGACTCTTTCCCCATTGTCGAGATCAACCGGCTGGCAGTGCCGGAGCGCAACGCCTTCAAACCGATCTACCAGATGCACAAGTGGTTTGCGCGGCGGGCGTCCTGCGTGTTCCGGGCCATCCTGTTGGGCTGCCTCAAACCCTTGCCCGTGGACGCACGGGGCAAGCCCACCAAGACCGGCGCCCAGCTCATCATGGAGGAGTTCTATAAAGACCACACCCACGACCCCGACACCCGGGACATGGTGGTCCTCGATCCCTTCATGGGGGGAGGGACCACGGTGGTGGAGGCCCTGCGTCTGGGTTGCAAGGTGGTGGGCATTGACCTGAACCCGGTGGCGTGGTTCATCGTCAAGACCGAGGTGGAACCGGTAGACCTGGAGGAATTGCAGGCTGCCTTCGAGCGGCTGGCCGAGCGGATCGTGCCCTGGAGCGGGAAGTCGGTGCGAGAAACCCTGCTGAGCCAATACCGCACGGAGTGTTCCTGTTGCGGGGCTGAGGCAGATATCATCTACACCTTCTGGGTCAAGTCGGCCATCTGCACCTCGTGCCAGAAGTTAGTGCCGTTGTTCAAGGACTACCTGATCGCCCAGAAAAGCCCCTC
>JACPJE010000115.1 GCA_016187725.1 Candidatus Latescibacterota bacterium
GCAGGAACTGGTCCCCTGTTGTGCGTCCCAGGGCGACGGTCTGCAGGAACTGCGGCGACTCGGCGGGCGGGGCTCGCCGTTCCTGCACCACAAAGCCGCCCGGGCCCTCGACCTGGCCTGTCGGTTCAATCGCACTCCCCGGGCCGCGGTCGCCCGCTGCCGGGATCCACACCGGCCCCCGATCGCCGAAGGGTATGGGGTTGGCTGGACCCATGGGAAAGGTCGCGTACACGTAGATCACGCCCTCCAACGGTGCCAGGCGGTGCCACCAGACCTGCGCCACACCGGCGGTATCTGGACAGGAGAAGGACAGCAAGGTGGGTCTGTCGGGCATCATCGATCTCTCCGCGGTAGAGAAAGTACATCGGGGCCTACGGGGCCTTCTCCCGCAGCCCCACCATCCACGTCGTCGGCCTTCATGCCATCGCGATCGGATAATTCGAGGCGCCCCTTGAGCACGAACTCCGGCGCATGGCCGAAGTACTCCCCTTCCCACTCAAACCCTCCGGTCTCGCCTGGGAAGAGGTACCAGGTATCGCCGACCACGTAGGAGGAAGGCGCGTTGTCGTCATAGGGCAGCGGGGTGGCCGTACCGAAGAGCCCGCTGCTGGTGTCATAGACCCACACGTGGTTGAAGTAGGTGACGCCCTGGAGGCTGGGGTGCTGCTTCCAGGAGGTGCGGTCCACTCTTGAGGGGATGCCGTAGGCCGGGCGGGTCGTGCCGTCGGGGTTGCGGACCTTCGGGCGCTGGAACCCGGCCGCCAGGAGCAGGTAGCGGTCTTGGAAGAGGATCTGCCCCGAGCCAAAGCCCCCCACGGACACCGGCAGGTCGCGCAGCCGCTGCCAACAGCCCGTCTGCGGCACAAAGCTCCAGGAGTCGACTACGGTACAAGCTTCGGGTGGGTCGATGAGATCGCCGCCGATGAGGTAGAGGGTATCCCCGACCGCGGCCATACCCGGCGCCACGCGGGGGGTGCCCGGGCACTGGGAGACCTCCTGCCAGCCCTCTCCCGGTTTCCGGGTGTCGAAGCGCAACAACCGGCTGCCCAGGCGCGTTATCCGGCTGGTCCGGTCTGCCAGGGAGCAGAACTGCTCGCCGTCGTAATCTGCTCCGCCGAACAGGTAGATCTGCGCTCCGTGCGCGCAGATGCCGCCGCAGGACAAGGGCCAGGGCAGAGACGGCAATTCGCTCCAGACCCACTGCTCTCCCTGGCGTGACAGTTTGTACCCGTCGCGATAGGCATAAGGCGCCGAGTAGCTGAACCCGCCCCACAGGTAGACCTCGTCATTGACACTCACCCCCTGCATCTCCTGCCGAGGGGCGCCGGGGAAGTCGGGCAGGCGCACCCAGCCGGCGTCTTCGTCCTTCAGGTCCAGCGCCCAGACCTTGTCGAGGAAGCCGCGCGGGTACACCCCCGGCTTCCAGTCGTCGTCACGCCCGTGGCAGAAGCCGCAGGCCATGACCAGGTAGTTGCCGATGAGCCCGCCATCGTTGTCCTGCATACCCTGGGGCATGGGCGGGGCCGCTGACCAGGTGATCTGCAGGAGTTGCCGAAGGCTTTCTTGCGGTTGAGGGGCATGCACAGTGTCCATCACCAGCATCTCACGAATCGCTCCTTCCTTGTCCCACGATCTACGCACCACTCAGGCCAGAGTGCGCTACCAATCCGCGAATGAGCCGTCCTCGGGATGGAGCCATTTGGGCTCTGACCAGGTGGTGAACGGCTGGGCCAGGATGGCCTCCTCGTCGAGTTCGACCCCGAGACCAGGACCCTCCGGGACCTTCACGTAGCCTTCGGCGTCGAGCCGGAAGGGCTCCTTCAAGTACCCCTCCCCGAGACACTGGAACTCCTGGATCACCAGATTCGGGGTGCAGGCGCCGAGCTGGAGGGAGACGGCCAGGTTGATCGGCCCGTAGGCGCAGTGCGGGGCGATCCCGGCGTAATAGGTCTCGGCCATGGCCGCGATCTTCCGGGCCTCGAAGAGCCCCCCGCAGGCGCAGATATCCGGCTGGACGATCCGGGCCGCCTGCTTTTCGAGCACCTCCCGGAACCCCCAGCGCGTGAAGAGCCGTTCCCCGGTGGCAATGGGGGTCCTGGAATGCCGCGCCACCTCGGCCAGGGCATCCACGTTCTCCGGCAGGCAGGGTTCCTCGATCCAGAAGGGATGGAAGGGGCGGAAGACCTCTTCGGCGAGGATCGCCATGGCCGGGCTCACCCGGCCGTGAAATTCGAGCATCAGATCCACCTCCGGCCCGGCGGTCTGGCGTGCCACGGCCACCCGTTCGAGGGCCGCGTCGATCTTTTGATAGGAGTCCACCACCCGGAGCTGGTTGAAGGCACCCAGCTTCATCACCCGGAATCCCTCCGAGAGGCGCAACCGCACCCCCTCGCGGACTGCCTCCAGCTCCGGCTTGTCCGCGCTCTTCCGTGGCTTCGATCCCTTCCGCCTGGGATTTCCCCGGACCTTCCCGACCTTTGGCCCGCCGCCGACGTAGGTGTAGAGCCTGATCCGGTCCCGGGTCTTCCCGCCGAGGAGCTGGTAGATCGGCAGGCCAACGGATTTCCCGAGGATGTCCCACAGGGCGATCTCGATCCCGCTGATGGCCCCCATCAGCACTGGCCCGCCGCGCCAGTAACTCCCGCGGTACATCATCTGCCAGTGGTGCTCGATCCGCCGGGGGTCCTGGCCGATCAGGACCTCCTTGGCCAGCCCTTCAATCGCCGCCCGGATCCCGCCGGTCATGGGGTCTCCCCCGCCGACTGCCTCGCCGATCCCGGTGATCCCCTCGTCCGTGTGAACCTTGAGGAAGATCCAGCGCGGGGCGACCATGAAGGACTCTACTCGGGTGATCTTCACTGCGACCTCCTTTACGACTGGCGACCCCACGTCAATTGATGTGTTTGTACCCCGGTATCGGAAAGTGGCCGGGCTCTACGGTCACGACCAGTTCCTCACCTGCCTCGACCTCGACCGCCACCCGGAGCTTGCCCTGGGGGTTGGCCGCGCGGTGATCCATCACCAGTCGCCTGATCGGCCTGGAGAAGGAGACCTTCACATCGCCGTTGCACAGCCGCAAGGAGGTGTTGCTGATGGTGAACCAGGCCTCGGAAGGCTCGATGACGGTCTCGTCCTTGCCGTCGTTCCGGAAGAATCGTTCCTTGAAGAGTTCTCCCTTCTTCCGCGTGACCAGGCGGTTGATGAAACTGTTCCTCGGGCTGGCCTCGAAGCGGATCAGGGCGCCTGAGTACGGTCGCTGGACGACTTCGATGCCACCCCGTTGGATCCGGAAGATCCGCTCCCTGCCCTTGCTCACGTAGCGATAGATCCCTTCGTCTTCACGGCCGAGGTCACAGATCCAGGAATCTCCGGGTCGGTCATCGCTGAAGACCGCAAAGCTCGGTCCGCCTTCGATGCCCGGATAGGCAATAGGAAACTCCGCTCTCTTGGAGAGGACCAGGTCCAATGAGGGGGAAGGGGTCTCTGCGATCCGGAAGAGGGCTTCGGCTGACTCGGCCAGCACGTAAGAACCGCTTCCCCTCAACACATCAGGCCCCCGGGAGAGCGCCAGCCCCGCAAAAGGCTCTGCCACCGGTTCCCTCTCCGCGATCTCGGCCAGAAACTCGAGCGCAGAGACATTGTCGTGTGATGACGCCCGCGAGCGCCAGTCATCGGTGCTCGACTCGCCGAACCCGCGGGCAGTGACGCGGATGGGAACCTCCCCGAAGATCAGCTCCAGATAGGCCCGCCAGTCAAAGGTGGGGAGATAGGGCTCGAAGCACTGCCCGCAGCGGGCGATCCACAGACTTGTGGAGAGGGGATAGATCTTCTTTCTCAGCCTCCCTTCCTCCTCCAGATAACCCCAATCGAAGAAGCCATCGGGACGCTGCTGGCGGAAGACGAAGCGGGCTGCTCCCAGCGCCAGGGGAAGCAGGCGTTCATCCTCGTGGAGGGTGGAGAGGTCCAGGAGAAAAAATGCCTTGCCTGCCTGATAAATCGAGGCCAGTATCCGACCTCCCGGCTCCTCGCTCCGGCGTATAGCCCCTGCCGTGGGGCCATCCCTTTCCACCATCTTTTCGATATAGCTTATAACTGCATCGATGTACTGCGCATAACCCGATGCCCCCACCATCTTTTCATAAAGAGCCATGGCGATCAGCGCCGCCACGTCCTGGTTGGGTGTCCCGCAGAAGTACCGCCCGTTCCACCAGTAGCCGATGAACCAGTCGATGTTGCGCTTCACCACCTCGAGGTACCGGTTCGCTCGCCGTGGATTAAGCCCCGTCTCGGACAGGTGGCGCGCGAGGGTGAGCAGCGCGATGTCCGGCAACACGTCGTGGAGCAAGTTCCCTTCTTCTGGATCGTACTCCCCGGTGCTGTTGCGGAAGACCCCGCTCGGTCTCGCCAGACTCACGATCAAATCCGCACAGGCGATGCTCCGCTCCAGCCACTCCGCTCTTCCAAACCGCTTGTACAGGGTGAGGAATGCCCTGATTGCCGCCGCGTTTTGCATGGAATGCGGACCGAAATAGTGCAGGTTCGTCACGTTCCAGGAGGGATGGACGAACAGGCCTCCATACCCGGGATCCTGCCACCAGGTCTCGCTATAACCTAACAATTGCCCGAGGAGTCTTGCCGCATCAAAGGACATCGCGCCCTCCAATCTCAGTTCACCTTCTGTGCCCGCCCTGTCTCTGCCGCCCGATACGCTGCGAAGATCGTCTTCAGGACGTGCAATCCCTCTTCAGGCTCAATGGGAGGCGGCTCCAATCCTGCGGCAGCCCGCACCGCGGAACGGACAAACTTATGGTAGCCATCTTTCTCAGCCGCATACTCCATTGTCTGTTTCCGAGCAGAGGTCTCCTTCAACGGTATCCCATACCACTCCAAGCAGTCCTTCTCCAGCGGCCACATCCGCAACCAGCCGTGCTCACCCCACAGCGCAAAGGACGATTGCTTGCCCTCGTCGAGGTAGTATCCCGAGGTCAGGGTCCCCAACACCCCATTGCTGAAACGAAACAGAACCGCGGCAGAGTCTTCTACTTCTACCGGTTGTCCACCGACGACCCCGGTGAAGGAGGCGACCTCGACAATCTTCACCCCCAGGACATACTGGAACAGATCGATGAAATGGCATCCCAACCAGATCAGATGTCCTCCCCCACCCCGCGC
>JACPJE010000116.1 GCA_016187725.1 Candidatus Latescibacterota bacterium
TCAGGAAGGTGTCGACAAAGGAGACGAACTTCTGCCAGCCCTCCTCGCCCTTCAGGGCCGAAGGGTGGAAGGCCAGGTCCAGCACCGAGCCGTGCCCGGCCTTGCGCAGATCGACCTTGCTGACCGACTTCAGCACCGCCGTGGGAGAGTTCCGGTCGCGGCCGATGGCAGGCGAGAAGCTACTGGCCACGTTGTCTCCCTGCTTGCGGCCATCGGGCGTGGCCGGCAGAAACCGGCGCCCGTGGATGCCAAAGGTCATGAACCCCGGCGCCGTCTTGCCGCCGGGCCCTATCGGGTTGTGGGCCCGCTCGTGGACCGCGTCGCAGAACTTTTCGCTCACTTCCTTGAGGAGAGAGTCCACGTCGTCGTCGTCGTTGCCGTACTTCGGCGCCCGGTTCAGGATTCTCTGCCGCAGGGGTTCGTGCCCCTTGAAGTCGTCCCGCAGAGCCTGGTTCAGCTCTTCCCAGGTCAGGCTTTTCTCGGCGAAGATGAATCTCTGGATTGACGCCAGGCCGTCGGCGACATTTCCCATCTGCGACGGGATGCTGCCGCAGATGCTGTAGCGTGCGCCGGTCACCGACGCCTCTTCCAGGCAGTCGTCGATGCTGGCGGCGAAGTAGGGGAAGGTCACCGCCCGCTTGCGGCCGTGCTCCCGCGGAATCTGGCCCTCCAGGCGCTGCTGGAAATCAGCCATGACCTCGGCAAAGCTGTCGAAGGCCTGCTCCTGGCCCCGCTGCACGGTCTGGTTCAGCAAGGGCAGGGTGTCGTAGTTCTCGAAGCGGATCGTGCTCTTACCGCCGATGATCAGTTCGGAGCAGCCGTCGTTGCAGTAATCCCGCGCGTCCTCGATCGGGATACCCAGCGCCAGCAGGCCGGGGATCGCCACCTCGTCGTTGAAATAGGCGGGGTTGCTCAGCCCCTTGCAGGTCAGGCGGCAGGACAGCTCCAGCAACTGCCGCGGCGAGCCGGCGTGAAATCTGACATTCAGCTTCGGCTCTGGCAGCATCAGGCGGCCGCCGGCCACCAGACACATGTAGGTCAACTCGTTGCAGGCGTCCTCGCCCTGCGGCGTCTGGCCGCCGAGGGCGATATTGCGGAGGGAGTCGTTGTTGCCGGCAAAGTAATTCAGCTTCACGAACAGATTTTCGAGCAACTCCTGCGCCTGAGCGGGGGTCAGCCGGCCGGCCTCCACGTCGGCGCGGTAGAGGGGGTACATCCACTGGTCGAAGCGGCCGATGCTCCCCCGGCCGCCAAAGAGGAAGGTGAACCACAGCGCCTGCAGGCCGGCCTGGAACGAGGCCGGCGGACCGGCGGCCAACTCGCCACAGGCAGCGGCGACCCTGGCCAGCTCCCCCTGCCGCTGCGCGTCGGGCGTCCCGGTGGCCAGCTCCTCGGCGTGGGCGGCGTGTTTGCCGGCAAACCGACGCGCCGCCTCGTAGGCGATCGCGGCGGCCTCGAGGAAGTCCCGCTTCTGCGGGTCGGTTTCCGCTGCCAGTTTGGCCAGCGCCCGATCGCGGATCCCCGTCAGGCCCAGGCGCAGGATATTGGCGTGGCCCGGGGTGTAGTGGCCGTCGTACTCCCCTAGGTCGATGCTGCTGCCCTCGGCGGGCGCGATCAGGCTGATCCCCGCCAGCAGATCCACAGGTTGAATGGCGGCCGGGGTCGCGTCGAGCAGAGCCTCGAAATCCCTGGCCTTGCCCACCAGCGTGGGTAGACCCGAGCCGATTATGACCTGCCGCAGGCGGTAGGTCTCGTGCTCACCGCGCCAGTACATCTCGCGCAATGCGTGACTGCGGCTCTGGGGGTCCAACTCCAATGACTGCATGGCGCTCTCCCGGGAGTCAACTGCCGACGTGGACATTCAGACCGTGGGCCCGCAGAATACCGGCTAGGCCCTCCATCCTCGCCGGGTCGGGCGGCTCCACCCCGGCCAGGTGGTACTGCCGGCCGAGGCGGGCGTATTTCGATGCTCCGAGCTGGTGGTAGGGCAGGACCGCGACTTTGGTGATCCCGCCGATGCCGGCCAGGAACCGGGCCGTCCGCTCGATCTGCTGCGGGTCGTCGTTGATGGTGGGGACTATGGGCATGCGGATCTCGATCGGGGTGCCGCTGTCGCCCAGCCGCTTCAGGTTTTCGAGGATCCGCCCGTTGTGGCTGCCCGTGTACATCCGGTGGCTGTTGCTGTCGATCTGCTTGATGTCGTAGAGGACCAGATCGATGTACGGGAGCAGGGTCTCGAACACCGACCACGGCGCCTGGCCAGAGGTGTCGACGGCGGTGTGCAGGCCCTCCGCCTTGCACTGCTGCAGCAGGGCCAGGGCGAACTCGTGCTGCAGCAGCGGCTCACCCCCCGACAGGGTGACGCCGCCCTTCGAGTTCTGGTAGAAGGGGATGTCCTTGCGCAGTTCCACCATCAACGCCTCCACCGTCACCTCCCGGCCCTCCATTACCAGGGCCTCGGCATAGCAGACCTCGATGCAGGCCCCGCACAGGACGCACCGGTCGGGGTGGTAGGCGCGGGTGCCATCGGCCAGCTTCTCGTGCGCGGCCTGGGGACAGACGCGAAAGCACTCGCCACAGGCGATGCACTTCTGCTCGAAGAGCACCAACTCGCGCCTGGGCAGCAGGGCCTCGGGGTTGTGGCACCACCTGCAGGCCAGCGGACACCCCTTGAAGAACACGGTGGTGCGGATGCCGGGTCCGTCGTGGACGGCGTATTTCCTGATGTCGAAGATCA
>JACPJE010000117.1 GCA_016187725.1 Candidatus Latescibacterota bacterium
ATCAGGGCGATGGTCTGGGGGTGTTCCTGGGAGATGAAGGGGGCGAGCTGGCTGGGGGCCACGTTCTTGAGCATGAAGAAGCCCGAGGAGGTGGTGTGCATCACCCGGTCGAGGATCTCCTGGGCCTTGCGCGGCCCTACACCTCGCTCCAGAACCTGACGGGCGAAGTCTATTCCACCCTGGCCGACCCAAGCGCCGGCCAGTAGCTGCCCCTTGAACTCCTCCAGCACCTTGTCCTGCTGGGCCACGGAGACGTTCTTCAGATTGGCGATGGCCTGGGTGATCTCCTCGACCGCGTAGTCGCTGAGGTACTTGAGCACCTCGCCAGAGAGATCCTGCCCCAGGCCGACGAAGAGGACGGCCACCCTGGCCATGGCAGGCAGTTGCCCAGAAGGCAGGGAAGGCCCCTGTCCTTCTGCTTCGATGAGCAGGGTGCGCACCATCTGGGCTGCATCTTCGGGTCGCTGGCGTACCAATTGGTGGACGGATGCCGGCTCTCCGTCCGACGGGGCAGCAGCCCTTGAGTGCCCTTCGGGTGTTGCCGTATGCGCGCCACCGGCTGCTGGAGGTGGTGACGGGTAGTCCAGGCGCTCGGTCACTACTGTTTCTGCCGGCGGTGGAGGGGCTGTTACGCCTTCCCGCCTTTTCTCCTGCGGCATAGGCTCGATGGGCAGGCGGGATGCAGGTTCTTCTGCAGTTCGCTGCTTTTTCTGCTCCCTGGCTGCCCGTTCTGCCTGTACCTGTCTGTCCCTGATACTCTCCTGCAACACCGCGCGGGCCTGGTCCCACTTGTCAGTGGGGTAGAGCGGCGGCCCTGGCATGGCCGCCACCTCGGCCTGGGAGGGCGGGGTCCAGATCTGGACCGCGACCAGTGGCAGCCGGGTTTTCGGCAGTCCCAGGATGCGGCCCTTTTCAGGGGGTACTGAAGCGCTCATAACCGTCCTCCGGTGTCAGGCATCCATCGCGATCCTGAAGCCCTGGACCTCGCGGGTGACGTCCTCGCCAGCGCCATTCCGGTGAGTGGTGCGCACGGTCGGGCGGTTCTCCTGGTAGCTGCCGCCGCGCACCACCCGCTCCTGACCACTCGCTGGCCCTCTGGGGTTGTTGTTGGGGCAATTCTTATAGTAGTCCTCGTCGTAATAGTCCTCGCACCACTCGTACACATTGCCAGCCATATCCCACAGTCCATAGGGGCTGCGGCCATTGGGGAACTCGTCCACCGGCAAGGTGCCACCCGTCATGTTGTTGCAGTTGCAGCGCTCGTCCATAAAACGCGAGCCCCAGGGGTAGAGGCGCTCGTCGGTGCCGCGGGCGGCCTTCTCCCATTCGGCCTCGGTGGGCAGGCGGGCGCCCAGCCACTCGGCACAGGCTTTGGCGTCGTGCCAGGAGACGTTGGTCACCGGGTGCCGCCCGGTGCCGGTGGGATAGGAGCCGCGCTGCCAGTGCATGGGTGCCTTGTATCCGGTGCAGTTGACGAATTGCCGATATTCCAGGTTGGTCACCGGGAAGGGACTGATGTAGTACGTAGACAGATACACGGCATGAGCCGGCCGCTCATTGCCGGGGCTATCGTCGCCCCGCGAGCCCATGGAGAAGGGCCCGGCCTTGATCTCGATCATGCGCCGGACGTTGGCCTGGGGCAGCAGATCTCTGCGGCGGTTTTCCAGGTAGCTCCACTCCTCTTCCAGCTCCAGTCCCTCGGCGTTGCCGTGCAGACCCACGAATTCCGCACGCATTGTGGACATCCGCTGTTCTAGGTGAACTACCTCTGCAAGTATCTCCTCCGACCCTTCCTCGGCTTCTGGGCCTCGGATCTCCAGTTCTTTTGTCTCCAACAGCGCTGTTTCCACCGGGAACGGTTCGGAAGTTGGAACTGCCGGGGGGGAGTAGTCCATCATCTTGGTGATGCGCACCGCCATGAGATCGGTGACCACCACCACCTCCCCCTCGGCGAAAGGATTGCCATTCACCCGGATATCGAAGGCCTCTCCGGCCAGCTTGTCCAGTTCGATGATGTCCTGCACCTTGAGCTTTTCCAACTCGCGGATAGTCATCTCCTTGCGACCTAGTTCCACGCACAAATCCAACTCGACATTGTTCAGGTTTGCCCAGTTTCCCTCCTGGTGCTGCAATAGTGTTGCCGCTTCTTCGGGCGTGAATCGGGTTCTGGTGCTCATTTTGCCTCCGGTTCCCGGCCCAGGATCTCGGTCACCCGCACACCGAAGTTCTCGCCGACCGTCACCACTTCACCGCGGGCAAAGAGCTGGCCATTTAGGAAGAGGTCGATGGGTTCTCCTGCACGCTTGTCCAACTCGATGAGGGACTGCTCTCCGATATCCAGGAGTTCGTACAGGGTCTTTTCCGTGCGCCCCAATTCCATCGATACCCTCACCTTCACCCCCTGCAACTGCGCCAGGTTGATCGGGGGATCTGCTTTGGGTTCTCTGGTAGGTTTGGGGCTCGCTTGCTGTTTGGTTGCCATCGTACATCTCCTCGCGCTCGCCCCTTTCAGGGCATGGGCAGACCGACCGCCGTCTTATAGTTCATTTCCATTGTGCGCGGCACCTTGCCCACCACCTGCAAACTAATCTCACCGGTTTCAGTGGCAAAGGGGCGGGCGTAGAACTTGGGTTCGTCCTGGACAAAGATTACACAGGGATCGGTTTTCCGGTTCTGTGCGCAGATCACATCGCCCACCTGCAGGGTTTCAGCCTCTGCCAGATCCAGGGTCCCGCGTCCCAGTTCCACCCGCAGGGGCACCTTTACCGGACCCAGGCGCAGGCGGTTGGAGCGCAGCAGTTCGTCCTTGTTGGCCCGGGTCTGCCGGGCATAGCTCTGCTGGCCCAGGCGGGGCAGGATGGACTCCAGGGTGAAGAAGGGGTAACACAGGCTCACCAGCCCCGAGGCGTTGGTCGAGTTGACCTCGAAGGCCAGCAGGATGACGATCTCGCTGGCCGCGGTGATCTGCATGAATTCGGGATTGGTCTCCAGCTCCACATCGGAGATCTCCACCCTCAGGATCGGTTCCCAGGTGGCCTCCAAGTCCTCGATGACGCGCTTGATGATCTTGTTGATCACTCCCATCTCGATGGCCGTCAACTGCCTGCCACTTACCCCCTGGGAAGAGCCCTTGCCGCCGAAGATGCGGTCCACAAAGGAGAAAACCAGGGGCAGGGCAACGTCGAGGATCGCCTGGCCGTGGGTCTGCCCGAGGGTGAACTGGTAGGAGCAGGAGGGGTTGGACAGGGACATGATGAATTCGGCGTAGGTGGTCTGGTCCACGAAGGCGGTGTCCACGTCTACCACTGCGCGCATGGCCCCCGAGAAGGTGGAGCCCAGCAGGCGGGCGAAGTTGTCGTGCAGGCTTTCCAGGGTGCGCAGTTGGTCCATGTTGACGCGGGCCGGGTGCTTGAAGTCGTAGGCCGTGGCGATCTGCTGGGAGGCCACCCCCTCGAAGCTGCCACCCCCGCCGCGCCCGGCATCGTCACTGCCCTCGGCCACCGACAGGAGCTGGTCTATTTTTTCCTGTTTCATCGGCTCCTGCTTCATCGGCTCCTGCTTTTGCGGCGCCACAAAATTCTGGACCCTGGCGCGCAGGTCGGCGAGCTTCTTCTTCGACTGAGCAATACCGACCAACAGTCTGTCGAGGGCCTCCAGCGCTCGTACCTGGCGTTCTTCCGGAGGCAGTTCTCCCGATCTGAGTGCTACGAGTCCGCGAAGGAAATTGGCGACCTCTTCGCCGGCAATGCCCTTGCCTTTCAGTATGGCGCTGAGTTTCTTGTCTTCCATGGCCGCGCCCTTTGCCAGCAGCGCGTCGGCCTCTCCCTGAGAAAGTATATCCCCCATTTTGTTCTCCTTCGCACAGAGGTGGCTGCGCTGTGCGTCTGTCACCCAAATACGCAACTGCAAGTTGCACAGAAAGTAAGCAAATATGCACCGCCCACCCAAAACTTCCCCAAAAGCTAAAAATGCCGGCGACCAGATCGTCGGCCAGCGCGCCGCGATCCAGGCCCTGCCCTTGGTGGGCCTGCTGAAAGCTGCGCTCAACGAGGCTCAACCCTCAGCACCACCACGGTCTGGTCATCCCCCTGGGGCACCTCGCCGCTGAAGGCTTTGACCTCCTGGATGATCCGCGCCACCAGGGCCTCTGCCGATAGATCCTCTGCGCATCCCCTGCGGATGGTCTCTGCGGCCCGTTCAAACCCGAACATCTCCCCTGCCTCATTCGTCGCCTCGATGATCCCGTCCGAACAGAAGACCACCCGATCCCCTGGTTCTAACTGGACCTCAAACGCTCTGTAATCGGTATCCATACGGATACCAAGGGGATAGGCATCCACCCGCAGTTCAGTGACCTTTCCAGTAGTAGTCCGGTAATGATAGGGATAGGGGCAACCAGCGTCGGAATACCTGAAGACGCGCGTGGCAGTGTTCAACTCTCCCAGGACAAAGCAGACAAAGGTGCGGCCGGTCAGGGTGCCATGGAGGGAGCGATTCAACCTGTCGAAAAGCTCTTCGACCGTGCCACCCATCTCCATCTGGCTCTTGAGAATCCCACTGAACATCACCACCGGGATGGCGGCGGCCATCGCATGGCCGGTGACGTCCGCCAGGCTGACAAACAACTTCTCGTTCCGGTAGAAGTACTGGAAAAGATCCCCGCCGACGTGGTTGGCCGGGAGGCAACGACCGGTGATCTCCAGACCGGCGACCCGGGGTGACTCGCTGGGCATCAGGGCCATCTGCATCTCATGGGCCGTCTGGAGTTCCTCCTCCAGTTCGCGGTTGAGGGCTTCCTGGGCCTGAAGCCGGGCCTGTTGCTCCTGGAGCAGGGCCTGCTCAGCCCGGCGCTGCCCGCGCCGGCGCCTGACCCCATACCCCGCGGCCACGACCAGCCCTACCAGGGCCGCTCCCAGTCCCCCCATAAGGGCAATTTGACCATAGGGCGGATGGATGGTCACTCGCACCTGCGCCGGCGTTTCCGAATAGTTCAGGTCCCGGTCCACGGCCTTCACTTGGAAGGTATACTTACCAACTGGAAGGTTCGTGTATTCCACTCGACTTTCTCGGGTCTGCCGCCAATCCTTGTCGTACCCCTCTAGCCGGTACACGTAGACCATCTGACCAGGGCGCGTCTTGAAGCTGATTCCCTGGTACTCGAAGGCGAGGGAAGACTGAGGTGAAGGCAAAGGGATTTCGGCAGCCGGCCCATAGCTGCGATCTGCCACTACCTTGAGGAGATGAATGGGCGGAAGGATATGGCCAGGTTGGTAACGGGCGAGTTCGACCCCGGTGTGGATCCAGACGGTGTTGTCCTGACCCGGAGCGATGCCTGCGATCCCATTGCGTGGCAGGCCATCCTGTTTGGTCAGGTGTTGAAATACCAACCCATCGTAGAGGCTCACGCCTCCTCCCTTGGTCCCAAACCACAGATGTCCGTCCTGACCCTCCAAAATGGAAGATACGGCATTGTCCGCCAAACCCTCCGCAGTAGTAAAAGTGGTAAATCGTTCGCCATCATACCGGCTCACCCCCCTCTCTGTCCCCAACCACAGATGCCCTGCCCGGTCTGTTAGCAGGGAATTCACCCTGTCGTCCGCCAGTCCATCTTCAGCGGTGAAGGTGGTGAACTTCTTGCCGTCGTACCGGCTCACGCCTCTTCTCTGCGTGCCAACCCATAGATTCCCCCTGCGGTCTTCCAAGATGGAAGACACGTCATTGTCCGCCAATCCATCTTCGACGGTGAAGGCAGTGAACTTCTCTCCGTCATACTGAATCACGCCTTCAGACATCCCGAACCACAGCTTCCCTGCCCGATCCTCCAGCAGGGCCCTGGCCCACACTCCAGTGAAGGTAGTGAACTGCTCCCCATCATACCGGCTGACCCCGATCACAGATGCGCCCCCTGTTCGCCATTCCTCAACACTAAACCACATATTCCCCTCCCGATCCTCCAAAATGGAATACACCCAATCGCCCGCCAGTCCATCCTGGGTGGTGAAGGTGGTAAATTTCTGCCCGTCATACCGGCTCACTCCTTCGCCCCAGGTCCCAAACCACATATTCCCCTCCCGATCCTTCAGGATAGATGGAGCCCAGCCCCCTTCCGACCAATCGAAGGTAATAAGCCCCTCGCCCTCGTACCGGCTGATGCCATTGTCCAAGGTTCCAAACCACAAACTCCCTTCGTGATCCTCCAGCATGGCGGTAATCTTGTTGTGCGCTGGTCTCTCCCCGGTATTCTTCCGGGGGAGGGTGACATGGCCCTCCTGCTCTAGCTGTAATAGTTGCCTGGTGATAAATAACTGTACCTGTTCCACCTCGCTCAGCGGCACTGGTCCTAGAGCCTCCACCTCTTGCTGGATGAAGCCCGCCACCCGCGTGGACATATTCCCCAGAAACTTCTGCTTCAGTTCCTCATGGGTCCGCTTCAGGGCGATCACCAGGTCCTTCTGATCCACCTCCCGCAATAACCCCTGCACATCCCGATCTGTCAGCTTGGCGATATCGTCGAAGACGAAGCTCCGCGAGCTCCCCGGGGCAGTGAAGGTGGTAAAGGTGCGGCCATTGTACCGGCTTGCGCCATCCCAAGTGCCAAACCACAGATTCCCAGCCCGATCCTCCACTATGGAGGTTACCGAATTGTGCGCCAGTCCATCTTTGGCCGTGAAGTTGATGAACCGTTCTCCGTCATACTGGCTCACCCCGCCTTCAGTCCCAAGCCACAGAATCCCGGCGCGGTCCTCGAATAAGGAATTAACCCGGTTGTCTGCCAGACCGTCTTTGGTGGTGAAGGTGACAAACCTCTGCCCATCATACCGACTCACCCCGGCCATGGTCCCAAACCACAGGTTCCCAGCCTGATCCTCCAAAATGGAAGATACCTTGTTACTCACCAGACTCTCCCCGAGACCTTCCTGGGTGGTGAAGGTCTGGAACTGTTTGCCATCGTACCGACTCACCCCCCCATCCGTCCCAAACCACAGATTTCCGGCTCGATCCTCTGTAATGGAGCACACCCTGTTGCTCGCCAGACCCTCCCGGGTGGTGAAGGTTTTGAATTGTTCCCCGTCGTACCGGCTCACGCCCCCATCCCAGGTTCCGAACCACAGGTATCCCTGCCGGTCCTGAAGGATGGCGCTGATGCTGAGGGAAGGAAGGCCCTGCGAGGCGCTGAAGGCCTGCCACCGCCCCTGCTGGAGACCGACCGCTGTTTTCATCATCTTTCCCGGCCCGGCTTTTACTGCTTTTCCGGGCCTGGCCTCTATCACCAACCCTTTGGGAAGTTCCACGCTCAACGTTACTTCGTTCTTACTCCCTCCACCCACCTCCACGATTACCCCTTCTTTCTCCCCACGTCCAAAACCCGGTTCCACCCGGTAACGCCCTGCCGGCAGTTCCAGCGCATAGATCCCTAGCTGGTCCGACACCACCTGTACCCATAGCGCTGCTGCGGACAATGACTGGACCCTCACCTTTGCCCGGGCAATCCCCTCCTCAAGCCCCTTCCAGCTGATCCGTCCCTGCAACCTTCCTGCCTTTTCATCCTCCCCGACAAGCACTAGGTCCCCTAACTCATCGGAATGCAGATATTTTTCCGTTCCCCTGCCCCATGCCATCGAGGAACCTGAACCATCTCCGTCCTTATCCCACAGGTACACATCGAATCCCAAGGTCATCTCAGGATGAAGATGTATCTGTCCTTTGCCCATCCGCTCCAGGTCCACACGCCACTCCCAGCGATACCCTTTTTCCCCCCATTGCACCTCGCGCTCCACCGCCTTCAGCGTATCCGCCCAACGAGCTGAGTTAATTGGCTGGATGTCCTCTCCCCTATGACTGGGCTCTAGATAGATGTATAACTGCTCATCCTTGACCACGGACTCATCCTGGATCTCCACCCCCACATACAGCGCATTCTCCTGGGCATTGTACCCGATCCGGAAATCCCCCTGGAAATCCTCATCACTCTTGGGTCTGTCTCCATCTTCTGCTAGCGCAATGGGATACCTCGTCATACCTTCTGGCCAATCCGACAAATCCCTATCCACCTCAATCCCCGCCACCGGCACGGCGATGGCCACGGCACCGTTGTGGGCCTGGGCGGGGGAAAACAGGGCCAGAAGGAGGAGCGCACCGAGGAGATAGTAAGGGCGATGGGCCATGGGGAAATCCGGCTATCAGTGGAGATATCTTTCAGGCCCCAAGATACACATGCGCCGGCCCTGCACCAATACCCTAAAAAATCTACCCATCAGACTGCCCGGCCGCGGGTGCGGTAGTAGCGGAACCCCTCGACCAGGGTCTGCATGTTCTCCCAGGGCACGCCCGGGGTGATCGAGCTGGAGCAGCCCAGGAACAAGCCGGTGCGCGGCCCCTTCTCCACCAGCCAGGCCAGCTCGTCCCGCACCTGGGACGAGGTGCCAAAGGGCAGGGTGCGGGTCACGGAGACCCCGGCGATGATGAGCAGGTCCTCGCCCCTGCGGGTGCGCAGCCGGCAGATCTTTTCGTAGTCCATGCCGTCCTCGTACTGGAAGCCCTGGAAGCCGCGGATGCCCACCTCCAGCAGGCGGGACACCATGGCCATCAGATTCCCGTCGCAGTGCCAGATCAGGCAGAGGTCAATGCGCAGCAGAGGCTCCAGGCAGCGGGCGAAGTGCGGGAACCAGATCCGGTCCAGGGAAGCGAGGCGCACCAGGGTGCCGCGCGAATCGGCCATGTCGTGGTCGAGACGGTAGAGCGGGGGCAGCCCGGCTTCGGCGCAGGCGCGGGCCGCGGCCCGGTTGTTCAGCAGCGCCAGGTCCGCCTGCAGCGCGAAGTGCCGCTCCATCACCTCCGGGTAGAGCGCGTACGCCGAGAAGTAAGGTGCGTACCCATAGGTGCCGTAGGCGAAACCCGGGAGACCGACAAAGCCGTACCCGCTCTTGAGCATGGTCGGCCCCAGCCGGGATTGGAGCTGGCGCTCCTGGGCGATGATCTGCCTGACCCGGGCCTCCTCGTCGAAGGCGGCGATGGCCCGGCGCAGGGCGGGGAAGGCATGGCCTTCCAGATGCGCGACCACAGCCTCGGGGGAATCGATGCGGATACCGTCGCGGACCACCTCCTCGGCGCCGGTGGTCGCCCCGCGCGCGGTTCCTTCATACCCATGGTCCCCCATGCTGAGGGGGTTCTCGGGGATGAACTGGTCCAGCAGACAGGTGCCGATGGCCCGCTGCATGGCCAGGTAGGTCTGCTCCGGGGCGCGGCGGTAGCTCCCAGGCTCGGCGCCAGCCAGGCGCTCGATGTGGCGGTGCTCCATGGGATTGATCAGCCACGAAGGAATGCCCTGCACCGGTTTTTTCAGGATGGTGTCCAGGGCCAGGAGGGCGTTGCCCCTTATGGCTTCGGTCTCCATCTCACCTCAGTTCCACGTCATGGCACAGGAACTGCTCCCCCTGATCCGCGATCCGCGCCGCCCAGTTCCCCTCCGGGTCGATGATCCCCGAGGGGGCGGAGCAGGGCAGGTGGGTAGGGTGGCTGCTGTCCACGGTGGCGACCCAGAGGCGGCCGACCCTGGCGCGCATGCGCAGATTCGCCTCGTGGAAGGGCCAGATCACCTCCCGGGCCCAGGGGCTGCCGTCGCGTCCGCCGTGGACCGCGTGGAGGATGAGCTGGGCGCCCAATTGCGAGAGTTGCTGGGTCAGGTGGGGGTCGGGCACCGGAGTGCAGGCCGGGTTGGCCCACAGGTCATTGCAGATCAGGCCGCCCACCTTCACGTCCAGGAACTGGAAGGTGCCCAGCGGAGCGGCGGCGTAGTGCTCGATCTCGCCTCTGGGTGGGGTGGAGAAATCCCCGCAGCGGAGGATCTTGCTGTGAAAGCCCAGGTAGGTGCCATCGGGCAGATAGAAGCGGAGCTGGTTATAGCACTTGTTGTCCGCCTCGAAAAAGCAGGTGCCCAGGGCCAGGCCCACCTGCCGCTCCCGGGCCAGGGCAGTGATCTCCTGCAGAGCATCTCGGGCCGCGCCGGCGTCGAACTGGTGGGTGTACCCGCTGAGCGAGCCTTCTGGAGTGAGCAGGATATCGGCTTTTTGTCTTTTGGCGAAATCGATGGCGCGCCGCAGGGCTTCGACGTTGATGGGGATCTCACGGGTCACGGCCAGTTGGGCGAGGGCCACGCGCAAGGGCATCGGTCGTCCTCTCAGAAGAAAGATACTGAAACGGAAGGGGCGTTCTCCTCAGCGATACGGCGCTATGGTACGCCAGTCGGTCTCCGGAGGCAATAGGGGAGGCCCAGCTTGCGCAGACCTGAGCGGGGCGATATCTTGCCTCCCATGACCGACCGCATCCAGGTGCAGCACGATCCGCCCGGCCAAGTGCAGCGTTTTGCACTGCGGGAACTGGCCACCGCCGACAGTCGCTTCGGGCCGGCCATCGACGAGCGCGACCATATGCTGGCCGCTGGCGGTCTGGAGCGCCTGGCCTGGTACCTGCTCGATCCTGAATGAGAGCGATTCGATGGCGACGCAGATGAACTGGGACCTGAGCAGCTATTTTCCCGAATTCGCCGGACCGGAAATGCGGCAGTTCAAGGAGGCATTGGTCGGCGACCTGGCGTGGTTGCTGGAAGAGGCCCAGGCCCTGGCACCCCTCGATGCCCAGAATGCCGGCCAATGGGAGGAACTCTTCACGCGCGCCGAGGAGGTGGGCACCCGCCTTGGACATTGGGCTTCCTACACCGGTTGCCTGGCTTCGGTGGACGCGGCCAATGAGGCGTACGCCCGCGAGGAGTCGGAACTGGACCTGGCGCGGGCTAGCTACACCAAAGTGGAGGTCGAAATGCGCCGGGCCCTGCGCCAGGCCGGGGACGAGGTTTTCGCCGGGTTGCTCGCCAGGCCAGCCCTGGAAGGGTGCGGACACTACCTGAAAAGTTTGCGCCAGGAGGCCCAGTGGTCCATGCCCCCGGCCGAGGAACGGCTGGCCGCGGACCTGGGGGTGGATGGCATCCAGGCCTGGGGGCGGCTCTACGACACCCTCAGCGGCAAACTCGAATTCGACATGGAATTCCCCGAGGGTCGGCGCCAGCGCCTGCCCATCTCGCAGCGCCGCGCCCTGATGGCCGACCCGGACCGCCGGGTGCGCCAGGCGGCCTTTGTTGCGGGCAACGCGGCCTGGCATCAGGTGGAGGACGTGGCCGCTGCCGCGCTCAACGCCATCGCCGGCACCCGCCTCACCCTCAACCCGCGCCGGCAGGTGCCCCACTTCCTCGACGTGGCCCTGTTCCAGTCCTCCATCTCGCGGGCCACCCTCGACGCCATGCTGGAGGCGGTGCGGCGCCAGGCAGAACTGCCCCGCCGGGCCCTGCGCCTCAAGGCCCGGGCCATGGGCCTGGGGGGCATCTCCTGGTACGATCTGGAGGCGCCGCTGCCCTTTCCCCACACCCGGACCATCCCCTGGGAGGAGGCCAAGGCCCTGGTCGAGCGGGCCTTTTCCCGGGCCTACCCGAGCCTGGGGGCGTTCACCCGCGACCTGTACGAAGCGCGCTGGATCGAGTGGGAACCGCGCGCCGGCAAGCGGCCAGGCGGTTTCTGCACCTCCTCGCCCCTCAGCGGCGAATCGCGCATCTTCATGACCTACCGCGATACCCTGCACGATTTGCGCACCCTGGCCCACGAGGCTGGCCACGCCTTCCACCAGCACACCATGCGCCAGCTGCGGACCTGGGCCAGGGAATACCCCATGACCCTGGCCGAGACCGCCTCCACCTTTGGTGAGCTGGTGCTGGCCGAGGGGTTGCTGGCCGAGGGGAAGGCCAGCGAACTGGCACGGGCCCGCCTGCTGGACATGGAGGCGGGCAACGCCTGCGCATATCTGCTGGACATCCCCATGCGCTTCGAGTTCGAGCAGCGCTTCTACGAGGAGCGGGGCCAGGGGCCGGTGAGCGTGAGCCGGCTCAAGGAATTGATGGTCCAGGCGCAGCGGCAGGTCTTTGGCGAGGTGCTGGAAAAAGGGGAGGAGGACCCGTACTTCTGGGCCTCCAAGCTGCACTTCTACATCACCGGGGTGACCTTTTACAATTTCCCCTACACCTTCGGCTTCCTGTTGAGCCGGGGACTCTTCTCCCGCTTCCTGGCCGAAGGCGTGGCCTTTTTGCCCCGCTACGAGGAATTCCTGCGCCTGACCGGCAGCGGCACTGCCGAGGAGGTGGCCTGCCAGGCCCTGGGCTGCGACCTGGAGACGCCCGCCTTCTGGGAGGAAGCCATCCAGTCCCTCGAAGAACCGCTGCGCCGTCTGGAAGAGTTGTTGCCCCGGGTACTGCCGGGCCAGGTCTAGGCCGCCTGGCCATCGGCGAGTTACTGCTCTTCCTGTGCCAGGGCGCGATAGATGCGGGTGCGATTGGTGCCCAACAGGCGCGCTGCCTCGGAGATATTGCCCTCGGTTTGGGCGAGGGCGCGCTTGATGAGCCACAACTCGGCCTGCTCCAGGTTCAGAGGTATTGCGGAATCGGAGACCTCCACAACTGCCGGAGCAGAAGTCCCTCCGACTTCTGGGTGGAGGTAGAGGTTCTGCGGTCTGATTTCATCTCCACTGCTTTCGATCAGGGCCCGCTCGATGATGTTCTTGAGTTCGCGCACATTGCCGGGGAAGCTGTAGGAAGACAGGAGTTCGAGCACTGTAGTACTGAGTTCCGGCGCCTCGATCCCCATCTCTCTGGCGAAGAGCTGGAGGAAGTGTTGGGCCAGCAGCGGAATGTCCTCCTTGCGTTCCCGCAGCGGCGGCGCCTCCACAGTGAAGCGCGCCAAGCGGAAGTACAGATCCTGCCGAAAAGAACCCGTTTGAATCTTTTTCTGCAGATTCCCGTTGGTCGCCGCCAGCACGCGCACCTCCACGGCTCTCCCTTCCCTCGCCCCGACGCGCCATACCTGGCCATCTTCGAGCACCCTGAGCAGTTTGGCCTGGAGTTCGGAGGGCATGTCGCCGATCTCGTCCAGGAACAAGGTGCCCTCGTGCGCCAGTTCGAAGTACCCCATCCGGTCTGCGTCGGCCCCGGTGAAGGCGCCCTTCAGATGGCCAAAGAGGGCGGACTCGACCAGGTCGGCGGGGATAGCCGCGCAGTTGACGGGCACGAAGGGACCCTCGCGCCGCGCGCTGCCGAAGTGGATGGCCCGGGCGATCAATTCCTTGCCGGTGCCGCTCTCGCCGGTGATCAGCACCGAGGTGGCTGGATTTTCCTGCATCAGGCGGATCTCGCCGATGCTCTTTTTGAGGGTCGCGCTCTTGCCGACCAGCCCTCCAGGCCCCAGCGCTCGGCCTCGCGCTGCGAGATCATCGAGAGCTGCCCTCTGAGCCGCTTGCGCTGGGCGATCTCTCCCTCCAACTCCGCGTTGCGGGCCGCCAGTTCCCGGGCCAGCCGGCTCAGGCGCAGGTGGGTCTGCACCCGCACCAGCACCTCCTGGTCGCGGAAGGGCTTGGCGATGTAGTCCAAACCCCCGGCGCGGAAGCCCTCCAGCACGCCCTCGGTCAGGTCTCTAGCCGTGATGAAGATGACCGGAATGGAGCGGGTGCGCTCGTCCGCTTTGAGCCGGCGGCAGACCTCGTACCCGTCCAGGCCCGGCATCATCACGTCGAGCAGGATCAGGTCGGGCGGGGCCTCGGCCCGGGCGGCGATCTTCAGGGCGAGTTCACCGCCGGGCGCCAGGGAGATCTCGTACCCTTCGGCCTCCAGCAGGGCGCAGAGCACGTCCAGGTTGGCCGGCTGGTCATCCACCAGCAGGATGCGGGCGCCCCTCAGATCTAGCTGTGCTTCATTCATGAGCAACCGCTTCCAGTAACTTCATTGACATACTGGACCTTCGCTGTATCTTTTATTTGTCGCAGTTCCCTGCGCCTCCACGCGGAGCGTCATGTGCCGGAGAAAGAATTCATCAAATCGCTCGGCGATCTCGGAACAGACCGTCTCCGGATACTACTCTATACAGAACGTGGCCAACTCACCAGTATTGTTGTGCAGTACGAAGCACTGATCAAAGACGAATGGGCTGCTATTGTGCGCTACGATACATCTCATGGCTATCCCCATCGGGATGTATTACATCCCAACGGTGCGAAGGACAAGTATTCTCTCTCCTTCCCTGACCTGAAGGCGTTTCTCCAATATGCCGAACAGGATCTGAAGGATCGCTGGGAATGGTACAAGGAGCGCTTTCTTCTCGAGGTGAACTGATGGACGAAAAACACCACATGGAACGCGACGTTGCTTTGACCTTCGATTTTCTGCGGTATCTCGTCGACCATCCCGAAATGATGAATGAGATTCCAGATGGCGCGGAACTCGAATTCATCGGCTCTGACATCATCACGGCGGAGTCTGCAGAAAACGATAATCACGACAAAAAGCGGACGATCATCTCGACGAAACGGGTTTTTGAGTTCCTGCGCTTCACTCATGGCTGACCGTCGCCAACACCTCGACAATGCCCTCCATATCGTGCCGCAGCCGCAAGCCGCGCAGATGTGAGGCCAGTTTCTTTGGCCCCTCGCCCAGGTCCTCCATCTCTTTGAGGTGTCCTTCGATCTGGGTCACGTTGTAGAACTCCGCGGCCTTTTTCAGGTGATCCACCAGCGCTGCTGGCAGCGCCACCTCGCTCCAGTTGCCCACTTCGCCGACCAGGGTTTCTGCCACTGCAGGCGCACCATACTCGAACTCCACCCCCAACTGCTGCCCCAGGCATTCGCAGATCCGCAACGCCCAATTCACCGAGCATCCCCGAGAGGATCTCGCGGTTTTCGGCCACGTCGTCGGCCAGCAGCGCCTTCACCGAAAAGCCCGCTGCCAGCCTCGTCACCTGTCCCCAGGTCTGCGGCCCCTCGGCGCGCGGGGCGCTTTGCGCCGGCGGTAGCTCCACCTCAAAGAAGAAACGCGAGCCTTTCTCCACCTCAGAGTCCACCTTCAGCGCACTGCCCATCAGCCCCAGCTGCCGCTGCGAGATGGTCAGCCCCAGTCCAGTGCCGCCCTGGCGCATCCCCGCCTCCCCCTGCTGGAAGGGCTGGAAGATCTTCTCCTGCTCCTCCTCGGTCATGCCCGGCCCAGTGTCCCGCACCTCAAAGCCATAACAGTGCCCTGGCAGTCTATCCAGGCGCAAGGCCACTTCCCCCTCCCTGGTGAACTTCACGGCATTGCCCAGCAGGTTGATCAGCACCTGCCGCAGCTTGGCCTCGTCCCCGTGTACCGGTAATCGCTCAGGTCCTATACCTTCCAGGCGCCACCCCAGTCCCTTCTCGCGGTACTGCAACTCGAACATGGTCCCCAGATTCTCCAGCATTTCGCCCAGGTCAAAGTCATCGGGGTTCAGGACCATGCGGCCGGCCTCGATCTTGGAGATGTCGAGCACATCGTTGATCAGGTTGAGCAGGTGGTCGCCGCTCTTGTGGATGGTCTCCACGGCGCGGCGGTGTTGCCCTCCCAGGTCGGGAGCGCGTTGCAGGATCTGGGCATAGCCCAGGATGGCGTTCATGGGGGTGCGGA
>JACPJE010000118.1 GCA_016187725.1 Candidatus Latescibacterota bacterium
CGCCCGGGTCTTTTCCAGATCCGGGCGTTTTATTTGCGGCCGGCAAAGAGGTCGCGGCCCTCGACCAGGGCGCGGATCTTGCGGTCGGCCACGCTGCGCCTGAGCATCCAGAAACCGCAGTCCGGATTGATATAGGCGATGCGCTCCTCGCCCAGGGCCTCCACCGCCTCCTCGATGCGCCGGGCGATCTGCTCCGCGCTCTCCACCGCGTTGCTCTTGATGTCCACCACCCCCAGCCCCAGGCGGATCTCAGGGCCCAGCTCCCGCAGGAAGGGCAACTCCCAGTTGCCCCGGTGGGCCAGCTCCAGCAATACGTGGTCGCAGTGGAGGCCGTTCAGGTAGGTGAGCAGTTTCTCCCAGGTGCCCTGCTGGATGGTCTGGCCCCCGTAGTTGCCGAAACAAAGATGCACGGCCGGGGTGGTGCGCACCGCGTCCAGCACCTGGTTGATGCCGGCCAGGGCCCATTCGCTCTCCTCGGGATGGCCGGGCAGATTGGCCTCGTCCACCTGCACCACCTCGGCGTCCAGGTCGGCCACCTGGGCGGCCAGGATTTCGGCCAGGGCCAGGCACAGGGCCGGCCGCGAGGCATAGTGCCGGTCGAGCAGGGTCTTGCAGAGCATGTGGGGCCCGGTGAGGGTGAATTTGAGCGGGGCCCGGGTGAGGCTGCGGGCCCGGCGGCAGTCGGCGGGCAGGTCGAGGGTGCCTTCATCCAGGGGGCCTTCGACCACGGCGCTGGGCCGGGCGCGGAAGGTCATGCCCTGGTCCCGGCGGAACTGCTCCACGTCGGCGCGGCCCAGGGCGCTGCGCACCTGGCCCAGGGGGCGCACGAAGTACTCGATCATGCCGTTGGTGTCGGGGTGATCGATATCGAAGCGGTAGAGTTCGCCGTCGGCCACCAGGTCGATGCCGGCCTCCTCCTGGATCTTGAAGACCACCCGCATGGCATCGATGAGGGCCTGCTCCGAGGGCAGGGCCACCAGCCAGTCGGGCACTGGGTAACTGCCTACTACGGTGGTTTTGATCGCCATCAGAAAGATCTCCTTGTTCGCATCGGGGAGCGACCCGCTGCGGGTTTCAGGCTCCCGGTTTGCCCGCCAGGGCCGCGGCTTGGTCGAGTTTCTCGATGACCAGGTCAGCGGTGATGACCTCGGGCAGGACCAGGGGGTGGTCGAGGCGGCCCGCAGGGAAAATGACGTAGAGCGGCACTCCGGAGCGGCCAAAAGCCTGCAGCAGGGCAGTGATCTGGGGATTGCGGCTGGTCCAGTCGGCCTTGACCAGGGCCACGTCCAGTTCGGCGAACTTGCGGTGCAGGGCTTCGCTGGTCAGCACGGTGCGCTCGTTGACCTTGCAGGTCCAGCACCACTCGGCGGTGAAGTCGATGAAGACCGGCCGGCCGGAGCGGACCAGGGTTTCGACGCGCTCGGCCGAGAACTCCTGCCAGGCCAACTCGTCGGTCTGCGGTGCGGTGCTGAGTTGATGCTGTTCCTGCAGCAAGGGGTGGAGGAAGAGCCGGTACGAGGCGGCCACCAGCAGGGCGGCCAGGCCCCAGGCCAGCCAGCGGCGGGCGGTGCTGCTGCTCAGATCTATCCACTGCCCCACGATCCAGCAGGCCAGGCCCAGGCCCAGCAGGAAAGCCCCGGTCCAGATCACCGCCTCCATGCCCAGCTGCTTGCCCAGCACCCACAAGAGCCACAGCACCGTGCCCATCAGCAGAAAGCCCATCCCCTGCTCAAAGCGCTCCATCCAGGCCCCCGGTCTGGGCAGGAGGCGGGTCCAGCCCGGCTGCAGGGCCAGCACCAGATAGGGCAGCGCCATCCCCGCGCCGCTGGCCAGGAAGATGCCCAGCACCACCGGTCCCGACTGGGCAAAGGCAAAGCCCATGGCAGTCCCGAGGAAAGGGGCGGTGCAAGGAGTGGCCAGCACCGTGGCCAGGATGCCGTTGAGAAAGCTGCCCATCCCGCCTTCACCCTGAGCCTGCGCGCCGATGCGGTGCAGGCCGGGCAATTGCACGGTGAAGACCCCGAAGAGGCTCAGGCCCAGGGCGAAGATCAGGGCGCTCATGGCCATCACAAAGCCGGGAGCCTGGAACTGAAAGCCCCAGCCCAGCTGCTGGCCCCCGGCCCGCAGCCCGATCACGAGGAGGGCCAGGCCCATAAAGGCGGCGGCGATGCCACCGGCAAAGGCCAGGCCCAGGGCGCGGACCCGCCGGGGCTGGGCCCCGGACTGGGAGACCAGGCCGAGGATCTTCAGGGAGATGACCGGCAGCACGCAGGGCATGAGATTGAGCAGCAGACCGCCCAGTCCGGCGAACAACAGATACAGGCCCAGGGAAGAGGAGCCGGCCTCCTGCTTTTTGAAGTCCATGGAGAGGAGGCCGCCCGGAGCCTGGCCTTCCTGCCGGGTTCCGGTCAGGTCCAATTCCACGGTGTCGTAGAAGGGATCATCCGCCCCAGCCAGACGATAGAAAAGCACGCCCCGCAGGGTGGGAGGGGGAGCACCGTAGGGTTTCAGGGAAAGCTGCAACTTCACGGTGCCGGCATGATTCCCTTCGGTGGCGAGGCATCGGGGTGGGGCAAAGACGAAGACCTCGCCATTGAGCGGATAGAAATCCGGAGCGCCCCCCCCTACCTGGAGAGGAGCGTCCTTTCCGCGCAGCGCGAGTTCCACCTGAATCTCCTCCCCTTTGCGCAGGGCGGTGTGGCTCCAGGTGAGAGGAGAATCGGCCCCCAGGGGCCGGGGCACCCGCAGCTGGTGGAGGCCGAAGAGCTGGGCATTGACGGGTCTGGCCTTCCCGGGTCGCAAAATCAGATTTAGGGTGGTGTCGCCGGGGATGCAGACCTCGCGGCAGACCAGCCAGGACACCGCGGCGCCAAAGGTAAGGAGGGTGTCGGCCTTGAGTGCGGCGGGCGGCCGGACCTGGGCCATCAACAGGACTTCGTCCTGGTACCCGTACACGGTCAGATCGCCGGATTCGGTGTACTTGTGTGGGGCGGGCCACTGCAGGGGGCCGGCTTCGAAGCCGGGGGGCAGGTGCCACTCCACGGTGGTGGGCATGCCGGCATCCCCGCTGAACTCCCAGTAGGTGTGCCATTCCGGGGCCATCTGCAGGCGTACCCCCAGCAGGAAGGGCCGGCCAGGGGCGATGCGGTCCACGTCGGCCAGCAGCTGGACCTGGAGGTACTCCCTGGGTTGGGCCTGGAGCGCGGGACAGAGTAGGAGCAGGGCTGAGAGGAAAAGCAGGGTTCTGGTGTGCTTGGGCATGGTACCCTCGCGTGTATGGCTGGATGCCAGGACTTTTCAGCTGTCCCGCAAGAGCGCTTCGATGGCGATGATCTTGCAGCCCAGGCGGGCGGCAAAGGCCTGCAGTTGGGAGCCTCTGGCCATCTGGCCATCCGGGGTGAGCACCTCGGACATCACCGCCGCCGGCAGCAGGCCTGCCTGTCTGGCCAGTTCCACGGCTCCTTCGGTGTGGCCCTGGCGTTCGGTCAGACCACCCTGACGGGCCGCCAGGGGCAGCACGTGACCGGGGATGGCGAAGTCGTCGGGGCCAGCCCCCGGTTCCAGGGCGGCGCGCACCGTGGTGGCCCGGTCCTGGGCGCTGATGCCGGTGGAGATCCCGCGGCGGGCGTCGAAGGGCAGGCCGAAGCGGGGGGTCTTGGCATCGCCGTGCCTGGGCTGGATCAAGGGGATGTCCAGCTTGCACCAGTGTTCCTCGGGGGCGGGGAAGAGGAACATGCCCCGCGCCTCGGCGAGCATCAGATTCACCTTTGCGGCGGTGATGAACTGGGCGGCGGTGATCAGGTCCCCTTCGTCCTCCCGGTCCTCGGCGTCCACCAGCACCAGGAATTTGCCCTGGCGGAAATCCTCGAGTGCCTCTTCCAGGCTGCAGAACATCCCCCTACTCCACCAATTCGATACGCGCCCCCAGGGCGATGAGGTCCTGGAAAAAGGCGGGATAGGATTTGCCCACGGTCTCGGCGTCCAGTACAGTCAGCCCCTGCCGGCAGCGCAGCCCCACGATGCTGAGCATTTGGGCGACGCGGTGGTCGTGGTAGGTGGGCACCTCCACCCCGCCTTCGTATTCTGCCGGACAGCCCCGGATGAGGATCTCGGCCGGCCCTTCCTCGCAGTCCACTCCCAGGCGCCGCAGTTCGCGCACCGGCACCCCGATGCGGTCGCATTCCTTGAGGCGCAGATTGCCGATGCCATGGAAACGGCTCTGGCCAGCAGAGAAGGCACACACCGCGAGCATGGCCAGCACCAGGTCGGTGGCCGTGTCGCCGTCGAAATCCACCCCGCGCAGGCCCTGATGGCCCTTGAGGGTCGCGGTGCGGCCGTCGTAGTCCACCGCCATCCCCATGCACCGCAGCAGGGGGATCACCGCCCTTTCGCCCTGGCAGTCTTCGAAGAGCCGATCCACGGCGATGGAGCTGTTGGTCACGGCCCCGGCGGCGAGGATGGCCGCCGAGGAGGGGTAGTCGCCGTTGACGGTGTACTCGCCGGGTTGGTAATGCTGGCCGCCAGGGATGCGGAAGTTCATCAGATCTGCGCTGGCCTCGATCTGGATGCCGGCCTGGGACAGGACCTCCAGGGTGGTGCGGATCAGGGGCTGGGAGACCAGATGGTCCACCACCTCGATCTCCACGGGCTCGCCGATCAAGGGGGCCAGGAAGAGCAGGGAACTCAGGTACTGGGAACTTTTGGCCCCGCTCACCTGCACCCGGCCGCCGTGCAGGCGGCCACCGCGCAGGAGCACCGGGAGCCGGCCCTGGTCGGACTGGGTCTGTGCGCCGAGTTGCTCTAGGGCGGCCAACAGGTCCCCGTGGGGGCGCTGTCCCAGGGATTCGGTGTGCCGGGTTTCGAAGCGGACTTCAGGCAGGAGGGCGCCCACCCCCAGCAGCAGGCGCAGCACTGCCCCGGCATTGCCAGGGTCCACCACCCCGGGATTGGCGGGACGGCTGCCGAAGCCCTTGACATGCAGGTGGACCTTGTCCTGGGCGTCGCGTTCCTCGCGGATCTGGGCCCCAAAGCCGCGCAGGCCGCGCAGCATGACCTCGGCGTCGTCGCTGTGGGCCGGAGAGTGGACCAGGCTTTCGCCCTCGGCCAGGGCTGCGGCCAGCAGGTAGCGGGTGGTGTAGTTCTTGGAGGAGGGCGGGTCGAGGCGGCCGGCGAGGCGTTCGGTGTAGTGAATGTGGGCCTTCATAGTGATTTAAGAAGATAAGTAAGGGGCCAGCCTGTGGCTACCGCCCTAGAACTTCCCGCTGCGGGACTCGTATTTGGTGGGTTTGCCCAGGCTGGGGCCGCCGATCTTCACCCAGTGGGCCAGCCACTGGATGATCTGGGGGATGGAAACCGACGGGGGGCCGAATCGAGCGATGAAGCGCGAAGCGTCGCCCAGCAGGGCGGTTTCGCTCTCCTGGCCAGTGAAGATCGGTTCCTTGCCCAGTGTCGCGCCCAGTTCCAGGGCGAGCTGGCGCACCGAGAGGGTTTCGGGGCCGGTCATGTTGATCACCGCCGGGGGCGACTCGCACAGGGGGAAGAGGCGGCACAGGTACGCATTGGCGTCCCCCTGCCAGAGCTGGTTGACCTGGCCCATGCTCAGGGCTATGGGTTCCTGCTGCCAGATCTTCCAGGCCAGGTCGTGCAGGATGCCGTAGCGCAATTCGGTGGCGTAGAAGAGGCGCACGATGGCCAGGGGGGTGCCCTGGCGGGTGGCCATGAACTGGGCCAGGCGTTCCCCCCCCAGCCGCGACTGGGCGTATTCGCCCACCGGTCCCACTTCGTCCTCCTCCCGGGCCCCGGTGCCGGTGGCGGCGGTGTAGGCGTAGACATTGCCGGAGCTGACGTAGACGATCCGGGAACGGGGAAAGCGCTGCACCACCTGGGCCGGCAGGTAGGTGTTCATAGCCCAGGTCAGCGAGGGATCGCCGGAAGCCCCGAACTTGAAACCGGCCAGCAGGAAGATACAGGGCGCCTCGGGCAGGGCAGCCAGGGCTTGCGGGTCGAGCAGGTCGGCCTGGACCGTCCGCACCCCGGTACTGGTCAGGTAATCCCGCAGCCACTGGTCGGAGAAACGCGAGACCCCGATGACCTGCGGGGCGCCGGCCCGCACCAGCAGTTCGGCCAGGGTGGGGCCCATCTTGCCGGCCGCCCCTAAGATCAGCACGGGGCCAGGGAGACGGGACACGGCCTCCCGCACCTCCTGGGTGGGGGTGGTCATCTGGTCGATGAGCGCGGCTTCGGTTTCGATGAGGGCAGTCATCCAGGCTTTCTCTCCTTGCGCACGATGTCGAACAACACCACCCCCAGAGCCACGGCCACGTTGAGGGAATCCATCCCGCCGGCCAGGGGGATCTGCACCAGGGCGTCGCAGGTCTTGCGGATCAGGGGCCGCAGGCCGCGGGTCTCATTGCCGGCCACCAGCACCCGGCGGGGGGGCCAGTCCACTGAGAAGAAGTCGCCGCCGCTGCCGGCCTCCAGTCCGTAGATCCAGAAACCCTGTTCCTTGAGGTGAATCAAATCCCTGGCCAGGTTGGCGCAGGAGACCAGGGGCAGGCGGAAGACCGCGCCGCTGGAGGCGCGCATC
>JACPJE010000119.1 GCA_016187725.1 Candidatus Latescibacterota bacterium
GCAGGGCGCCGAAGGCATGCTCAAGGGGGGCACGGGCCTGGGCCTGGCCATCACCCAGAGCCTGCTGGAACTGATGGGGACGAGACTGGAACTCGATTCGGCAGTGGGTCAGGGATCGCGTTTTTTCTTCGCGCTGGAACTGCCGCCAGCCCAGGGCGAGTTGAGGGCCGCAGAGGCCGTGGTCTGGGAGCAGGTGCAGCGCCTGGCGGAGGGCTATACAGTGAAGGCCCTGGTGGTGGACGACGTGGCGGAGAACTGGGAGGTCCTGGAGCAGTTGCTCAGCGGCATCGGCGCACAGGTGGAGCTGGCCACCAGCGGCGCAGCGGCCGTGGAGCGGATGGGGCGGGGTGGGATAGATATCGTCTTCATGGACATCCGCATGCCGCAGGTGGACGGCATGGAGGCGGCGCGGCGGATCTGGGGGGCACGGGGCAAGAGCAGGGTGAAGATGGTGGCCGTGTCGGCCTCGACGCTCCGGCACGAGCAGCAGCACTACCTGGAGCTGGGGTTCGACGGCTTCATCGACAAGCCCGTGCGCGCCGAGCGGGTGTACGCCTGCCTGGCCGAGTTGCTGGGGGTGGAATACGAATATGCGGAAGAGGCGATGGCGCAGGCAGAGGTGGTGGATCTGGCGCGGATCGCCTTGCCGGAGGAACTGCTGGCCGGCTTGAGGGAGGCAGCCGGGGCGTACAATGTGACGCAGGTGAAGGAGTATCTGGATCAGGTGGAGGCGCTGGGGTCAGAGGCAGCGCGCCTGGCAGCGCACTGGCGGGAGCGGGCGCAGGAATACGACCTGGAGGCGATTCTGAGCAACCTGAAAGAGATCGGTCGTGAGTAGGCCCGGCCCTGGTCGGCGCCAAGGCTGTTGGCTCCGCTGTTCCCGTTACGCACCATTGTGTGCAGCGTACTCAAGGGCCTGGGAAACCCATTGATTCAGACTTTTTCCTTCGGCAGCGGCTCTGACGGCTATTTCGCTATGCAGTTCAGGAGAAATTCGCAAATTAAATCTGCCGGAGTACTTCTTGAAAGGCTCGATTCCTTTCTCCTGGCAGACCTCGAGAAACACCTGCAACGACTTCCTGAATTCCCGGCGCAGGTCGCTGGGTGTTTTGCCGTAAAAATCGGCTCCACCGTTGAGTCCGAGGATTTCTCCCCGGAACAAATCGAGATCCGGGTCATATTCGATCCTGGCTTCGTGGCCGTCAATAGTCATGGTGTTCATGGGGTCACTCCGTGGCTTTCCAACCATTTACGGATGCTGGTGACCGCTCCCTTGTCGGTATCGGGTGAAGGATGTGGCCGATGGAAAACTCTGACTTCACCGAACAGAAAAACCGCGACTCTGGAGCCCTCCCTTTCGCTTACCTCAGCACCCAGCGCCCGGAACAGGGTCTCAATGCCCTGCCATCTGATACTGCCGCTGACGGGCCTTTGGAAGATGCGCTCCAGTGTTTTGAGGTGTTTTACTTTCACGCTTATATAGTACCACAAAATGGTACTGTGTCAAGATATAAAAGAGATCGACCATGATTGAGACGCGGGTAGAATTGCAGATTGCAGGCGATGCGAAAAAACGCTTTCAGCAGCGGCTTTGCTGGAGTACATTATCCGAATCCGATGACCGGACCTGCGCGGTCCCTGAACTGAACCGAGGAGGTTCTGGTCCGGGTCGAGAACCACCTGGCACGCTTCACTGTGGAGGTGCCCCCCCTGCGCCAGCGCCGGGAGGATATACCCTTGTTGGCCCGGCATTTTCTGGAGATATTCAGCCGCGAGATGGGCATGGAGGGGCCGGAGCTGATCCCCGAGGCCCTGGAGGTGCTGGAGGGCTACACCTTTCCCGGCAATGTGCGCGAATTGAAGAATATCATCGAGCGGGCGCTCATCGAGAGCAGCGGCGGGGATATCCGGCCGGAGCACCTGCACCTGCGGCCGGCGGGTGCGGCAGCGGCCGATTCCCCTGCCGCGGAGGAGTTCGTGGCCGGGCTGCCGCTCGATTTCCAGCAGGCCGAAGTGGCCCTGATCCAGCGGGCCCTGTCTCAGACCGGAGGCAATCTCACGGAGGCGGCCCGGCTGCTGGGCATCAACCGCGCCAAGATCTACCGCAAGCTGGCTCAGACAGCGTCTTCGGCAGACAACTTGTGCACAGGCGACCCGGACCGGAGCATCGAGAGGCCCAGAGAGATATCAGATACCACACAGGGAGGAGGTTCTCTATGACTTGGAGGATAGTGGCTTTGCTACTGATCGCCTGGGACGGCGCCGTGCTGGCCGATGAGGAAGGCGAAGGGCGCCTGGTGGGGAAGGTCGAGGACGAAGCCGGCCAGGCTCTGGCGGGCGCCAATGTAGCGGTCAAAGGCGCCCAGATCCCCGGGGGCCGGGGGGTGAGCACCGATGGCCAGGGGAAATACCAGATGGGTGATCTGCACCCGGGCGCCTACGAAGTGAGGGCCTCCTATGTGGGGCACAAGCCGGCGGTCAAGGAGATCCAGGTAGGGGCCGGCGAAGAGTTGAAACTCGATTTTGTCCTCACTTCCACCCTGATCGTGCTGGAGCAGAGCGTGATCTCCGCCTCCCGCACCCAGGAAAAGGTCCTGGAGGCGCCGGCCTCGGTGGCCGTGGTCGAGGCTCCCGAGATCCGCAACCGGCCCGTGCTCTCCGTGTCCGAGCACATCAAGAACGTGCCCGGGGTGGATATCTCCCGCACCGGCCTGGTGCAGAGCAACGCGGTGGTCCGGGGTTTCAACAACGTGTTCTCCGGCGCGCTGATGACCCTCACCGACAACCGCCTGGCCCACGTGCCTTCCCTGCGCCTCAACGCCTACAACTTCATCCCGGTGGTCAACGACGACATCGAGCGCATCGAGGTGGTGCTGGGTCCGGGCTCAGCGCTCTACGGACCCAACAGCGCCAACGGAGTGATGCACATCCTCACCCGCTCGCCCCTGAATTCCCAGGGAACCTCGATACGGATGGGCGGGGGCGAGCGCAGTCTGCGCCAGGTGGAAGTGCGCCATGCTGGGGTGGTCGAGTCCAAGCTGGGCTATAAAATCTCGGCCCAGTACTACGCCGGCACCGACTGGAAATACACCGATCCGGCAGAGACCCGGCCGCGCGACTTCAACCTGCAAAGACAGAGCATCGAGGCGCGACTGGATTACCGGCCCGGGGAAAAATTGAGCGCCATCGCCGCCTTTGGCCACAACCAGGGCAACTATATAGAGATGACCGGGCTGGGTGGAGCCCAGGCCAAGGACTGGGCGTACAACTACGCGCAACTGCGCCTGCTCTACGGCAACTGGTTCGCCCAGGTCTTTCGCAACTGGAGCGACGCAGGGGACACCTATCTGCTGCGCAGCGGCAATGACATTGTGGACAAGTCCAGCCTGAACGCCTTTCAGGTGCAGCACACGGCCGCGCTGGGCAGCCGGCAGCGCTTCATCTACGGCATCGATGCGCTCTTGACCCGGCCCGACACCGAGGGCACCATCAACGGCCAGAACGAGGACGACGACGCCATCAATGAGTTGGGCGGCTATCTGCAGAGCGAGACCGCTCTGCACCGCAAGCTGGACCTGGTGCTGGCCCTGCGCTACGATGACCACAACCGCATCAAAAAGGCCGAGTGGTCGCCGCGCGCCGCGCTGGTCTTCAAGCCCAGGGAGACCCAGACCCTGCGCCTGACCTACAATCGGGCCTTCAGTACCCCCACCTCCAACAATCTCTACCTGGATTTGATCTCCAGCAAAGATGCCTTTGGCCTGGGCAGGAATTTTGCCCCGGCCCTGGGGTACAGCCCGGCCATCGACGTGCGGGTCCAGGGCACCTATCGCAAGGGTTTCGACGAGGGCTTCAGCTTCCGGCGCAATCCGGCGGATGGCCGGCCCCTCTTCCGCTCGCCCTTCTCCCCGGTGGCGCGGCTGACTCCCGACCAGTACCTGGCCCTGGATGATCCGGTCTTCACCAACGTGATGTGGGGCATAGGCAGGCAGGCAGTGCTGGCCCAGTTCGCCCCGCAGTTCCAGGCCCTGGTGATCCAGCAGTTGACCGCCGCGGGCGTGGACGCGGCCACGGCCCGCACCCAGGCCCAGGCCCTGGCCGCGGGGCTGCCCAATCTCCTGCCCGCCCAGCTGCTGGGCCTGAAGAACAGCCTGCTCGAACTGAATCTGGGCAAGGTGGAGGCCGGCGCTGCCAACCCCTTTGACCTTTCGGCCGGGGTGAACGACGTGCCGCTCACCAAGCCGACCACCACCCAGACCTACGAAGTGGGATACAAAGGGCTGATCGGCGGCAAGCTGGTGGTGGCCGCCGACGCGTACCGCACCCGGACCAGGAACTTCGTCGGACCGCTGGCGGTGGAAACCCCCAATGTCTTCCTCGACCCGGCCAGCCTGGCCCAGGCCCTGGGGCCGGCCCTGGCCGCGGCGCTGCAGGACCCGGCCAACGCGGCCCTGGCCCTGGCCCTGGGAGGGCTGGACAACGAACTCCTGGGCGGCAATGGCAACGGCTCGGCCCTGGACGAACTGACCACCCAGGTGGTGGGCGGGGTAGCCCGCATTCCCTTCGGCACCGTCTCCCCCGAGCAGGCTTACGATCCCAATGCCGTGCTGCTGACCTACCGCAACTACGGGGCAGTGACGGTCAAAGGGGTGGACCTGAGCCTGGCCTACTATCTGGGCGACCTGTGGAGTTTCGCCGGCAACTACTCCTTTGTCGACGACAACCTCTTCGAGAACCTCGACAACATCGCCGACGTCACCCTCAACTCGCCCAAGCACAAGTTCAGGGCGGGGATCACCCGCGAAATCCCGCAGTGGCGCCTGCGGGCAGGGGCCCAGTTGCGCTACAACGGCTCCTATCCGATGGCTTCGGGGGTGTACGAGGGCGAGGTGAAGTCCTACACCCTGCTGGACCTGAACCTGGTCTACAAGCTGCCGGTGCAGAGAGACCTGTCCCTGATCCTCAACGCCGACAACGTGCTGGACAAGCAGCACCGCGAGTTCATCGGCGCTCCTGAGATCGGCCGGCTGGTCATGGCGCAATTGGGGGTGAGTTTCTAGCTGTCCATTGAATTGACTTGATGGAGGGGTTGCCCTCGAAAAGGGAGAGGTAACCCCTTTGCCTTTGTGGGAAACCGATGGCTGAACCAGCGATGAAGACCTCGGGTATTGCCCGGGGCCGCACAGTGCCCGCCGGGGCTTTGTTGCACGAAAAATGCTACCTCATTGGCGCACAGCGAGTTATAAAATCAAGTGTTAAAATTATAAGTCGTTGCGAAACAACGAGTTGCTAATATCTATGCAACAAAGCCCGGTTGCAGCAGGAGGGGTTTCAACAGGCGGCAAAGCTGCTGCTGGTCCGCTGACCCTCAGGTGGTCTGCCCGCCCCGGGCCATGACCACCTTGCCGGTGCGCACCATCTCGCGCAGGTCGAATTTGCCCAGCAGGGACTCCAGGGCGTCCATCTTCTCGGAGGTGCCGGTGGACTCGAGGGTGATGGTCTCCTCGGAGATGTCCACGGTCTTGCCGCGGAAGGCCTCGGCGATCTGCAAGATCTCGGTGCGCTCGGGCACCGAGCAGCCCACCTTGAAGAGGGCCAACTCCCGGGTGACGGCCTGGTCGTCGGTGTGGTCCTTGGCATGGATGACGTCCACCAGCTTATTGAGCTGGAGGATGATCTGGTGCAGCACGTCCTCCGGCCCGGTGCAGGTGATGGTCATGTGCGAGGTGCGCGGCAGGTGGGCCGGGGAGACTACTAGTGATTCGATGTTGTAGCCGCGACGGGCGAAGACTTGGCTGATGCGCATCAGCACCCCGGGCTGGTCGTTGACCAGCAGGCCGATGGTATTCTTCTCAGGTTTTTGTGCCGTGCCGTTTTCCATCAGGTGCTCCCGGTTGGCTTTTCGAGTTTGTGCTTAGGCGGTTCGATGATCATCTCGCTGAGGGCCGCCCCGGCGGGGATCATGGGGAAGACGTTGTCCTCCTTTTCGCACTCGGCGTGGATCAGGCAGGGGCCTTCGTGGTAGGCCAGCGCCTGCTTGAGGACCTTGTCGATGTCGGCGGTGCGCCGCAGATGGAAGCCCTTCATGCCGTAGGCTTCGGCCAGTTTGACGAAGTCGGGGTTGCCTTCCAGATCCACCCCCGAGAGCCGGTTGTCGAAGAAGAGGTTCTGCCACTGGCGCACCATGCCCAGGTAGCGGTTGTCCATCACCAGGATCTTGATGGGCAGCTTGTGCAGGGCCGCGGTGGCCAGCTCGCTCATGGTCATCTGGAAGCCGCCGTCGCCGACGATGGCCGCCACCAGCTCGCCGGGCCGGCCGAACTGGGCCCCTACCGCCGCCGGGAAGCCATAGCCCATGGTCCCCGAACCGCCCGAGGAGAGCCACTGGCGGTGAAAGCGGGTCTTGTAGAACTGGGCGGCCCACATCTGGTGCTGGCCCACGTCGGTGGAGACGATGGCCCGGCCCTCGGTCAGATGGTAGAAGCGGTCGATGACCGCCTGCATCTTGAGGCCGCCCTTGCGGCCGTAGTGCAGGGGGTATTTGTGCTTCCACTCCTCGATCTGCGCCAGCCAGGCGCCCGAGTCCAGGGGCTCGACGTGGTTGATCAGCTCCTCCAGCACCTGGCGGGCGTCCCCCTCGATGAACACATCGGGGATGAGCACCTTGCCGTACTCGGCCGGGTCGATGTCGATATGGATCTTCTTGGCGTCGGGGCAGAAGGCCGAGAGTTTGCCGGTGATGCGGTCGTCCCAGCGCCCGCCCACCGACATGATCAGGTCGCAGCCGGCCACGGCCTTGTTGGCGTACGCGGTGCCGTGCATGCCCAGCATGCCCACGGACAGGGGATGCTGCTCGGGGAAGCTGCCCTTGCCCAGCAGGGTGTTGGTCACTGGCATGAGGGCCTTTTCGGCAAAGGCCAGGGCCGCCTCGTGGGCGCTGGCGGCGACGCAGCCCCCGCCCAGGTAGAGCACCGGGCGTTTGCTCCTGCGCAGCAGGCGGGCCGCTTCCTTGAGGCATTCGGCGTCGGCCTTGGTCTGGGAGTGGTATCCGGGCAGGAAGACCTTCTCCGGGAAGTCGGCGTTGCATTCGGCCGAGGTGACGTCCTTGGGCAGGTCCACGAGCACCGGCCCGGTGCGGCCAGTGGTGGCGATGTGGAAGGCCTCGTTCATCACCCGGGGGATGTCGGCGGCGTCCTTGACCAGATAGGAATGTTTGACCACGGGCATGGAGACGCCGAAGACGTCGGCTTCCTGGAAGGCGTCCTTGCCCAGCATGGGGGTGATGGTCTGGCCGGTGAGCACCACCAGCGGCACCGAATCCATCTGGGCGTTGAGGATGCCGGTGATGGTATTGGTGGCTCCGGGGCCGGAGGTGACCAGCACCACGCCGGGTTTGCCGGTGGCCCGGGCGTACCCGTCGGCCATGTGGGTGGCCCCCTGCTCGTGGCGGGTCAGGATGAATTTGGGCCCCTTGGTATCCACCAGGGCATCGAAGATGGGCATGGCCGCCCCA
>JACPJE010000120.1 GCA_016187725.1 Candidatus Latescibacterota bacterium
CAGCGCTTCGGGATTGAGGAGGGGCATCAGGTCCTCCTGCCACATCATCTCATAGGGCTCCATGGCCTGGGCGATGCGAATGGCCACGGGCAGAGTCCATTTGCCGTGGCCATCGTTGGCGATCTGCATGTCCATGCCCACTGCCTCGCGGATCTCGCGGATGGGTTTCAGGGCGCGATCCAGGTCTTTGGGAGAGAGGAATTGCCCGTCGCTGGCAATGGCCTGGGGAATGGTGGGGCCGCCCTTCATGGCGGTGATGCCCTCGCCGAGCAGTTTTTTGGCCACTTCGCCGGCTCCCTCATAAGGCATGCTGGTAGCGTACACCCGCACCCGCTTGCGCACCGCCCCGCCGAGCAATTCGTAAATCGGCAACTCGACGGCCTGTCCCTTGATATCCCACAGCGCCATGTCGAGCGCTGATAGGGCCCGCATCTCAGCCCCGCCGTACCCGGCGTGGTCCGAGAGCCTGAACATCGCCTCCCAGTGGCGCTCGATCTCAAAGGGATGGCGGCCGATGAGCAGGGGGCCGAAGAAATCATGCACCGCTGCCTGCACCGCCGTGGGGGCGTAAAAGGTCTCTCCCAGACCGATGAAGCCGGTGTCTGTATAGACCTGCACCCAGATATTGTGGGGCTGCTCTTTGACTCTGATGGTCTCTATCTGTGTAATTTTCATCTCGACCTCTCCGCGCGAGAAAACCGCTCTGTTTTTCAGGTGTGGGCCAGTCCTCCATCGGGCCGCAGCGGGATCCAGGGCCGGCGCGGGGCCCCCATCACTGCCTGCTCCTTGCCCACGCAGGAAGGCTCGCCCACCCCGAAGAGCCCCTCATCGGTGTGCAGCTTCACAAACACGATGATCCGCCCCTGGTCCGCGGCGAGTATTTCCATGCGGGTGATCTTCATCAGAAATAGTCCTCCAATCGCTCCAGCTTCCAGCGCGCGGGTTTGCTCATGCGCCTCACCCGGCGCTGGGCGCCACGGCGCGCAGTTCGGGGACCAGGGCCTCGTATTCGGCGAAGTGGTCGTTGAAGAGCCCCACCAGATACCGCGCCTTGGCATCATAAGCGGCCGGGTCTCTCCAGGCGGCGCGCGGGTCGAGCACCTCCCTGGGCACCCCCGGGCACTCCACCGGCATCTCCAGGCCGAAGAGCGCGTGCTGGGCGCGGGCCGCCTGGTCCAGCCGATGGTCGAGGATGGCGGCCACGATGGCCCGGGTGTAGTCGATGCGGATGCGCTTGCCTTCGCCATAGGGCCCCCCATTCCAGCCAGTGTTGACCAGCCAGCAGCGGGCCTGGTGCCGGCGGATGCGCTCGCCCAGCAGGCGGGCGTAGCGGGTGGGATGCAGCACCAGGAAGGGCGCGCCGAAGCAGGGGGAGAAGGTGGCGGTGGGCTCGGCCACCCCCCGCTCGGTGCCGGCCACCTTGGCGGTGTACCCGGAGATGAAATGGTACATGGCCTGCTCGGGGCTGAGGTGGGCCACCGGCGGCAATACTCCAAAGGCGTCGCAGGTGAGCATGATGATATTGGTGGGATGATTGCCCATGCCTTCAGAGGAGGCATTGGGGATGTAGTTGAGCGGGTAGGAGGCCCGGGTGTTCTCGGTGAGGCCGTCGTCGTCCAGGTCCACCCGCCGGGTGTGGGAGTCGATGGCCACGTTCTCCAGCACCGCGCCGAAGCGGTGCACGGCGGCGTGGATCTCGGGTTCGGCCTGGGCGTTGAGGCGGATGACCTTGGCGTAGCAGCCGCCCTCGAAGTTGAAGATCCCCCGCTCGTTCCAGCCGTGCTCGTCGTCGCCGATCAACATGTAGTTGGCATTGGCCGACAGGGTGGTCTTGCCCGTCCCAGACAACCCGAAGAACAGGGCGGTCTCGCCGCGGCTGTTCTTGTTGGCCGAGCAGTGCATGCTCACCATCCCCTGGGTGGGATAGAGATAGTTGAGCACCGTGAACACCGCCTTCTTCATCTCCCCCGCATAACTGGTCCCGCCGATGAGGATGAGCCGGCGCCCCAGGTGGATCACCACAAAGACCTCGGAGCGGGTGTGGTCCCGCTCGGGTACCGCTGCAAAGCCGGGGGCGTAGATCAGCTGCCAGTCCGCGGCAAAATGGGATAGGCGCTCGGGGTCCATTTCGCGGATGAACATGTTGCGCGCAAAGAGGCTGTGCCAGGCCCGCTCGGTGAAGATACGCAGGGGGACCCGGCACTGCGGGTCGGCTCCGGCATAGCAGTCCTGCACGAAGATCTCCCGCCCGCGCAGGTACTCCTGCACTCGCTCCAGCAGTTCGTCGAAGTGCTCGGGAGCCAGGGGACAATTGACCTTGCCCCACCAGATCTCTTGCTCGGAGCTGGCTTCCCGGACCACGAACTTGTCCCCCGGAGAGCGCCCGGTGTACTTGCCGGTGTGCACCACCACGGGTCCCAGGTGGGCGATGGTCCCTTCACCGCGCCTGACGATCTCCTCGTACAGCATGGAGGTGGCCAGATTGTGGCGCCACTTCCCAGGATCGCCCAGGTCTATAGTCGGTGCCCGGTCGTGCATGGCCTTCCTTTCTATTTTGTATAGGCGCTGCTTTTTGTCTCAATTATACGGCAAAGCACCGGTGGGCGTAACCCTTAATTCTGCCCCGTGCCAGCCCTTTGCTGTCAAAAGCGCACCTGTGCTGCCATGGTCAGGAAAAGCGCCTTGCTAAAATGGCAGGACCGCCCTGGCCACCGGCGTGCCCCTGTGCACTCCGCGGTGGACGGAAAGCCTCCTATCTCTTCTTGAGACAAGCGATTAAATACTGGTTCGCCGCTGGTTCCATGGCCGCTGGCACACCGATTGCATTCCTGATGGGCGAGCAGACAATGCTGCGCAAAACATCTCAACCCAAAGGAGGCGAGTCATGTTTGCCAGGCCTTTCTTCTCCAGCTTCAGCCCCTACACCCTGCAGGGTCCTTTTGGCGGGCTGCAGCGGCTCCGCCAGGATTTCGACCGGCTCTTCGAGGGGATCTGGCAGCCGGCCGACGAATACCCGGCCGTCAATCTGTGGAACAACGGCGAGGGCGCCCTGGCCGTGGTCGAACTGCCCGGTTTCGCCCCCGGCGACATCGAGGTCTCGGTGGTCCAGAACGTCCTGACCCTGCGCGGCGAGCGCTCCGCCCCCGAACCCAAGGAAGGGGAGACCTATCACCGCCGCGAGCGCTGGTACGGCAAGTTCACCCGTTCGCTGGCCCTGCCCTTCGAGGTCGACAGCGCTGAGGTCGAGGCCAAATTCAAGGACGGCGTGCTCACCATCGCCCTGCCGCGCGCCGAGGCGCACCGGCCCCAGAAGATCGCGATCCAAACCAACTGAAATATCTGCGAGGAGGACTAGCCATGAGCACCCAGACCCAGGCCCTTGAGAAAAAAGCACCCGCTGCCCTGCCCACGACCGAACGCGCCAACACGCGGCGGGTCTTCTCCCCGCGGACCGACGTGTACGAAACCCCGGAGGAGATCGTGGTGGTCGCCGAACTCCCCGGAGTGACCGAGGAGTCGCTGGACCTCACCCTGGAGCAGCGCGAGCTGACCATCCGCGGCACGGTCGCCCCCACCGCGCCCGCGGGCTACCGCCTGATCTACAGCGAGTACGGGGAGGGGGATTACGAGCGCCGCTTCGTCCTGGCCGACAGCATCGACCGCGGCGGGATCGCAGCTGAGCTGAAAAACGGCGTGCTGCAGCTGCGGCTGCCCAAGGTAAAGGAAGCCCTGGCCCGCAAGATTCCGGTGAAAGCGGAGTAACCCCCGGACCAGTACCCCTCCTGGCCGCAGGGCGCTCCGCGCGCCCTGCGGCCATTTCAGTCACGCCAGGGGGCTTTACCAACGAAGGCCGATTAGTATATTAGGATTAGTCCCACGCACTGCACCCGCCGCACCGCGGCGCCAACCATTGCACGAGGAGATCGCACCTTGATGCCCTTTGCCTTCGACTCCACCTTTATCCTGCTCATCCCGCCCATGATCCTGGCGCTCTATGCGCAGTACAAAGTGCGCCGCACCTACAGCAAGTTCAGCGAAGTCCCTTCCGCCGCCGGCCTGTCGGGAGCGGAGACCGCACGCCGCCTGCTGCGCGACAACGGGATCCACGACGTGCAGGTCGAGGAAGTGGGGGGCACGCTCTCCGACCATTACGACCCGCGCGACAAAACGGTGCGGCTCTCCTCCGACAACTACCGCGGCCATCATCTGGCCGGCCTGGCCATAGCCGCCCACGAGGTGGGGCACGCCATCCAGCACGCCAACGGGTACGTGCCCCTCAACCTGCGCCACGCCATCCTGCCGGTCTGCAACCTCGGCTCCATGGCGGCCTTCCCGCTCTTCTTCATCGGCATGCTGATGCGCAGCGCCGGCCTGATGGACCTGGGCATCGCCTTCTTCGCCGCGGTGGTAGTCTTCCAGGTCGTCACCCTGCCGGTGGAGTTCAACGCCAGCTCGCGGGCCATGGCCCAACTGGTCGACGGCCGCTACCTGGCCCCCCGGGAAGGCACCCTGGCCCGCAAGGTGCTCACCGCCGCGGCCCTCACCTACGTGGCTGCCGCCGCCACCTCGCTGATGCAACTCCTGCAGTTCGTCCTCCAGCGCAACGCTTCAGACGATCGCTGAGACCATCGCACCGTGTCGCTCAAGGGCGCCTCTCCGGCAGGGGAGGCGCCCTTTCCTTTTGCCTTGACCTGCTTTGACCCCTGCCCTATGCTCTTGCACACCTTTTCATCCGGGGAGGGTTATGGGCCGCAACGTCAAGGTGCTGTTCCTGGTCTCCATCCTCTTTGGGGTGGCCGGCGGGATCTACGATTTCATCCTCCCCTACTACCTCGAAGGCCAGGGCCTTTCCTTCAAGAGCATGGGCTACGTCTTCGCCTGTTCCACCCTGGCGATGTTCGCCGTGCGCATCGGCCTGGGCAACCTGGCCGACCAGTGGGGCAGCAAGCGGCTCTACATGCTGGCCGTTTCCAGCTGCGCCCTGGCCTGCCTGGCCACCCCCTTCACTGCCAGCCTGTTCTTGCTCATCCTCCTCAAAACCCTGCGCGAGGTGGGGGTGCTGGCCCGGGACACGGCCCATCCCCTGCTGCTCTACGCCGAGGGCCGGGGGCGCTTCGTCGATTTCATCGGCAAGACCCGCGGGGTCGAGTTTCTCTTTCTGGCGGTGGGCACCTGGATCGCCGGCCTGGGCATCGCCGCGGTGGGGGACCGCGGGAGTCTGTGGCTGGGGGCTGGAGCCCTGGCCCTGGCCGTGGTCCTGATGGGGCTGGGGGTGCGCGCCCGGGAGCCGGCGCGCGCCCACCAGACCGTGGGCCTGCGCGGCCTGCTCAACTTCGACCTGCCGCGCAATCTCAGGGTGATCATGCTGGCCAATTTCATCTTTTCCGTGGGATTGAGCACCAGCCACTGCTTCATCATGCCCCTGTTCTTCAGCCAGAAATTCGGCGAATCCGCCTCGACCGTCTCGACGGTGATGACCATCCACCGCCTCACCTCGGTCCTGCCCCTGCTCCTGGTGGGTTACCTGCACCTGAAACACTACAAGGCCGTCTTCATCGCCACGGTTTTTCTGGAGGGCATCGCCATCAGCGCCGGCGCCCTCATCCCCGACTTCTTCTGGGCGGCGGCCATCTGGCTGCTCCACGACCTGGTGGGCGCCGGGGTCTGGATTCCCATCCAGAGCGCCATCATCCAGGAAGAATGCCGCGAGGAGTCGCGCGGCCTGGACCTGAGCAAGACCCTGGCCTTCTCGGCTCTGGGCGGGGCCATCGGCCCGGTGCTGGCCGGATACCTGGCGGGCCGGTCGATCAGCGCCCCCTTCCTGGTCAGCGGCCTGCTGGTCGCCTGCTCGGCCGGGGTGCTCTCCGCTCTCAGGCTGAAACCGGGCCGGGGAGAATCCTCCCCCCGGCTGGCCCCTGTCGCGGTGCCCGCCCGCTGAGACCCCGGGCCTGCACTCCGGAAAGCCCCCCAGGTCCCTCCCGATTTCTTTATATTATAGCGCCCCCAAACAAGGAGCCTGCCATGCTGGTTCTCTTCCTGGCGCTGGTCTTTGCCGGCGCCCTCCGCCCGGCTGCGGCGGATATCCACTACACCGAAGAGATCTCCAACTCCGGCCTGGGTCCCAAGAAGGTCGGGGCCCGCAAGACCACCAACGACGTCTACATCAAGGGCGAAAAACAAAAAGTCCGCAGCCAGATCGAGGCCAGCAGGGAACTGGCCCAGGCCCTGGAAAAGGAGGGTAAGCCCCTCAACAGCAGCACGATCCTGCGCCTGGATGCGGCTGCGGTCTTCAAGGTGGACCACCTGCGCCAGACCTATGCCCAGGAATCCCTGCCTGCCCCCGCCCCCGCCCCCAAACCCGCCGCGGCCGGTCCCAATGCCCCGGAGATCCAGTTCCAGATCAAGGCCCTGCCCGACACCAACCGCATCGAAGGCGTCCTCTGCCGGCGGGTGGCCGCCGAGATGCGCGCCCGCTACTATCAGCCGGGCACCAAGACCCTGCGCAAGGAGAACCGCTACCTGTACCAGGCCTGGGTCGCCAGGGGTTTCCCCGGCTATCAGGAGATCGAGCGTTTCCAGCGCCTGCAGACCCAGAAGACCTCCTTCCCGCCGCTGATCAGCGGGGACCTGGAGCAGTTGAGAGGCATGGTCGAGGACTACGACCAGCTGGCGCAGCAAGCCGCGGCTGAGGAACTGGAAGGCCTGGTCATGGAATCGGTCCTCAAGGTCTTCGTCAACACCGGCAAGGGAGAGAACCAGATCTTCCAACTGGGCCGCAAGATCAGAAACCTCTCCTACTCGGCACTGCCCGATTCGGTCTTTGAAGTGCCCAAGGATCTGAACCAACTCAAACGCTGATCCATGACTGCACGCCGCGCCGCCTGGCTCGGCCTGGCCCTGGGCCTGGCCCTGCTGGTGCTGGTCACTCCTGCGGGTCCCTGGCTGCTGGGCCTGGGGCTGGTCCGCCTGGCTCCTCTCTGGGGCTGGCAGCTGAGCATCGGCCAGACTGGGGGCGCGCTGGCGCGCAGCATCTCTTTTGCCGACCTGCGGGCCTCCAGCCCCGGAGACAGCCTGCAGCTCGAAGTGGCAGAGTGCTCCTTCGCCCTCTGGAAGCACTCCCTGACCTTGCGCCGCCCGGTGCTCCGCCTGCAACTGGGGGAACCCCTGGACAGCGCGGCCACCGACACCGCAGCGACGCGTCTGCCCATCGCCTACTTCCCCGAACTGGAACTCACCGGGGGCGTTTTTCATCTCTCCCAGCCGACCGACAGTCTAGAGGTGCAGGTCGAAGGGTTGGCAGCCCGCTACCAGGCCACCGGCGACACCACCGGAGAGTTGCAGCTGAGCACCGCCCATTTTCTGGTCGCCCAGCACCGCCGGGAACTGGTCGCCGGCGCGCTGCAGGCTGCCCTGCAGCTGGAGCCGGCCCGGCTCGGCCTGCGCCAAATGCAGGCAGATCTGCAGAGGGCGGGACTGCAGGTCCGGGCCGAAGGCAGCGGCTCGCTGGGGTTGAGCGCTGCGCTGCCCGCCCTCCTCCATCTGGGCGCCCAAGTACAGGCGGATTCGCTGAGCGCCCGTCTGGACCTGGCCCTGGAGGGCCGGCTCAACCCGCTGGGCACGCGCCTGGCGCTCCAGGCTCAGATGGACCAATCTCCCCTGGGCCCCCTTTCGCTGAGGGCGCAGGGAGCGCTGGATTCAGCGCACGCCGCCGTGGACTCTCTCCAGCTGGAAGCAGCCGGGGGCCTGGCCCAGGGAGCGCTGGCCTACGACCTGGCCACTGACAGCCTCGCCCTTCAGCTGCGCCTGGACCACCTCGACCTGTCCCGCTTCGGCCAGTTCAAGGGTCAGGTGGATGCCGAGCTGAAGGCCCGGGCCAATTTGAGGGAGGCGCGCTATGCCGGCGAGCTGGACCTCTGGGTCCGCCAGCTGGACGCCCTGCCCGGCCCGCCGCTGGACGCCCAGTTCCAGGCCCGGCTCCAGCCCGACCATTTGCTCAGCGCCACCCTCGACTCCCGCCTGGGCCGGGTGCAGGCTGCCGGCCCCGTCGATCCGGGAGGGCAGTACGACCTGGAGTTTTCCGGCGCCCTGAATCCCAGCACCCTGCTGGGCTATGCAGCCGCTCCCTTTCAGTTACAGGGCCGGGCCCGTCCCGATTCGCTGCAGTTGCGCCTGGACAGCCCCAGTCTGCCCCTCGGGGAGATACACCTGGGCCCGGTGCGCGCCGATCTGACGCTGGCGGCCGGACGCTACCTGGAGACCGCCCTGCGCCTGGCAGATACCCAGGTCCGGGCCCAGCTGCGCGCCGACCTGCAGGAGGACCGGCGCTACACCCTGGTCGCCGAGCTGGCTTCCCTGCCGCTGGCGCAGTTGGACTCCTCCCTGGCCGGCGCGCTGCAGGGCCAGCTGCGCGCCAGCGGCGGCCTGGATCTGGCAACCCTGCGCCTGGACGGCCAGCTCCAGCTTCAGGGCGCGGCCTACCAGGGCTGGCAGGCCGGCGACCTGGGGCTGGAGCTGGAGTGCAGGTCTCGGCGCGCCCAGCTCCTCCTCTCGGGCCAGGGCATCCGGGCCACCTGCACCCTGGAAAAAGGCGACCGCCTGGACGGCCAGCTCGAGCTGGACCAGGCCCGCTTCCGCCGCGCCGGCGAGGACAGCCTCGCCCTCTCGGGCAGTCTGCATTTTGCGGGCCGGCTCTCTCATCCGGAGAAGATCGCCGCCAGTGGCCTGCTCTCCCGCCTCGCCCTGCGCCAGGGAGGGTGGGAGATCCGCGCTGCCGACACCCTGAAATTCGCCTATGCCGACCAACGCCTGCGCTGCGAGCGCTTCTCCCTCCAGACCCCGGCCGGGCTGCTGCGCCTGGAAGGCAGCGCCGGCCAGGAGCACCTCCAGGTCCAGGGCCATATCGATGCCCTGGACCTGGGGAACTGGTCGCCGGCAGTGACCGGGACCGGGCAGTTGCACTTTGCCCTGGGCGGCACCCCCGGCCGGCCCCAGCTGCAGGCCCAGGCCCGGCTGGACCAGCTCCAGTTGAAGGGCCATCCGCTGGGCCAGGTGCAGGCGCGCCTGGAACTGGCCGACACCCTGACCTTCTCAGCCGACCTGGAGCAGGATGACGACCAGGAACGCGAATTCTCCCTCGAACTGGCCGCGCCAGCTGCGCCGCTTTTTGCCGCTGACTACCCCACTGGCGCCCAGTTGAGCCTGCACTTGCATGCCCGCCAGGCCGACCTGCGCGCCCCGCTCAACCTGCTCCTGGCCGACAGCATCGGCGGACAGCTGAGCCTGGACGGTGAGCTGCGCCTGCCCCTGTCGCTGCTGGAAGATCCCCACCGCTGGAGCCACCTCGAAGGCCAGGTGCTCCTCGGCCAGCTCCAGTTGGACAAACCGGGCTTGCGCCTGCATCTGGCAGACCAGGCTCCGGCGGCCATCGAGCTGGACGGCGACCATCTGGAGGTCGAGGGCCTCGAACTGCTGCTCGAGCGTTTCGACCCGGCGGAGAGCCAGTTGCTCAAGGCCGGGGCCCTGAGCCTGAAGGGCGTCTTCTCCCCCAGTGTTCCCTCCCTGCTCCAACTCGAATTGGCCGGGCTCGATCTGCGCGCTCTGGACACCTGGAACCAGGAGGAGGCCGGCATACCCGCCGGCCAGGCCGATCTGCAGGCCCGCTTTGCCGGTACCCTGGCCGCCCCCGACCTGGAAGCCAGGCTGGAGATCTCCACCGAGGAACTGGGCAGGATCGAGGGCCTCTTCCGCGGCGGGTCCCAGGAGGGAGATCTGAAATTGGAATGGCTGGCCCTCAGCGGCGACAGTCTCCAGCTCAATGCCCGGCTCCCCTGGGACCTGGAAGGCGGCCTGGTCCACTGGGAAGGCGGCTGGCTGCAGGCCCGCTCCAGCGGCTTCAGCCTCCTCCCCCTGCTCGACCAGCTCCCCGAGCTGGAGCGCCTGGACGGCACCCTCAGCATGGACCTGGCGGTGGACGGTTTTGCCGACGACATGCAGATCAGCGGCTGGGCAGAAGTGCAGGACCTGGAATTGCGGCTCTTGGATATGAAACCCTCCTACATCTTTCCCATGGGCCGGCTCGAATTCGCTGGCCGGCGCGGCGAACTGAGCGACTTCGTCGGCCATCCGCTCAAAGGAGAAGGCAGCGCCGAGTTGAGCGGCTACGTGGAATTGGCGACCCTCGACTCGCTGGCGTACGACCTGCATCTACAGGCCGAAAACCTGCCGCTCAACTACGACGATATCTTCGTGGCCCCTGGCATCGACATTCAGGACGCCAGCCTCAGCAGCACCTCCACCGGCTCGCTCTTGCGCTGCCAGGTGCGCATCGACCATGCCCAGGCCGAGGTGCCCCTCTTCGACCTGAATGCCCCGCCCGTGCCCCCTCCCCCGGCCACGGTGAGCGATCCCTTTCTGGAAAACATGCAGTTGGATATCGCCGTGGACCTGCGCGACCTGCAGGTGGAAAACGAGGTGGCCCAGTTGCGCGTGGAGGGGATCCCCCGGATCTCTGGCACCTTCTACAAGCCCCAGTTCCAGGGCAGCCTGGAGATCCCCGAGGGCAAGGCTTTTGTGCTCAACAGCGAGTTCGCCTTCGAGAAGGGGCGCATCAGCCTGGACCATCCCGTGCTCCCCTATTCCCTCCTCGAAATGGCCTATGAGCCCCTGCTGCTCAACCCCGACCTCGACATCGAGGTGGGCACCACCGTCCACCTGAGCAGCAACGACGCGGCCGAACTGGGCGCCGAGGACTGCAAGGTGACCCTCAAGATGCAGGGTCCTACCCAGGGGGTGGTGCCCGTGTTCACCTCGGAGCCGTCCATTCCCCCGCTGCAGATCTACTACCTGCTGGCCTTCGGCACCACCCAGATGCCCCAAGACAGGGCCGAGTACGAGAAGACCCTCTACACTGCCGCCAGCCAACTGCTGCTCAGCCGGCAGGTCAAGCGGATCGGCCTGGACCAGTTTCAGATCCTGCCTTCGGGCACCCTCCTGGAAACGGTGGGCGAGCCTTCGGTGCGCTTGGGCAAGTTCTTCAAGTTCCCCCTGCCCTTGCAGGTAAACTACGAAGCCGCCACGGCCAATCCCTCCGAGGGTGAATTCCGCATCGAGCACAAGGTGGGGACCTATATGACCCTGACCGGGGCGGCGCAGAGCAAGTACCAGCGCTACGGTCTGGGCATCGGCCTCAAGAAGGACTTCTGATGCGGCTGTTCCTCCTGCTGCTCCTGCCGGTCCTGGTCCTGGCCGAGGAACACGAGATCACCCTGGCCGAGGCCCAGGGCAAGAAGGTGAAGGAGATCCGCTTTGTCCATCTGAGGGACAAGCCCTTCAAGAACTCCGACCTGCGCGCCGCCATGCAGACCCGGGAGGGCGAACCCTTCCAGCGCCGCTTCTTCCGCGCCGATTTGTCGGCCATCGAAGCGCTGTACTGGGGCGAAGGGTACCAGGAGGTGGCCATCCCCGGCAGGATCCTGGTCCTCGAAGACGAGCGCGATCTGCACCTCACCATCCGCATCGACAGCAAGACCCGCTGGTTGATCTCCGACGTCAAGTTGGAGCTGGCCACCCCCTGCGACACCACCGCCCTGCGCCAGCAGATGAAACTGGTCCCCGGCGGCGTGTACCGCTACAGCCAGGTGGTGCAGGACGAGGGCCAGTTGCAGACCTTTCTCAACCGCCAAGGTTACTCCCGCGCCGCGGTACAGAAGGAAGTGCGCCAGGATCCAGCCGCGCACCGGGCCGAAGTGATCTACCGAGTGGACCCGGGGAAAAAGATGTACTTCGGGGAGGTGCGCATCGTCCCTGGCGACACCCTGCACACCCTGCACACCCGCCTTTCCCTGATTCGGCGCCAGCTGACTTTCCGTCCGGGAGAACTCTACAATCCCGAGCAACTGGCGCGCACCAACGCCAACTTGACGCGCACTGACCTCTTTCGCGGGGTCAGCGTCACCCCCCTGTCCGACGTCCCCGAGGACAGCCTGCAGCCGGTGGAGGTCCGCCTGCTGGAAAAGCGCTACCTCCACCTGGAGAGCAACGCCTTCCTCAATATCGCCGGCAGCCGCGTGGAGCCCGGCCTGAGCGCCAATATTCAACACCGCAACTGGCTGGGGCGCGGCACCCGTCTGGGCCTCGACGCCGGCCTGGGCCGGCCCCTGCAGGGTGGGACCGTGTACCTGAGCGAGCGCAACCTGTTCAAGTCGGGCGTAGACCTCACCCTCTCGTCCGGGCTGACCGACGAGTGGGGCGGCACCACCCGGGTCTTTGCCGATCCGGGCGATTCCCTGCAGTTCGCCCTGCTGACCGCCAACGACTCCATCCTCAACGGACTGCTGCCCTTCGCCGGTCCCGTTTTTGTCAGCGAGTACATCTCCGCCTCCACCTACCGCTACGCCTCGGTGGAAAGGCTCTGGCAGTATACCAGCACCCTGGGCAAGACCTGGGAAAAGCAGCCCACTGGGCAGTATCAGGCCGATTTCTCGGTGGCCTGGAACCAGGCACGCACCCGGCCGGAGAAGAGCGGCTTCATCGAGTACAACCCCTTTGAACCCGACACCACCGCCACTGCCACGGACTCCACCGATACCTCCTTTGGCGGCGACGATCCTTTTGGCGGGGATGATCCCTTCGGGGGGGATGATCCCTTCGGCAACAGTGCTCCTTTCGGTGGCGACTCCCCTGCCGCGCCGACGCCCGATTCCACCTATGTGGACTACAGCGATGGCCGTATTCCCATCGACCGGACCTGGCAGCAGTTGCTCACCGACCGCTCCAACACCCTCAACTTCACCCTGCGCTTCCAGCGCGACACCCGCAACGACCCCATCGCCGCTTCGCGCGGCACCTTTTTGAGGGCCTCGGCCCTGTACGCCATCCAGATCGGCGGCCAGAACACCCAGGTGCTCGACGGCGACCTCGAAGCCCGCCTGTACCTGCCCCTGGGCCGCAGCCTGATCTGGGCCCAGTCCCTGCGCGGCGGACTCACTGCCTCGCTGCGCCGGGAACGCGCCCTGCCGCAGCTCTACTGGAAGGAATACGGGGGCGAGGGGAGCGTGCGGGGGGTGGCCCTCAACAGCATCCAGGCCACCGGCGGGGGTCGGGCGGGCCTCAACCTGCGCAGCGAATTGCGGCTGGCGATCCGGGACTTCGGTCTGGTGTTTTTCTGGGATCGGGCCGGGGTCTGGCGCCACACCGGCCAGACCAACTGGTCGGGGATGGTGGACGGGTACGGGGCCGGACTGCGCTACACCCTGGGCATCCCCTTCCGCCTGGACTTTGGCTGGAGCGGCAGCCTGGCCGCGCAGCCGGTCATCTACTTTTCCATCGGCCAGGCCTTCTGAACCGCTGCGTTGACAGGGTCCGTCAGCGCGGGTATATTCTCAGCGTGTCTTGAAAATCTAATTGGGGGCGATCTGGTTTCGACGGGGACGGAGAAGCCAGGATTGCGTGCCGAGGTCCCGGAGCCTCGTAAAAACTTTGGGAAACTTTTAATCGCCAACGACAACACCTACGCTCTGGCCGCCTAATAGGCGGCCCACTAGGGCCGGTGGAGCCTGCGCCGCCGGTTCTGGTGTCATCTTATAGCAGGCTGGCCAACAGTTCTCGTTCAGGGGCTGGGGGCGAGACCTATTGAACTGGCCGGCTGCGGATCCTGTCAGTTGGAGCTGCAGCCGGCGAGATCAAACAACTGACTACGCACGTAGCGATCCGGTGGAACTGCTCTCGGACGCGGGGTCGAGTCCCGCCGCCTCCACCAGTTCTTGCAAGCGCAACCTTCTGTTATCAAAGGGGGTTGCGCTTTCTGTTTCTACGCCGACGGCTTTCCGGTACATGAATGTGGCATTCTTTTCGTCTGGGAGCAGTTTTCCAGCAATCCGTTCCACCGTCTCTTGTAGCCGCTCTTCTCTCGTCCGCCCGTAGACATTCATCGTCAGGTCCGGGGTAGCGTGCCGGGCCAGGGCTTGAGCCTCCTTGACCGTGGCTCCACTCTCGATCACAAAGTTGATGTAGGCCAGCCGGCAGGCATGGAAGTCCAACTTCCCGCCTGGGCCGTGCTTGGGGATTCCTGCTGCCTTCAGGTCTTCGTCCAGTTCGCGGGATGGATGAGAAGGCACATGAAGCAGGGGGTTCTCTGGGGGGGCTGTGGCGTCTCTGCGGGCATGAAGGCGGGCATAGAGGCGGGCAGCCTCCCCGGATTCGGCAAAGGCGCTCAGGCGCTCTACAAGGGCCTTGGGCAGGGGTTGGAATCCGGCCTTGCGGTTCTTCGTCCATTCCGCGTCAAGGATCAAACCGGAGCGCTCCCGGTCCAGGTGGTCAACGGTCAAGCTCCGCAGTTCATTGGCGCGCAGACCGGAAAGAGAGGCCGTCTCATAGAGTAGCCGGCGATGGGGAGCGCAAGCCTGAAGGAGCCGGTCAATCTCTTCGGCGGTCATGGCCCGGCGATAGGTCTGGGGGGTGGTATCGAAAGGTGCCAGGGCCTTCAAGGGGTCAGCGGCCAGATACCCCCGCTGGACACACCAAAGGCAGAAAGAGTGTAGGGCCTCGGCGTAGTTGGCAATCGTCTTGCCGGCCCGCCCTTAAAAGAGGCAATTGCCTCTTGTGCATCTTTGTCGCCCAGTTCGGCATACTGGATGAGGGTTTCCAGACCATTTTTTGCTCTGAGTCCGTGTGCTACCATCTCCTCCAACAAACGGATGCACTGTCTGATGAACTGCTTTGCCAGGTTCAGATCAGCCGAGTTTAGGATCTGTTCTCGGATCGGTTCCAGAATCTGTTGTAGGTTCTGGTCCACCAGATCCCAGTCCAATTGCATCAACTGGTCTAAATCCAGATTTAGCTTCGGCAATTCCCCGGATTCCTCAACATCCTTCAACCGGAGCAAGAGTTTTCGTTGTTCGGCCAGAGTTTCCGTGATTTCCTCCAATGGTATTCCAGTTTCAAGATAGCCGGGTGCATTTCCCCTCCTTTCGCCAGAGGTGCATGATGGACTATGACAATGCCTGTCCCCTTTCGGTGCCAGTTGTAGCCACATCATGGGGACAGGTGGGCTATTCTTTGCGCGGTGCGCTCGGCCTCCTTTGCAGCCTCCGCAAGCCTTACCTCGAAGTGCCGGGTTATCGCCCCCACGGTCCAGACGTTGCCACCAAAGAGCCGAATAGGAGGCGGAAGTTCACCTCGCTGCACGGCCCGTTTGACGGAGACTGGATGTCGTTTGAAAAGGCGAGTCATCCCCTCCTCGGTAATAATGGGGATTACATCCCCCTGTACCCCCTTTACTCCCCCAACCCACAGAACCTCTCCGAACCAGTGTGCCGGGTTCGACCACTCTTTCGATCTCGGCCATCTCCCGCACCTTCTCCCCCACCTGAGCACCTCACCTGGTGGTGTAGTCTTTCTTAAAGTCGTGCCCCCCCGGGCATTTCAAAAAGTCGTGCCTGAGGTTTTGACGGTGTAAGCCGCTTTCCGCAAGCGCTCTCCCGTGAACGCTTCTGATCACGGGAGGAGCACCATGCCAGGCACACGTGTAACCACCGTACAACAGCGGCAACAGATGGCTCACCGGGGCCGCCAAGGGGCGCCCTACCAGACCATTGCCTATCAAAACCAGGTCTCCTATTGGACCGTACGGAAGGGGGTCCGGCGTGCCCGGCAAGGCGACCTGGAAGCGTTGGTTACCCGGTGGGGGCGTCCGACCACCGGCCCCATGGCCGAGGAGGACTTTCTGGTGCGCTACGTGGCCTTGCGGCTCAAGCGCCAGCATCCTACTTGGGGGGCCGCCTACGTGCTGAAGAAGATGCGTCACCACCCCATCCTGAAGCGCCAGAAACTGCCCTCGGCAACGACGCTGTGGCGCTACTGGCGTCGGTTCGGTGATCGGTTGATACCCCACCGCCCGCCGGCTACCCCCCAGCTGCCTCCTGCCGGGATTGCCCACGGGGTCTGGCAGATGGATGCCAAAGAATCGGTGCCGGTTGCTGGCGTCGGCGCGGTGACCATCAACCAAGCACGGGACGAATACGGCCGCGCCACCGTCCTGCACCAGATCCATCCGGCCACCTCAGAGGACCAACGCACCGTCAAGCTGACCAGCACCCAAGTGCAGCAAGACTGCCGGGTAGCCTTTACCCAGTGGGGACTGCCCGACGCCATTCAAACCGATCGCGCCACGATCTTCGTCGATGCCGATCCCACGCCATTCCCGACCCCCCTGTGCTTGTGGTGGGTAGGATGGGGTATCACCCATCGACTGATTCCGCGACATTGCCCCCAACGCAACGGCAGCGTCGAACGCAGTCATCGGACCTTGAACGAGCGTACCTTGGTCGGACAACACTTTGCCGATGCGGCGGCCTTGCAGCAACAAGTCGATGCCGACTGGGCCGAACTGAATAGCCAATGCCCCTCTCGGGCGCGCGGTTGTCAGGGACAGCCGCCGGTGGTCGCCCATCCCGAATTGTTGATTCCACGTCGGCCGTATCATCCCCAGCGAGAAGGGGCCCTCTTTGACCTGAAGCGGGTAGCTGCCTATCTGGCGACCCAGACCTGGCTGCGGACGGTCAGTTCGGTGGGGCAGGTTACCTTGGGAGGCTATTGCTATGGGCTGGGCATCGCTTGGGCCGCCCAGACGGTCGCCATCCACTTTGATCCCCAAGAGCGACAGTTCGTCTTTACCGGCCTCAAACCACCTACCCGCCACGGGCAGGGCCTCCCTGAATTGCCTGTGGTGCGTCGAGACCCCCAAGGCTTGACGGTCGAAGAGTTGACCGGCTTGTCCGTAGGCGGGGGGAAAGAGAACCGCCGATAGTAGGGGGGGCACGACTTTTTGAAACGATGGCAGGGGTATGACTTTAAGAAATACCACAGTGTTCGACCACTATAAGACCCGGAACGGAGTGGTGGCTTCCGGGTTCAACTACAAAAAGGTCAAATACAAAAAGGTCAAACGGGTTACCTTGGGAGCCCTGGCCAACGACCTTGAGCCAGGGGAAATCGAGCTTCGCAATTTACCTGAAGTCGATAAGACCGCTATTCGTGTCTGTGGTGCCTTCGAGGTTATGTCCATCGGTCGCTACTCAGTGGAGGACTGGAAGGGCTTTGTGATCGGCGAGGGGGGCGAGGCGTACCTGGAAAACTACATTGAGGTCATTTGCCGGCTCTATCGCAAGAACGCCGCCATTCAGGGGGCCAGCGGTCTGGTCCATGCGGTTGCCGAGTCGGACGAGGAAAAGATCGCCATTTCAGTTGGCCCCCTTTCAGGGCGAGTCACCGCCAAACAGATCAATGACGCAGTCCAGGATGCCCTATCCTCTGGCCTCCTCGAAGTCCATGTCCTGGGCTGGGCCTTTGAGGCCAATGTCGGCGAAGTGAAGTCCCAGCTAGAAAAACGGGGCACGGTAAAGATCGAGCTGATGATGATCCGGCCAGACACCCTGGCTGAAGGGCTCAAGGTAACCCAGTCAGACACCCAGAGCCTGTTCTCTCCCCTGGCCCTGCCCGACATCGACGTGAAGGTGGCGAAGAAGGGCAAGGGAAGCCAGGAAGCTACCGTGATACTGAATGGTGTGGCTCTGTTCGACCGGAAACAGCGTACCACCAGCTACAAACAAGCTGACTCCGGGTACGTCTCCGCCTGGTACCTGGACGAGGACTACGACGCCGATTGCTTCGTAGACTGCCAGATGTTTTTTGATTTCAAGAAGGCCCCCAACCTCAAGAACACCCTCCGGATAGAGGTAGAACCAGAAGAATTCAAGTTGCAACTCGAATCCCG
>JACPJE010000121.1 GCA_016187725.1 Candidatus Latescibacterota bacterium
GAACTCTTCTTTGGCGCCAGGAGAAACTGCACCGTCTGGCGCTACCAAAAAAGCTTTGCACCTCTGAAGTCAATATAGCTGTTGCTTCGGAATCAGGTCAAGAGGGGCCTGGCCCCGGGTGACCACTCTCGGAGGCCCACCATGGAGCACGAGGCCCATCTGCCGGCCCTGGCAGCCAAGGCCCGCGCCGAGCGGGACGAGCCTTCGCGGGGGTAGGGGCAGCCCTCTGGGCTGCCCTCATCCATTCAAAATAAAGTGCCCCTTGCCGAAGAACCAGAGGGCGTCCACCCCGTAGGAGATGCCCACCCCGATGAAGAAGCCCACCACCATGCCGATGAAGAAGGGCCGCAACTGGCGGTAGAGGGCCACCCCGCCCAGGCGCAGGGCCAGGCTCTTGCAGGCCCAGGCCAGAAACACCGAGAGGGCCACCCGCTGGATCATCCACACGCTGGCCAGGGCCAGCCCCACCGGGTGCAGGGGCCACCAATGAAAGCGGTACTGGCACAGCGACAGCAGCGAGAAGATCAGCGAGCCCAGCCCAAAATAGCCCAGCTTGCCCCAGTCCGTGCCGATGGGATCTTTCAGCTCCCGCACTACCGCGTCGAAGGCAATGCCGCCGGCCCCGGCCCCGGGGTCAAAGATCCACGAGCGGAAATTGCCGGCCCCGTACTGGTAACACAGGTGGAGCATGAAGTACACCGAGACCGCCAGCCCCACCACCACGGCCAGGCCGATGGCCAGCCCCAGGCCGCGGCGCTGGTGGCTCAATTCGTTGAGCCGGGCGGCGTGGGCCGCCGAGGGCATGAACACCGACTGGATATCCCCGCACCAGGCGTAGGTGAGCGAGAGGGCCACCAGGCTCTGGGGCTGGAGCCCGGCGGTGCCGCTCAGGGCCAGGACCATGGCCTGGCTGGCCAGGGGGGTGGTCAGGTAATAGACCCCCGATTGGATCACCAGCCGGGTGATCCCCAAGTAGATGACCAGCACCCCCAGCAGGTAGAGCAAGGCCAGGTGCAGGGCCATCCCCGATTGCCACAGCCATCCCAGGACGTAGAGGATGCCGGCCGCCCCGCCGAACACCGCCAGGCGGTAGGAGGCCAGTTCCTGGCCCTCGTCCAGCTCGCGGCTGTGTCTGAAGACCTGGCGCCACACCGCGGCCAGGTGTTTGCGGCCCATCCACAGGCTCCACGCCACCATGGCGGCAAAGGCGCCAAAACCCTGCCAGGAGAGGGTGGGGGTGCTGCCCCAGACAAAGGGGTCGGGGGTGGTGGTCAGGCTGGCCCAGTTGATCAGCGCGGTCTCGGCCATGCTGATCAGGTGGAAGAACCAGATGCTGAAGAGGATGTTGGTGCTGGCCAGAAAGGCGAAGCCCACCACCGGAAAGTAGACGATCAGGTTGATGGGGGGCAGGCCCCGCACGATCTCGACGGGGTAATCCTGGTAGATGGCGATCTGGGCGAAGCCGGGTTGGAAGAAGCTGATGACGTTGAAGAGGATGATGAAGAGGGGCAGGGCCGCGCCGATCCAGAAGAGGCGGTCACCGAAGATGGCCGGCACGGCCTCGCCGGGCGCGGCTTCGATGAGCAGGCGCGGCGCCTCGGTGAGGGGGAAGACCAGGCGCTCGTGCTCCACCCACTGCCGGCGCAGGATCACCACCAGGCAGAAGCAGACAAAGTAGATGGCCAGGATCAGGCTCAGCCACCAGGCCAGGGGCCCCAGCCAGGCGCCCAGGGGCAGAGGCTGGCCGCTGGGCAACCCCTCGTAGAAGGCGCGCATGGCATCAGTGCCGGGGATGGCCCAGTCGGGCAGGTAGGGCTGGACGTAGCTGTACCAGTCGTTTTCGGGGGTGGCGCCATAATAGGGTTTGGAGGTGATGGCCAGTATATAGCCAACCATGAAGACGGGGATGCCGCTGGCCACCAGGCCCATACTGAGGATGGTGACCAGCTCGGCCGGCGAAAGCCCCCAGGAGGGGCGCAGGCGCCTGGCCAGGGCATTGGCCAGGGCGATGAGGAAGAAGGGGAAACCCACGCCCACCGGAAAGTAGGACCAGGTGATCTCCGAGGAGCCCACCATCCAGATCGAATAGGGGGCGCCCAGGCTGATCAGCAGCACACATCCCAGACCCAGCGCCAGACTGCGCCAGGTCAGGCCCCTGTTGCCCTCGCTCATGGACCCATCGCCGCCCAGGCCGCCTCCTTGAGCACCTCGGAGAGGGAGGGATGGGCGTGGACGGTGCGGGCCAGGTCCTCGGCGCTGCCGGCAAATTCCATAGCCACCACCGCTTCCCCGATCAGGTGGGAAGCCTGGGCGCCCAGTACATGTACGCCCAGGAGGCGGTCGGTCACGGCGTCGCAGACGATCTTGACCAGCCCGTCGATCTGGTCCATGCAGTGGGCCCGGCCATTGGCGCGGAAGAGGTGCTTGCCCACTCGCACCTGCCAGCCCTGGGCCACGGCCCCTTCCTCGCTGAGGCCCACCGAGGCCAGTTCGGGATGGGTGTAGACCACCCCGGGGATGGTCTGGTAATTGACCCGGGCGGGCCGGCCGGCCAGGAGTTCGGCCAGGGCGCGGCCCTCCTCCTCGGCCTTGTGGGCCAGCATGGGCCCGGGGATCAGGTCGCCGATGGCGTAGACACCGGGGATGCTGGTCTGGAACTGGTCGTCCACCTGCACCCGGCCGCGCTGGTCGCGGGCGATGCCCAGATCCTCCAGCCCCAGCCCATCGGCGCAGGGCCGGCGGCCCACGGCCACCAGCACCGCATCGCCAGTCTCGGCGCTTTCCTTGCCTCCGCCTTCGAGCTGCACCTTCACCCCGCCCTTGGTCACCTCGGCTCCCTTGGCGCTGGTCTGCAGCTGGAAGCTGAGGCCCTGCCGCTGGAGCAGGCGCTGCAGCTGGCCGGCCATCTCGCGGTCCATGCCGGGCAGGATCTGGTCCAGGTACTCCACTACCAGCACCTGGCTGCCCAGCCGGCTCCACACCGAGCCCAGTTCCAGGCCGATGGCCCCGGCGCCGATGACCAGCAGGCGCTCGGGGATCTTTTCAAAGGCCAGGGCTTCGGTGGAGCTGAAGATATGCCGTCCATCGAAGGGCAGGCCGGGCAGTTCGATGGGCACGCTGCCGGTGGCCAGCAGCACGTGGCAGGCTTCCAACTGTTGCTCGCCCACCTGCACCTTGCCCGGGCCGCTGAGGCGGGCAGCCCCGGAGACGAACTCCACCTTGTGCTGGCGGAAGAGGCTGGCGATGCCCTGGTTCATGGTCTGGACGATCTTGGCCTTACGCTGCATCATGGCACTCAGGTCCAGGCCCACCTCGCCTAGCTGGATGCCGTGATGGGCGAGGCCCTTCTTGTTTTGATAGTACAGCTCGCTCGATTCGAGCAGGGCCTTGCTGGGGATGCAGCCCACGTTCAGGCAGGTGCCTCCCAGGGCGCCCTTGTCCACACAGGCCACCTTGAGCCCCAGGCGGGCGGCGTGGATGGCGGCCACGTACCCGCCGGGGCCGGCGCCGATGACGATCAGGTCAAACATTTGTTCGGCCACGGTGCCTCAGATCTCCAGCAACATCCGGCTGGGGTCTTCGAGCTGCTCCTTGATCCGCACCAGGAAGGAGACTGACTGCTCGCCGTCCACCAGGCGGTGGTCGTAGGAGAGGGCCACGTACATCATGGGGCGAATCTCCACCCGGCCTTCCACGGCCACTGGCCGGTCCTTGATGGCGTGCATCCCTAGGATGCCGCTCTGGGGCGGGTTGAGGATGGGGGTGGAGAGCAGGGAGCCGAAGACCCCGCCGTTGGTGATGGTGAAGGTGCCCCCGCTCAAGTCCTGGGGACTGAGTTTGTTCTCGCGGGCGGCCTTAGCCAGGCGCTTGATCTCGGTTTCGATGCGGGCCAGGGACATCTGCTCGACGTGCCGCAGCACCGGCACCACCAGGCCGCGCTCAGTGCTGACGGCGATGCCCAGGTGCACGTAGTCGTGGTACACGATGTCCAGGGCGTCGATGCGGGCGTTGATCGCCGGGAATTTCTGCAGGCCCAGGGCCACGGCCCGCGAGAAGAAGGACATCAGCCCCAGTGAAACCCCGTGTACCTCATTGAAGCGTTCCTTGTACCGGGCCCGCAGGCCCATCACCGCGCTCAGGTCCACCTCGTTGAAGGTGGTCAGCATGGCGGCCTGGTGCTGGGCGGCCACCAGGCGTTCGGCGATGCGCAGGCGCAGCTTGCTCATGGGCACCCGCCGGGTCCGCTCCTCGCCGAGGGTGGCAGGGGCCGCTGGGGCTAGGGTGGGTGGAGGTGGGGGCGGGACTGGAGCCGGCGGGGGCGCCTGTTGCTTTTCCAGGTGGGCCAGCACGTCCTCCTTGGTTAGCCGGCCCCCTTTGCCGGTGCCGGGGATGGCAACCGGGTCGAGGCGGTGCTCCTCGACCAGCCGGCGCACGGCCGGGCTGAAGTTTTCGCCCGAGGAGGCGGGTGCCGGGGCTGCCGGAACAGGGGCGGGCGCAACAGCTCCGGCTTCGGCCTCGATGCGGGCCACGGCCTCGCCCATCTTGAGGGTCTGGCCCGGCTCCTTGAGCCGGCGCAAATACCCGGACACCGGGGCGGGCAGTTCCACATTGGCCTTGTCCGTCTCCAGCACGCAGACCGGCTGGTCGCGCTCCACGCGCTCGCCTTCGGCCCTGAGCCATTCGAGCAACACCACCTCGGCGATGGATTCACCCAGTTCCGGGATGACTACCTCGGTCGCCATCTTCCTCTCCTCACTGTGCTACCTCTATCCAGAGTTCCTCGTGTCCTTCGGCCGGGGGGGCGGCCTCGGCCAGGCCCAGGGCCTGGGCGGCGATCTCGCGCTGTTCGCGCTGATGTACCAGATAGGAGCCGGTAGCCGGGCTAGAGGCCTTGTCGCGGCCCACGTAGCCCAGGCGGCGCTCCTCGTCCAGCAGGTGCTGGATCAGCGGGCAGACAAAGCTCCAGGCCCCCATGTTGCGCGGTTCCTCCTGGACCCAGCACAGGGTTTCGACCTCGGCGTAGCGGGTCAGGAGCTGCTGCAGTTCGGGGCGCGGGAAGGGATAGAGCTGTTCCACCCGCACCAGGGCCACCTCGTCGTCGCCGCCCCGTGCCTGGCGGGCTTCCAGCAGGTCGTAATAGATCCTCCCCGAGCACAGGATCAGCCGGCGCACCTTGCGGGGAGAGGCGATGGCCTCGTCGTCGATGACGGACTGGAATCTTCCTGCGGCGAAAGCCTCGATGGGCGAGAAGGAGGGCTTGTGGCGCAGCAGGCTCTTGGGGGTCATGACGACGAGAGGCTTGCGGAAGCTGCGGCGCATCTGCCGGCGCAAGAGGTGGAAGTACTGGGCCGCGGTGGTGGGATAACAGACCTGCATGTTGTCCTTGGCGCACAGCTGCAGGAAGCGCTCCAGGCGGGCGCTGGAATGCTCGGGCCCCATGCCCTCGAAGCCGTGGGGCAGGAGCAGCACCAGGCCGCTCATCCGCTGCCACTTGGCCTCGGCGCTGCAGAGAAACTGGTCGATGATGGGCTGGGCGCCGTTGATGAAGTCGCCGAACTGCGCCTCCCAGATCACCAGCCGGCGCGGGTCTGCCGAGCTGATCCCGTACTCGAAGCCCAGCACTGCCAACTCGGAGAGCATGGTGTTGACCACCGTGAAGCGGGCCTGCCCCTCGGCCAGATGGGCCAGGGGGGTGTAGGTCTGGCCATTCTCGGTGTCGTGCCACACGGAGTGGCGGTGGCTGAAGGTGCCGCGCTGGCTGTCCTGGCCCACCAGGCGCACTGGCACGCCTTCGAGCATCAGGGAGCCCAGGCCCAGCATCTCGGCGCAGCCCCAGTCCACGGGGCGCTGGCCCTGGGCCATCTCCACCCGCGCACTGACCAGCCGCTGCAGGGTGCGGCTGAGGGAGAAGTCGGGGGGGACTTTCGTGCCTCCCTCCCCTATCCGGACCACCTGCTCCGGGGTGATGGCAGTGTGGGCATCCCAGTTGCCGTCGGCCCAGGTCATGCCCTTCCACACCCCGCCGAACACCGAGAGCCGGGGTTTCACCTGCAGGCCATGGGTGGCTTCCTGGGCCTTTTCGAGCTTCTCGTGGGCCTGCCGGCGCAGCTCATCCACTTCCTCCGGCATGATCTTGCCCTGGCCCACCAGTTCCCAGGCGTAGAGTTCGCAGACCGTGGGGTGCTTGGCGATCTCCTTATACATCAACGGTTGGGTGAAGGTGGGGTCGTCGGCCTCGTTGTGGCCGTGGCGGCGGTAACACCACAGGTCGATGAGCACGTCGCGCCGGAACTCCTGGCGGAACTCGATGGCCAGCCGACCGGCCTGGACCACGGCCTCAGGGTCGTTGGCGTTGACGTGGAAGACGGGGACCTGGATCTGGCGGGCCACGTCGGTGGGGTAGGGGGTGAAGCGGGTCTCCGCAGGGGTGGCGGTGTAGCCCAGCTGGTTGTTGAGGATGATGTGGATGGTGCCGCCGGTCTGGTAGTGGTCCAGTTGGGAGAGGCTGAGGGTTTCGGGCACGATGCCCTGGCCGGTGAAGGCGGCCTCGCCGTGGATGAGCACCGGCACCACCCGCCGGCGTTGGTGGTCCTCCAGGTAGTCCTGCTTGGCGTGCACAATGCCCTCGATCACCGGGTCCACCAGCTCCAGGTGGCTGGGGTTGGCGCTCAGGGACAGGTGGATGGGCCGGCCCTCAGGGGTGGTGTGATCGTAGGAATAACCCAGGTGGTACTTGACGTCCCCTTCTTCTTCGGAGCGCTCGCGGTGGGAGGCGCCCTCGAATTCGGCCAGGATGTACTCATAGGGCTTGTGCAGCAGGTGGGCCAGCACATTGAGCCGGCCCCGGTGCGCCATGCCGAAGACCATCTCCTCGACCTCCAACTCGGCGCCGTGCTCGGCCAGGCTGTCCAGCAGAGGCAGCAGGCTGTCGGCCCCCTCCAGGGAGAAGCGCTTCTGTCCCAGGTAGCGGGTGTGGAGGAACTGCTCGAACTCCTCGGCGGCCAGCAGGCGGGCCAGCACCTGGCGGCACCGTGCGGCCGAGTAATCGGGACGGTTGAGGCATGGCTCGATGCGCTGCTGCAGCCAGTCGCGCTGGCTCTTGTCGGCGATGGAGGTGTATTCGATGCCCAAGGTGCGGCAGTAGGTGGTGCGCAGCTTGGCCAGCAGGTCGCGCAGGCTGCCGTCGGTATGGCCCAAAAAACCGCCCCTGCCCACCCCCTTTTCCAGATCCTCCAGCCCCAGGCCGAACTGGGATAAGTCCAGCAGGGGGTGGCTGGTCTGGTTGTGGCCGAGAGGATCGAGGTTGGCGATGAAGTGGCCCAGCTCTCGGTAGGCCTGGACCAGGCCGTAGATCCCGCGGTCCGTGCGCTGGCGCTGGCGCCGTTCCTGGTCCACCCCCCGGCGCTCTGGTCCACGCTCTCCGGGCTTTTGATCCAGTCCCTGAGGCCCCAAATCGAGGCCCTCGAAAAAGGCCGCCCACACCCGGTCCAGGGATTGTGGGTTGTGCAGGTACTGCTCGTAGAGTTGTTCCAGATAGGCGGCGTTGGCGGTGTTCAGGTCGAATGGAGGCATGGCAGATCTCGTGGCCCGCTGCGCGGGCGCCGGGGTAAGGCGCTAGATAAAATAGGGAGAACCACCCTTCGGCAAAAGAAGGCGGCCCACCGCTGCAGGCCGTCGCCCCGAGGATGTCTGGTTGGTGGGATCGAAGGGAATTATTATTGGATGGAGCAGTGCAAGAGTCCATACAAAGCGAGGTATTCGCTCATGCCGAAAACGCGCGCCGTGTGTGCGCTCAGGAGGATATGGGAGGTAACATCAGGAAGCAGACTATCTTGGGCATCTTTGGAGTGATGGACGGAGGATCGGGCGTTTAGACCGCCCCGTATTTCTCCAAGATCTTCGGCCAGATCCCCTGCGCTTCCATGATCAGTTCCAGCACCTGGCGGATGGCCCCGTCCCCGCCCGGAGCGGCAGTGATGTAATGTGCGCAGTTCTTCACCTGGGGGCGGGCATTGGCCACCGCCACCCCCAGCCCCACTCGCTTCATCAGCGGCACATCCGGCAGATCGTCCCCCAGATAAGCCACCTCGGCGTCGCGCAGGCCCGACTGCTTGAGGATCTCCTCGTAGGGCGGGATTTTCTCCAGGAAATTCTGGTAGATGTAGGTGACGCCCAACATCCTGGCGCGGTGCGTGATGCCCGGCGACTCGCGGCCACTGATCAGGCCGGTCTTGAGGCCGGCGGCGTGGGCCCAGCGGAAGGCCATGCCATCCTGGGTGTTGAAGGCCTTGACCTCGACCATCTCCTCGCCCGCGCCGGGGACGTAGAAGAGTTTGCCGTCGGTCCACACCCCGTCCACGTCGGTGAGGACCAGGCGGATCTTTTGGGCGCGCGCGCGCAGTTCTTCGGCAGTCAAAGGCATGAGAGGGCTCCGCAGAGGGGGTGGCAAAAAAGAAGAGGCTCCGCCCGGCAGCGGGCGGAGCCTCCGGGCACGGTCCGGTCTACATCTTGCCGGCGTAGATCTGGACGACGTTCTGCAGCAGTTCCAGGGCCTGGTCGCGGGGTCGCTGAAAGGCATTGCGGCCCATGATGGAGCCGAAACCGCCCCCGTCGCGGATGCCGCGGATTTCAGCGTAGATCTCCACTTCGCTCTTGGCCGCCCCGCCCGAGAAGATGACCACCCGCCGGCCGGCGAAGGTCGATTGCACCACGTGCTCGATGCGCTGGGCCAGGGTGGAGGTGGGCACGCCGGCCTTCTCGTAGACCTTGCGGGCCTCCTCCTGCTCGACGAAGGCGGTGGGCGGTTTCACCTTGACGATGTGGGCGCCCAGTTGTGCGGCGATCTGGGCGGCGTAGGCCGACACGTCCAGTCCGGTTTCGCCCTCCTTGCTGATGGCTGAGCCGCGCGGGTAGGACCAGACCACCACCACCAGGCCGTGGCGTTTGGCCTCCTCGGCGAGGGCCTGGAGTTTCTCGTACATCTCGATGCGCAGGGCCGAGCCGGGGTACACGGTGTAGCCGATGGCCACACAGCCAAGGCGCAGGGCCGCCTCGATGGAACCGGTGAGGGCCTGCTCAGGATCGCGCTCGTTGTTGAGGTTCTCGCGGTTGTTGACTTTGAGGATGAGGGGCAGGTCGCCGGCGTAGTCGCGCGCCCCGGCCTCCAGAAAGCCCAGGGGCGCGGCATAGGCATTCAGGCCGGCCTCGATGGCCAGTTCAAAATGATAGCGGGGATCGTAGGCCGGCGGATTGGGGGCAAAGCTGCGGCCCGGCCCGTGCTCCACGCCCTGGTCCACCGGCAGGATGACCAGCTTGCCGGTGCCCCCCAGCTTGCCGTGGTTGAGCAGGCGGGCCAGGTTGGTCAGGGTACCGGGGTTGTCGCTGCCGTACCAGTTGAGGATCTCGCGCACGCGCTTTTTCATGGTGTCATCGCCTTTCTGTCGTTGAGTGGACGCCGCAGTAGGCCGCACCCAGGAGGCCGGTCTTGTCGTTGAGCACCACCTTCACGGGCATGGTTTCCAGGGCCGTGCGCAGGCGGCCCTTGGCCAGAAAAGCCTGCATGAAGGAGCCAGCCTTGAGTTTGTCGAGGATCTTGGGGGCGATGCCCCCGGCCACGTAGACCCCGCCGGTGGCCAAGAGCTTGAGGGCCAGGTTGCCGGTCTCGGCCCCGTAGAGCGAGACAAAGAGGTCGAGGGTCTTGACCGCCAGTTCGGGGCTGCCCGCCAGGGCCGCCCGCGAAATGACCTCGGCCGGATCGCCGGAGGCCATTTCCTGTCGCAGCCAGGGCGGCTCCTCGCCCCGGCCGCTGGCCTTGAGGAAGTCGTAGATGCAGGCCAACCCGGACCCCGACACGACGCGTTCCCAGCTGACGTGCTCCTGGTAGCGGTCCCACATGAAGCGCCACAGCCCGACCTCGATATCGCTGGTGGGCGAAAAAGACACATGCCCCCCTTCGGAGGGGAGGGCCACGTAGCGGCTGCCGGTCCAGCACAGCCCGCCCTCGCCCAGGCCGGTGCCGGCGGCCAGCACCGCGATATTGCCCTGGGGATCGGCGGTTCCGGGGTTGAGGATGCACAGGTCCGCCGGCTTGAGGGTGAGGACGCCGTAGGCAGTGGCCTGCAGGTCGTTGAGCAGGAGGATCTCCTCCACCCCCAGGGTGGCCCGCACCTGGCCCGGGTCGATGACCCAGGGCAGGTTCACCGGGCGGATGGGCAGCCGGTTGACCGGGGCCGGCACGCCCAGCACCAGGCGCTGGGGGTTTTGACCGGTTTCCTGGATAAAGGCCGCCAGCATACTCCCCAGATCAGGATATTCGCGGGAGGCGTAGCGGCGCTCGACCAGCGGGGTGAAATCCGCCGGATCGGCGGCAAAGAACCCCAGGTAGGACTTGGTGCCGCCGATGTCGCCGGCCAGGATCAGAGTTCGGCCCACTGCCGCCACTCCCGGTCGAAGAGTTCGCCGGCCTCCCTGGGCCCCCAGGAGCCTGCCGGATAGGAAGGCACACGGGTGGCCGAGGAGGCGCCCCAGGCCTCCAGCACCGGCATGAGCAGCTCCCAGGATTTTTCGATCCAGTCGCTGCTGGAATAGAGGGTGGCGTCGCCCAGCAGGCAGTCGAGGATCAGGGTCTCGTACGCCTCGGGACTGCGGCCCCCGAAGGTAGTGGCGTAGTCGAAATCCATCTTCACCGCCCCCAGTTTGACGTCGGGGCCGGGGATCTTGCCGTTGAAGGTGAGGGAGATGCCCTCCTCGGGCTGGACGCGGATGGTCAGGGTGCTCGGTTGAAGATCTTCGCCGCTGGCAAAGATCAGGTGGGGCGGCTGGCGGAACTGCAGGGTGACGGCGCTGGCCCGGCGCTTGAGGCGCTTGCCGGTGCGCACGTAGAAGGGCACGCCCTGCCAGCGCCAGTTGTCGATGGTCAACTGCAGGGCCGCGAAGGTCTCGGTGCGCGAGCGGGGGGCCACGTCGGGCTCGTCGAGGTAGCCCCGCACCTCCTGGTCGCCCAACTGGCCGGCCCGGTACTGGCCGCGCACCGCAAAGCGGTCCACCTGGCCCACGCTGAGGGGGTGGATGGCCTTGAGCACCTTGAGCTTCTCGGTGCGCACGCTCTCGGCGTCGAAGGAAGAGGGGGGTTCCATGGCGATGACGCACAACACTTGTAAGAGATGGTTCTGGATCATGTCGCGCAGGGCGCCCGACTGGTCGTAATACCCGGCGCGGTGCTCCACCCCCACGGTCTCGGCCGCGGTGATCTGCACGTGGTCGATGTAGCGGCGGTTCCACAGGGGCTCGAAGATGGAATTGGCCAGGCGGAAGACCAGGATGTTCTGCACCGTCTCCTTGCCCAGGTAGTGGTCGATGCGGTAGATCTGGTCCTCGGCGAAGACCTGGTGGAGGGAGCGGTTGAGTTCCCTGGCGGTGTTCAGGTCGTGGCCGAAGGGTTTCTCGACGATGATGCGCGACCATCCCTTGCCCTCGACGCCCTCCCGATGGAGGCCCACCTGCCCCATCCCCTCGACGATTTTCAGATATACCTGGGGGGGCACCGAGCAGTAGAAGCAGTAGTTGCCGCGCGTGCCGCGCTGGGCGTCCAGTTCGGCGAGCCGTTCTTTTAGCCGCTGGTGGGTGGAGGGGTCCTTGGGGTCACCGCACAGATAGAAGAGACGGTCGAGGAAGAACTCCACCTGGCGCTCGTCGAGCTGCCCGACGAATTCGTGCAGGGCTTCCCGCATCTGCTGGCGGAAGCTGGCGTCGTCCAACTCGCTGCGGGCCACCCCCACCAGCACGAACTCGGGGGGCAGGCGGCCCTGGCGGTCCAGGTGCCAGATGGCCGGCACCAGCTTGCGGCGGGTCAGGTCTCCCGAAGCCCCGAAGATGATCAGGGCGCTGGGATCGGGCATGCGTTCGGAGGCAGGGCGGGAATAGCTCATGGTTGTCCTCGCGGGAGACTCAGGCCGCCGATCGCCGGGCGGCTGCGGACTGGGAGGCGATGGCTGCCAGCAGTTTGTCGAAGGGTTCGGCGAAGAGCCGCACGGCCTCTTCCTGGAGCCTGCGGGTCACCTCGGCCATGGAGATGCCCAGTTCCTCCAGGCCCACCATGACCTCCCGGGCCTCCTCCAGCCCCTCGCCGAGGGTGGGGCGGGCCACTCCGTGGTCGCGGAAGGCGCGCAGGGTGGCGTCGGGCAGGGTGTTGACCGTATCCGCGCCGATCAGTTCCTCGACGTAGATCACGTCGCGGTAGGCCGGGTTCTTGGTGCTGGTGCTGGCCCACAACAGGCGTTGCGGGCGGGCGCCCTTGGCCGCCAGTTGCTGCCAGCGCTGGCCGGCACACAGCTCCTGGTAGCGGGCATAGGTCAGCTTGGCGTTGGCGATGGCCGCCTTGCCGGCCAGGCTCCTGAGGGCCAGGCGCTGGCTGGCCTTGGCGGCCTTGGCCAGCCGGTTCTGGAGTTCCTTGTCCACCAGACTGTCGATGCGGCTGATGAAGAAGCTGGCCACACTGGCCACCGCGGCCAGGTCGCCGCCCTGGGCCGCCCGCTTTTCCAGGCCAGCCAGATAGGACTGGGCCACCTGCAGGTAGTTGTCGAGGGAGAAGAGCAGGGTGACGTTGACGTTGATCCCGGCGCCGATGAGGTGCTCGATGGCCGGCACCCCGGCCTGGGTGCCGGGGACCTTGATCATCAGATTGGCGCGGCCCACCTCGCCGGCCAGGCGCAGCCCCTCCTCGATGGTGCCCGCCGTGTCCTGCGCCAGATGGGGCGAGACCTCCAGGGAGACGAAGCCGTCCCGTCCCTGGGTCTTTTCGTAGACCGGCAATAGTAGATCCGCTGCCCACTGGATGTCGGCGATGGCCACGGCCTCGTAGATCTGCTGCGGGGGGCGGCCGGCGCGGGCCAGGGCGCGCAGGGCGCCGGCGTATTCAGCCGAACCGGAGATGGCCTTCTCGAAGATGGCCGGGTTGGAAGTGAGGCCGCACACCCCGTCCTCCCCGATCAGGCGCTGCAACTCGCCCGACATGATCAGCCCTCGCCGGATATTGTCGTACCAGGGACTCTGGCCCAATTGCTGGAGCTGGAGCAGGGGGGTGGACATGGACAGGCTCCTCGCGGTGCGGGTGGGGGCAGAAAACAAAAAGCTCAGAACCAGGTATAATAAATCGATTCTCCTGGTTCCGAGCAAATGGGAGGAAGGCCACGGCAGAGGATCAGAAACCATGGCCCCCACACCGCCTCGTAAAGCGCTGTCCCAAATTAACCCCGAGGGGAAAAAATGTCAACTGAGAGCGCCTGCTCCTGGTTTTTCGGAGCGGAGTGCTGCCTGTCGAGCGGGGAAGTATGTTATATTTGCTCCATGAGACAGCGAGGTGCGAGGAGGCGGGATCTATGGCCAGGTACCTGGTGACCGGAGGCGCCGGCTTCATCGGCTCCCACCTGTGCCGGCGGCTGGCCGCCCAGGGGCATGCGGTGCGGGTGCTGGACAACCTTTCCACCGGCAGGCGCGCCAACCTGGAGGGGGTGGCGGTGGACTGGGTGGTGGGGGACCTGCGCGACGGGGCGCTGCTGGCCGAGGCCCTGCGGGGGGTGGAGTACGTGCACCACCACGCAGCCATCGCCTCGGTGGCGGTGTCGGTGGCCCAGCCCCTGCTCGAGCAGGAGGTCAATGTGGTGGGCACCCTGCGGCTGCTGGAGGCAGCGCGGCAGGCCGGGGTGCGGCGGGTGGTCTTCGCCGCCTCGGCCGCCGCCTACGGCAACAATCCGGAGTCTCCCAAGCGCGAGGAGATGAGGCCCGAGCCGGCCTCGCCCTACGGCCTGTCCAAGGTGGCTGGCGAGTACTACTGCCGCATCTACAGCGAGATCTTCGGGCTGGAGACAGTGTGCCTGCGCTATTTCAACGTCTTCGGCCCGCGCCAGGACCCGGCCTCGCCCTATTCGGGGGTGATCTCCCTCTTCGCCAGGCGCCTGCTGCTGGGGCAGCCGCCCATCATCCAGGGAGATGGCGAACAGTCGCGGGACTTCGTCTACGCGGAGGACGTGGTCCAGGCCAATATGCGGGCCTGCCAGGTGGGCCAGGCCCGGGGCGAGATCTACAACATCGGCTGCGGGCGGAGCACCACCATCGGGGAGCTGGCCGGCCTGCTCAACCGCATCCTGGGCACCGGCCTGGAACCCCAATTCGCCCCGGCCAGGCCGGGGGACGTGCGCCATTCCCTGGCCGACATCTCCCGGGCGCGCGCCGGCCTGGGCTACGCCCCGGCCTTTTCCCTGGCCCAGGGGCTCGAGCGCACCCTGGAGTGGATGCGCGCGGCAAATCCGAGCGACTGAGGACCTTAGTGGCTACCATCATCGACGGCAAGAAGCGCATCCCCTTCATGCGGGGGATGCTGGTGCACTACCTGATCGAGCGGGGGTTCTCCTACGAGGAGGCCTACGAGGTGGCCGACGCCATCCGCAAGGCCCTGCCCAGGCGCAAGGGGATCGAGAAGAAGGAACTCCTCAAGCTGATCGACCAGGCCATCCGCACCGAACACGGGGAGCGCCAGGTCGGCGACCTGATCTTCTGGGAGCGCCTGCCCACCAGCATCACCGTGGAGGGCAAGACCGAGACCGGGCCTTTTTCCAAGGAGCGCCTGGCCCATTCGGTCCAGGTGGCGGGTCTGTCGCTGGACCAGTCCTACGAGCTGGCCGGGCACCTCGAAAGCATGCTGCTGGGGCAGCGGGCCGAACGGGTCACCACCCAGGTGCTGGAGGAACTGGTCGAGCTGGTGCTGGCCGAGCAGCACGACCAGGGCTACGCCGAGCGCTACCGGGTGTGGCGCGCCTGGCGCGAGCTGGACCAGCCCCTGATCGTCCTCATCGGCGGGGCCAGCGGCGTGGGCAAGACCTCGCTGGCCATCAGCATGGCCAATGTGCTGGACATCCCCCGGGTGGCGGCCACCGACGATATCCGCCAGATCATGAGGCTGATGCTTTCGCCCGAACTGATGCCTTCCATTCACACCTCTTCGTACCTGGCCTGGTCCAGCCAGCCTTCGGCTGCAGGCGAAGCAGACCCGGTGCTCACCGGGTTCCGCGAGCAGGTCAAGGTGGTCAGCCTGGGGGTGCGGGCGATCATCGACCGCTGCCTGGAGGAGCACAGCAGCGTCATCATCGACGGGGTCCACCTGCTGCCCGATTTTCTGGAAAAATGGAAAAGCGACCATCCCCAGTCCTTTGTCGCCCAGCTCTGCCTGGCGGTTTCGGAGCGCCGGGTGTTCGAAGAGCGTTTCGACAAACGGGCCAGCGAGGCGCCGGCCCGCGTCAGGGACAAATACCTCGCCCACCTGGACGAGATCCAGAAGATCCAGGAGCACATCATGGAAGTCAGCGCCCAGCGCGACATCCCCATCATCGACACCAGCGCGGTCAGCACCGTCGAGGAGACCACCAAGCTGGCGCTGATGGTGGTGGTGGAGCAGCTGCAGGAGCGCGAGGAGATCAAGAAGGTGCTGGACGCCGAGGAGCGGAAAAAAAGGAAAAAGGGGTGAGGGCGCGGGCACTTTGCGCGCCGGCGGGAGAAAGGTTATATTGAAATCTTGTCACCCTGGTATCCCTGGCAAGGCTTCTCTTTTCTCGATAATGCGATGTTGGGAAAAAAAGAAAGCAGCACGGCGGCCAGCAGCAGCCAGACCCTCAATACCATCATCGGGCGCGGCACCCTCTTCGAGGGGGTCATGCGGGTGGAGAACAGCGTCCGCATCGACGGCACCTTCAAGGGCGAACTGGTCTGTTCCGGGGTGCTGACCATCAGCCAATCCGGAGAAGTGTACGCCCAGCTCGAAGGCAAGGAAGTCTACCTCAACGGAGTGGTGCGCGGCCACATCCACGCCGAGAAGGTGCGCCTCGACAGCCAGGCCCGTTTTGTCGGCGACGTCACCACCAGCGCCCTGGCCATCTCCGAAGGGGCGGTCTTTCACGGCAAGTGCTCCATGGAATCGGGCGAACTGGCGGCCCTCTACGAAAAGGAATTCCGCCAGGAAGAGCCGGCCCGCTCTCCAGAGCCTATCAAGGTGTCCTCCGCCGCTTCCCGCTGACCCGGCACAGCTTTTCCCCTGCCGGAAAAATCCTCCTGTCCCCCGGTAATGCCGCTGCGCACTCTGATAGTATAACTTACATATTTACAACGTACTTCTGCTTTTCAGACCGCGGGCATGCTCTTTGCATACCGGCTGGGTATCCCCACGCCCCTCCACTCTTTGGGATGAGCCATGCCAGCCCGCATCAACCACAATCCCCACCTCAAGCAGGTCCACCGCAACCTGACCCGGCACTACGCCGAGGCCGTCAAGCAGATAGAGCACCTATCCTCGGGAAACCGGGTGGACCGGGCCAGCGACGATCCGGCCAGCCTGTACATGGCCGACACCTTCGTCGCTGAGGTCCGCGCGGTAGCCGAGGGCAACCGCAATGCCCAGCAGGGCATCGGCCTGCTGCAGGTGGCCGACGGAGCCCTGGGCCAGCTGGGTGAGATCGTCCAGCGCCTGCAGAGCCTGGCCGTCCAGGCGGCCACCGGGCTTTATACCGATGACCAGCGCGGCAGCATAGACGTGGAATTCGAAGGGCTGAAGAGCGAGATGGACCGCATCGCCAAGGCCACCACCTACAACGATACCCCCCTCTTCGATATCCCCCGCGGCTTCACCATCGAGATCGGGCCTTCCATCGCCAGCGGCAACGACTTTGTGGACTTCACCCTCAACGATATGAGCGCCCAGGGGTCCCACCTGAACATCGGCAGCCTGACCATCGACACCGTCAAGAACGCCCGCGAGGCCCTGGCCCAGTTGCAGCGGGTCGAAGAGCAGGTGGCGGAGGAGCGCAACAAGGTGGCCGCCCTCCACAACCGGCTGGACCTGAACAGCACGACCAGCACCAGCATCATCGAAAAGCTGCACGAGGCCGAATCCAATGTGCGCGATATCGACGTGGCCCGGGCGATGACCGAATTGACCCGTTCCCAGATCCTCAGCCAGGCGGCGGCCAGCCTGGCCGTCGAGTCGGACACCGACATCGACCAGGTGCTCTCCCTGCTGGGGTAGGTTCAGAAGAGCAGATATAAGCGCCGTTCCGGGTAGATCCTCAGGGCCGGGGCGGGGAGATGGAGCCAGTTGAGCTGCTCCTTGAAGTAGTGCCAGATCCTGCCGTCGCCCGGCAGGAAGCGGGGGTCCCAGTCGAGGGCCACGAAGAGTTCGGGGCGGGCGTCCGGCAGGTTCTTATACCGTGGATCCTTGAAACGGCCCTTGCTTTTCGCATTGCTGCCGTATAGACCTGTCGCTCCGTAGCCCAGCGCCACCCCCAGGAAATCGGGCCACCATTCCTCGGCCTGACCGCGCAGGAAGCGGTCGACCGATACCGCCATCCAGACCGTCATCCCCTCGTAGTCGTCGATGATATGTTTGGTGAAAGGCCGGTGCTCGGCTTCGCGCCGGTTGCGGTCCAGGTAGAGGTCGGAGGGAAAGTAGCCGAACTTGAAGCAGAGGGCACGGCTGGCCGGCCAGAGGATGTGCACCAGCGGCACCATGGCGCCAATGGTATTGGCCGTGAAGTCGGGAATGCTGAATCCCCACTGGTCGAAGTAGGCGTCGCGCATCTCGATTTCCAGGAGCAAGGCCCAGCTGGTCAGGGTGCCGGCCAGGGCCCCCAGCCGCGGCTCCAGGCCGCCCCAGACATAGGCCTCGGTCAGGGTCTGGGCCATGAACATCCCGCCCATGAAGTGCCCCCCCTTGTCCATATTTAGATAAGTATCTCCGCCCCAGTCCCTGATCCAGCGGATGTGGTCGAGTTTCTGGCCCTGGTACCAGGCCCGATCGAAATATTTGAAGCCCAGGTAGCGGATCGTCAGCCCGCTTCCCCCCAACAGGGCCAGGCGGACGGGTCGCAGACCCGAACTGTCCGCCGCCACCTGGGGGCGGGCGGGCGCGGCCCAGACCAGCAGCAGGCAGCACAGCAGCGGGGCGAGCCGCGCCGTGGGACCGGCGCGGGATTTCCCGGGTCTTGGTAGCGCAAGGGGGGCGGGGCAATGAGTCACGGTGGTTTTCTCTCGATAGACACCTCGGCCAAACAGTATTAAGTTAGGGTAAGCATTGCGCTTTTAAAAACCGCCTTCCCCATAGCTCATGGCAGAACACGAAGAGGCGACCTCTCAGACCGAGCCCCGCCGGCGCCGGCGCCGCACCTCCGGGCTGCCTTCCCTGGCCGAATCCCCGGATGCAGGGGCGGAGCAGGGCCTTGCCACTGAGGAGCGGCCGGCTCCAGTGCACTGGCAGCGGGGGCGCTGGCACTGGCTCTCCTCCTGGGGCCTTTCGCCCACTTTCAGGATCTACATATTCCTGGGCAGCATCCTGGCGCTCATCGCCTTTCTGATCTACAGCGAGTCCCTGATCAGGGAGGCCAAGGAGCAGGAGCGCAACCGGGTCGATCTCTACGCCCATCTGCACGCCTTTGCGGTCTCCTCCCTGGCCACCCAGGAGCAGGCGGCCTTCATCTTTCAGGAGGTGATCAGCAACCCCACCAACGACTTCCCCATCATCGTCACCGACCACCGGGGGGAGATCACCGATTGGCGGGGAGAAGGGCTGCCTTCGCCTGGGGATACCAGTGGGGCGGCCGGGCAGCTGCTGAGGGCGGCCATGGAGGAGATGGACGCCGGCAACCCGCCGGTCTCCTTCACCTACTACTCCGAGACCGTGGGGTACTGCTACTGGGACGAGGACCACTTCATCATCACCGACAACGCCGCAGCGCCGGAAGGGCGTGCTTTGGTGGAATGGGTGGGCAAGGATCTGCCGGCCCTGGGAGACACCAGCGCGGCGGCCAGGCAGCAGGTGCTGGAGACGGCGCGCCGCCTGGAGGAGGAGGGGCGCCGGGGAACCTTCAGGGTGCCCACCGAGTCTTTCAGCCACCTCTACTACGGGGCGGCCGGCTTTGTGGTCACCGACGAGCAGGGGGTGGCGCGCGCCTGGGCGGGCCGCGAATTGCCGGCCCTGGGGGACACCAGCCAGGCGGCCCTGGCCCAGGTCGAGGCGGTGCGGCGGCAGGTGGCCCTGCTCAACGAGCGGCACGACTTCAAGATCCCCGCCGAGATGTACATCCACTACGGCGATTCGGCCCTGGTGCAGCGGGTCTCCCGGGCGCCCATCTTTCTCATCGGCGCGGTGCTGCTCTTCGCGCTGGTGGGCTATATAGGGCTGCGCAACATCCGCCGCAGCGAGCAGCGCTCCATCTGGGTGGGTATGGCCAAGGAGACCGCCCACCAACTGGGCACGCCCCTCTCCTCGCTGTCGGGATGGATGGAACTGATGCGCGGCGAACTGGAAAGTGCCGTGGTGGCCGGCGACCGGGTGCAGGCCGCGCGGTTGGACCAGATGCTGGGGGAGATGTACAAAGATCTGGGCCGGCTCAACCAGATCGCCTCCCGCTTCAGTCAGATCGGCTCGGTGCCCGAACTCAAGCCGGGGGACGTGCGCGCCGTGCTGATGGAGACGGTGAACTACTTCAAGAGCCGCGGCCCCCAGTTCGGGCGGCACCAGATCCAGGTGGAATTCGGCGAACTGGCACCCGTGCCGCTCAATGCCGAACTGCTCAACTGGGCCTTTGAAAACCTGTTCAAGAACGCGGTGGACGCCATGGGGGGCAAGGCGGGCACCATCCGCATCCGCGCCGGCCTGCGCCCCGAGGGCGACGTGGTGCAGATCTCCTTCCAGGACGAGGGCCGCGGCATCGCCCCCGAAAACATCGAACGGGTCTTCCAGCCTGGCTTCAGCACCAAGAAGCGCGGTTGGGGGCTGGGCCTGGCCTTTGTGCGGCGCATCGTCGAGGAATACCACAAGGGCAAGATCAGCATCGCCCACAGCGCTCCGGGGGAGGGGACCACCTTTGAGCTGCTGCTGCCGGTGAAATGAGAGAGAAGGACTGATGGACACCCTCCGCAAGATACTCTGGGCCGACGACGAGATCGACCTTTTGCGCTCCCACCACCTCTTCCTGCGCGAGCGGGGCTACGAGGTGACCCCGGTGACCAACGGCGAAGACGCCCTGGCCCTGATCCGGAAGGAACACTTCGACATCGTGCTGCTGGACGAGATGATGCCCGGGCTGGACGGCCTTTCCACCCTGGTCCAGATCAAGGAGCACGACCCCAACCTGCCGGTGGTGATGATCACCAAGAACGAAGAAGAGCACCTGATGGACGAGGCCATCGGCCGGCGCATCGACGACTACCTGACCAAGCCGGTCAACCCCAGCCAGATCTTCATGGCCTGCAAGAAGATCCTCGATGCCAGGCAGATCAGGCAGAGCCAGGCGGGGCCGGCCTACTTTTCCAAGGCCAATCAGATCCGCGAGTGGCTGGCCGGCCAGGTCAACTGGCAGACCTGGATCGACATCCACCGGCTGCTCTGCGAATGGGACCTGGAGATCAGCCGGCTCGACGAACGCAGCCTGCACCAGGTGATCGAGGACCAGCGCAAGGAATGCAACCGCGAGTTCGGCCGCTTCGTCGAGCGCCACTACCCCTCCTGGGTGCAGAGCGAGGAGGACTCGCCGCCCCTCTCGGTGGATGTGGTGGGAGAGTTTGTCAGCCCCTACCTCAAGCAGGGCCGCCAGGTCTTTTTTGTAGTGGTGGACTGCCTGCGCCTGGACCACTGGCTGGTCATGGAGCCCCTGTTGGCCCCCTTCTTCAGCATCCGGCGGGCCTACCACTACGCCATCCTGCCCACCGCCACGCCCTATGCGCGCAATGCCATCTTCAGCGGGCTCTTTCCCGCCGAAATCGCCGACAAGTACCCAGAGCTGTGGCAGACCGAGCAGGACGAGGACCACAGCCTCAACCGCCACGAGCACCGCTTCATCGACGACCAGCTCGCCGAGATGGGCATAAATCTGAATCATGGCTCGCACTACACCAAGGTGCTCGACGCCGCCGAGGGCCAGAACCTGGCCCGCCGGGTCAGTTCGCTCAACGCGGTGCCCCTGGTCTGCGTGGTCTACAACTTCCTCGACATGCTGGTGCACGGCCGTTCCCACTCCGAACTGCTCCAGGAGATCGCCCCCGACGAGCAGGGCTTCCGTTCCCTGGTGCAGTCGTGGTTCGCCCATTCCTCCCTCTTCGAGACCCTCAAGAAGGTCGCCCGCACCCAGGCGGTGGTGGTGCTGACCACCGACCACGGGGCAGTGCGCGGCACCCGGGCCAGCCTGGTCCACGGCGACCGCCAGACCTCCGCCAACCTGCGCTACAAGCACGGCAAGAACCTGCGCTGCGAGGCCAAGGAGGCCCTGCTGGTCACCCGGCCGCCCGATTACGGCCTGCCCCAGGCCGGGTTGGGGACCAACTTCACCATCGCCAAGGAGGATTTCTACTTTGTCTACCCCTCCCACTTCAACGAGTACCAGCGCCAGTACCGGGACAGCTTCCAGCACGGGGGGATCTCCCTGGAGGAGATGGTGCTGCCGGTGGCGGTGATGGAGCCCAGATGAGCAGTCGCGAAGAGCACCTCAGCCATTCCCCGGAGGAGACCCGGGCCCTGGGCGAGCGCCTGGGCCGCCAGCTGCTGCCCGGCGAGGTGGTGGCCTTCAGCGGCGAGCTGGGCAGTGGCAAGACCTGCATGATCCAGGGGGTGTGCGCCGGTCTGGAGGTCGAGGACGCGGTGAACAGCCCCACCTTCATCCTCATCAACGAGTACGCCGGCCGGGCTGGCGGCCGCCCGGTGTCCGTCTACCACTTCGACCTGTACCGCCTGCGCAACCAGGCCGAGCTTGAGGCCCTGGGCGCGGAGGAGTATTTTTATGGCCAGGGTATCTGTCTGATCGAGTGGGCCGAGCGGGCCTGTGCCGCGCTGCCTCCCCGGCGCCGCCAGGTGGTGCTGGAGCACTGCGGGTCGCAGACGCGCCGCATCGCGCTCAAAACCCCCTCCCCTCCCCCAATTCCCCGACGGACAATAGAGAGGTCGGTTTGAGCGAACGGAAGATCACCAAGCGCACAGCGGCCCTGCTGGTCCTGACCCTGTGGTCGGGCGCCCCGGCCGGCGCCCAGGAGGAGCAAGCGGCCGACCAGGGCAGGGTGGAGCCGGTCCGCCTGATCGACTGCCCCACGGCCGGCCTGGTCGGCAAGGGGCACTTTGGCGTGGACCTGCGCTTTTTTCCCCAGGGGGGGGTGCTGGGACAGCTCAACGCCGGGGTGCTCGACCGGTTATCCATTGGTCTCTCCTTCGGCGGCGAGCAGATCATCGGCGACCAGGACGTGGACTGGTACCCCAGGGTGGAACCGGCCATCCGTTACCGCGTCATTGAAGAGAACCAGGCCCTGCCCGCCCTGGTGCTGGGCTACGAGACCCAGGGGTACGGCGCGTACCGCAGCGGGCGCTACCAGATCAAGTCCAAGGGCGTGTTCCTGGCCGCCAGCAAGAACTACACCGGCCCCCTGGGGCAGTTCGGGGTGCACGGGGGCCTCAACCTCAGCCGCGAGAACAGCGACCAGGACGGCGACCTGTCCGGCTGGGTGGGGCTGGACAAGAGCATCAACGAGGAACTGGGCCTGGTGGCCGAGTACGACCTGGCCACCAACGACAACAACCGCTCCGCCCTGGGCTCCGGGGATGGGTACCTGAACCTGGGCGTCCACTGGTCGGTGGTACCCAATCTGAGCCTCAGTCTGCTGCTCAAGGATATTCTAGACAACGGCGACGCGGACATGAGCCGCGAACTGGCGGTGCGCTACAGCGAGGAGTTCTGAGATGCGGGTGCTGCTGGTCGGAACCGTGGTACTGACCCTGGGTCTGGGTGGGGCGCAGGCGCAGGAGGAACGGGTCATCGACCACTTTTCCGGGGTGGGGGTGCGCGCCATGGGCATGGGTGGGGCCTTTGCCGGGGTGGCCGACGATTTCTCCGCGGTGTACTGGAACCCGGCGGGGCTGGCGCAATTGCGCCAGTTCGAGGTGTACACGGGCTTTCTGCGCAACAGCTTCACCGATAAGTCGCTCCAGGCTGGCACCCCTGCCTCGGCCGAGTTGGAGAACACCCGCTTTGGCTCCCTGGGGGTGGTGCTGCCCTATCCGGTGTACCGGGGCAGCCTGGTTTTTGCCGCCGGCTTCAACCGGGTCAAGGACTTCGACTACGCCCTGCGCATCCTGGGGCCCAGTGGGGCGGACGCCCTGCAGACGGACAACACCTTCAGGCACGAGGGGGAGATGGCCGTGACCTCGGTGGCCGGCGCGGTGGAGGTGGCCCCTTCGGTGGCGCTGGGGGTGGCGCTGAATTTTCTGACCGGGGAGGACCAGGCCCTCAACCAGTTCGAGTGGGTGGACAGCCAGGACCGCTTTGCGGAGAAGCGCTTCCTGGCCCGCGATACCTTTGAAGACGATTACCCAACCGCTTTTACCGCCACCCTGGGCGCCCTGGTCCGCACCCCGCGCGACAAACCCAGGGTGCGGCTGGGCGCCACCCTCAGCAGCGGCGCCACCCACCAGGTCCGCTATACCTTCAAGGGACTGCCCAGCGCCACGGCCTACAATCTGGTCGAATACGACGACGGCACCGTGCGCCAGAATGTGGAGCGCCTGGCGGACGGCACCTTTGCCCAGGTGGTCCAGGAAGAGGTGCAGGGGTCGTACAAGATCTCCCTGCCCCTCGAATTCGGGCTGGGCATCTCCGGCCAGCCGGTCGGAGGGCTGCTGGTGGCCGGCAGCGCCCACTGGTCGGGCTGGTCCCAGACCGAATACCAGGGCAGCGACGAGAACGAATTGCGGGCCGGCGCCGCCTTTGATACCCAGTACCGGGACGTCACCCGGTACCATCTGGGGGTGGAATGGCAGGTTCCGGTGGTGGCCCTGGACCTGCGGGCCGGCTTCTATACCGACCCCCTGCCCTTTGTGGGGCCGCGCGATCCCCAACTGAGCGTGGGACCGGACAACCCCCCTATCGTCGCCCGGCAGGACCGCCGTTTCTACACCCTGGGGGCCGGCCTGCTCTTTGAAGAAGTAGTGCGCGCCGACCTGGCCTGGACCCACGGCAGCTTTGAGCAGATGGAAGGCCCACTGGCAGAGGATGCCTCCACCGACCGGGTGCTGATGGGGGTTTCCTGCCGGTTTTAGAGGCTAATAGGCTCTTTTGATGTTTGACCGGCTCCTCTTCCTGTGTATATTTACCCTTGTCCTTTTCTCCGGCAGAACGCGATAGTTGCGCTGCTTTTTCAGGAGGTGGTAGCGATGAAATCCAGATCTCTTTCCTGGCTGGTTCTGGGATGCGCGGCAGTGATGTCGAGCGGTTGTTATACCTTGCTCATGGCCCCTTTCTCCTCTGCGGGCCTGCGGGAGGAGTCGCAGTCAGACACGGTTTCCGGCAAGCGGGACCAGGCTCGCCTGGGCCGTTTTGACGGAGAAGAAGAGCGTGCCGGCAGGGGGTATGGAGGGTATGGAGGGTATGGAGGGTATGGATATGGGTACCCGGTCTTTGGGGCCGGGTACGGCTCCCAGTACGGGGCTTATGGGTCGGCGCCCTATGGGTACGGGCCCTATGGCGGTTATGGGTACAGCCCCTATGGCGGCGGCTATGGTCCGTACGGGTACGGATACGACCCGTACTACCGCAGCAGCACCGGGGTCTACATACCTCCTGGCTACGAACTGGTCACCACCAAGGAGTTGGACGAATTGCGGGCCACCAGCGGAGGGTTGGCCACCATCCCGTCCCAGTCCGCAGCCGATGCCGAGGCGACAAAGAAGGCCGAAGCCAAGAAGCACCAGGAGGTCTGGCAGCGGCGGGTAGACCCCCAGGACCGCCCGGCGCCAGTGGTCACCCCGCGCCCGGCCGAAGCCCCCTCCGGGAGCGGCAAAGAGAGCACCAGTGCTCCCAAGCCGGCCTCGGCACCCCAGGAGAGCACAGCGCCCAAGAAGGTGCGCCGCTAATTTTAATTTCCTTCTCTCTCAGGCGTACCAAAACCTCCCGGGGCTGCGAGGCCTCGGGAGGTTTTTTATTCTCCGCCCAGGTCGAAGTGGCGCACCTGCTGGCTGGGAGGAGGAGCCAGGCGGACGAGGAACTGCTGCAGAGGGGCGGCCAGGGCCTGGAGCAACTGGCGCTCGGTCTGGTCGTCCCCGAAGAGCTGCATCTGCACGGGTTGCCAGTTGCGCCGCGGTTCGCCGCGCTGGGTCCAGGTCTCCCCGGTGCGCAGGTTGACCAGCGCCACCTGGAGGTCCACCGACAGGTCCAGGCCGGGCTGGCCGGTCATGCCGCCGTACGGACCCGGAGACATGGGCGTCACCTGGGCCTTGAGGGACTTGAGTTCGACAGAGACCAGGGCGTCCAGGGTCAGCTGATCGCGCAGGACCATCCGGCTCTCAGGGGTGAGCACCCCGGTGGAGTCGAAGCGCAGGTCCTTGCAGTTCCAGCGGATCTCGTCCTGGGTCACCACGGTCTTTTCGGGCAGGCTGCCCAGGCCGCGGGCCGTGGCCTCGGCCAGCCGGCCCATCACCTTCTCGATATCCAGTTCCTTGAGCGGTTCGATATTGGTGGTGGAGAGCACCCCGATGCGCTGCACGCCCTCGAGATAGGGGCGCAGTTCAGGATCGGGCTGGGAGGGGGCCTGGAAGACCACCTGCTTGAAGGGGCCGACCCCGGTGGCGCAGGAGGCCAGGGCAGTCAGCAGGACGAGGAGAAAGGGCGCGCGCTTTTTCAAAAGCTCTTGCCGAAGCTGAAGTGGAACTTGTAGTCGGAGTAGTTGCCCCGCAGGTCGGTCTGCTTGGCGAACTCGAAGTTCATGGGGAGGATGAAGTAGACCAGCATGCCAAAGCCGACGCTGCCATGGAGGCGCTGCTCCTGCGGCTCGCCCGGAGTCGCCAGGGACAGAGGGTCGTGGGGATTGTGCAGCGGCCACAGGTCCAGGGAATCCCCCTCGTTCCAGGCGGTGCCGATATCGAGGAAGAAACTGCCGTCCACCGCGGGAATGGCAAAGATGCCGGGCCAGCCAAAGGTGATGTTGCGGATGAAGGGCACCCGCACCTCGTTGTTGAGCAGCACCACCCGGGTGCCCTGGAATTCGGTGAAGCGGTAGCCGCGCAAGGGGCCCATGTTCAGGTTGAAGCCGCTGTAGAAGGGCAGGAACCAGGCCGGCCCGCCCAGGTTGTACTGCAGGCCGTCGCGGCCCAGGGAACTGACGCCGGTGGCCCGCAGGCCCAGCACGGACCAGCGCCCCAGGCGCAGGAAGTGGCGGTAGTCCCCCTCCAGGTGGGAGAAGGAGCGGTCGCCCTCGACCAGGGTCAGGGTGCGGCCTGCAGACAGGAAGAAGCGCCGTCCGGTGGTGGGCCCCAGCAGGCCGTAGGAGATGGAATCGTGCACGTACGCGGCGCGGAAGAGATGGGTGCCGAAGCTCTCGATGGATTCGTCGGCGGGCCAGACCAGCTGGCTCTGCTCGTCGACGAAGGTGTAGCTCAGGTCGAGGCGGCGGTAGATGTCGAGAGGATAACTGAAGTTGGCCAGCAGGCCGCTCTGCCGGCTGCGCTCGATGCCCCGCACCGTGCGGCCGCGGTAGAAGAAGAGGCGGTCCTGGCGGTCGTTGAAGAACTGGTTCCAGTTGAAGAGCACCACGTTGTAGGTGGGGCGCTGGCCGTAATAGGTGTAGGACAGGGCGAAGTTGAAGTCGTTGTCGATCTCCTGCGAGGTCACATAGTCGGTGGACAGCGCCAGGGAGTGGTTGCCCAGCAGGTCGCTCATGCTCAACTGGGCGATGGAGGAGAAGAAGCCGTCGAAATAGCCCATCTGCACGGATAGCCCGTCGAATTCCAGTTCGGGGGTGTAGGGATGGTGGGGCAGGGAGCCGGCCAGGGCACTGTCAGTCCCGGTGGCGGCAGGCGGGGAACTGGCCGGCTCCTGGTCGGCGGCCACCGGCGAGGCCGGCTGCGGCAGGGCCGGGGTGGGCTGCTCGGCCGGGGCGGCTTCGGGCAGGGCATCCGTGATCTGGGCCAGCTTCACCGCCCTGGGCGAGCGGAGGGCCTGGTCCACCAGCGCCAGAGGCTGGGGCAGAGCCGCCATTGCCACCGGCGGCGCGGCGGTGTCGGCCGGGGCGGTCTGGGCGGACGAATCGGCCGGGGCTGGGGAGTGGCCTGCGGCCCGTTCCGCCAGAATGGTGCTGCGCTTCCTGATCTCGGGCCAGGAGGGCACGTCCATGCGGTAGAGTTCGCGCCGGCCGTGGTAATAGGTCACCAGCACCAGTTGCTTGCCGTCCGGAGAGAGGGCCGGGGTCATGATCCCGCTGATGGTGCGGGTGAGGCGGTACTCCCTGCCCTCTTCGAGGTGATAGAGGAAGAGGTCGTCAATACCCTCGCGGGTGGAGACAAAGAGCAGCTTGTTGCCCTCGGGCATCCACAAAGGCCACAGGTCGTCGGTGGGGCTGTCGACCAGGGTCTGGGTCTTGCCGGACTGGAAATCGTAGATCTTGATGTCGAACTGCCCCTGCTGCTTGGCGCTGAAGGCGAGGTGGTTGCCGTCTGGAGACCAGGCGGGGTAGTCGTCGCGCTGCGGGGTGCCGGTGATCTGCTGCAGCTGGCGGGAGGCCACCTCCACCACGTAGATGTCGCTCTGCCCGTCACCAGTGCCCACCAGCGCCAGCCGCCGGCTGTCGGGGGCCCAGTCCAGGGATTCGATGATCTCCAGCTCGTCGAACTCCAGGGTTTCCTTCAGTTTCTTGTCGTAGAGATCCCACAGCAGCACCACGTCGCGGGGGCCTTTCTTGGCGACAAAGGCGATGGTGTGGCCATCCGGCGCCCAGGCCACGGTGCCTGAACCAAATGTGAGCTGGTCGTAGTCGGCAGTGCGCATGTGGGAGGTGAGACGCTCCACCAGGCTGCCATCGTCCAGGCGGATGATGTCGACGTGTTCCTCGACCCCGTCGGTGGAGAGCACCGCCAGCATGTCGCCGCTGAGCGACCAGCGGGGGTTGCTGTAGTTCTGGTACTCGTCCTCGGTCTTGATGATCTTGTGGGAGATCTCCGCCAGATAGTCGCGCGACTGCAGCAGGGGCCAGTAGTGTTTGCGCAGCTGGGCCGACCAGCGCTCGTCCAGGTCGTCCATGTCCAGGTCGATGAGGCGTTTGAGCAGCTTGTCGGTGTCGTTCTGGCTGTCCCAAGTTCTCAAGATACGGCTGATCTTCTCAGGGCCGTAGTTGGCGGCGATGTACTGCATCAGGCTGTGGCTCTGCTTGTAGGCCAGAAAGACGTTGCCCATGCCCCATGCAGCGTCCATGATCTCGAGGGGGATCAGTTCGTCGGTGAGCACCGCGTCGCGCAGCACCATCTCGTCGATGGTGTTCATCTCCTCGGTGGCGTACTCGGCCAGCCCCTCCATGATCCAGGTGGGCGGTGAGTTGAGCGGGTTGGAGGAGAGGCGCTTGATGGGCCCCTTGTAGAGAATGTCGTACTGGAAGATGTGCATCAATTCGTGGGTCAGCACGTTGCGGAACTCATCCAGGTCCCCGTCGAAGGGAATGACCATGCGGTAGCGCAGGGGCTCGGCAAAGCCGGCCACGCCGGGAGGGAGGAAATCCTGGACGATGTTGGTCTGCTCGAACTCGTAGTGGGATTTGAAGATCACGATGGGCGGCTTGGAGGAAAGTTCGTGGTGCATGACCTGGCTGATGTGGGTGTACGCCTCTTCGAGGTACTGGACGGCGCGCTGGGCCAGGTCGGCGAACTCCGGCTCGTAGTAGAGTTCGAGGTGCTGGCTCTCCATGACCATCCACTTGAAATCCTTGTAGCGGACCTTGTTCTGGCCGAAGCCCTGCTCGAGCTGGGTGGTGAGGATGTCCTGGGCGGAGGCGGGCGTACCGGGCCATGCCATCCAGGCCAGCAGCGCCAGCAAGGGGCCTGCACTTTTGATCGATGCCTGCATCCTCACTCTCCTGTGGGGGGCTTGGGGTCGGTCTGGGGGGAAGCTGCCGAGTCGGGGAGGGCGGCCCGCTGGCGGTGCTCGAAGTGCCGGATATTGGCCTGGTACGCCTCCTGGCCCGGCCGCAGGGCCTGGGCCTGGCGGTAGGCGGCGGCGGCCTGCTCTTCGAGGCCCAGGTGCTCGTACACGATGCCCAGGTTGTTGTGATAGCTGGCGCTCAGACTGTCGCGCTGGGCCGCCTGCTCCAGGTGCAGGCGGGCTTCCTGCCACAGGCCCTTCCCGATGCACCAGTAGGCGTACTCGTTGATCTGCCTGGCGTCGGGGGGGGCGGCGCGCTTTTTGCCGGCCGGCGGCGGTTGCGGCGCCGGGGCGCGCTTCGCCGGCAGGGCCGCCCCGGTATCGGACCGGGCGGGCTGGGCGGCTACCCAGGCCGGGGCGCGCTGGTCCGGAGCGGGGCGGCGGATCACCTCCAGGCAGCCCCACAGGCTTCCTGCCAGCAGCAGCGAGCACAGGGTCAGACAGTGCCTCAAGGTCGGGTTCCTCTCTTCCACAGCTGCCAAAAATCCTCGGGACGGGTGCGGCGCAGCAACACGCGGTTGTCGAGCAGGGCCGACAGGGTGCCCGGCTCCAGTTCCAGGGAATCGGCCAGGGCCGCGGCTGCGGCCAGCAGTTGCCGCCCCTGCCCTTGTTCCAGGCAGGCGCCCAGGGCCTCCACGTCGGCGCCGGCCAGGGCCGCGGCGCCGCGCCAGTCGGCGGCCGAGTCGCGCGCCGCCGCATAGGCGGAATACCGCCCGGGCTGTCGGGCGCTCAGGCAGGCCCGCACCTCCACTTCCTCGCCGCCGGGCCCGGCCCCGGGCTGGAGCAGGTGGAGGCGGAGGCCCGAAGGATCTGGAGGCCAATCTTTTAACAGCGCCGCTTCGGCCTGTGGGTCCCAGGCCGGCGCGAAGATCTCCAGCTGGCCGGGCCTGGCCGGGCGCTGGCGCCACCAAGAGGCGCCGACCAGGCGGGGGACCAGCAGGAAGGACTCGCCCTTTTTCTCGAGCAGGTGCCGCACCCGGGCATAGCGGGGGTCGCGGGCGAAGTCCGCGCTAAAAATATAGGCAGGAAATACCTGAATGCCATATCGCCTGGCCAGCCCTTCGCCCTCGGGGGTTTCCAGCCGGCGGACCTGGACCCGGGCCTGGGGAAAGAGTTCGAGGGTGGAGGCCAGGAAAACCCCGGTATTGCAGGCCTCGCAGGCGGCGCTGTCGAGCACCTGCAGCGAGAAGGGTACCGGCTCGTAGTACTCGCAGCGGGCCTGGGGGGTGTTCGGATCGCGGCAGAGGGCGCCTTTCCCGGTGGGCGGAGCGCAGTCGGTGTCGCTGCCGCAGGCGGGCAGTTCGCGGCACAGCGGGTGCGCGGGTTGGTCGCGGCAGAGGCGGCGGGCCAGGGGCAGGGGCGCGAATTCGCCGGTGAACTCCTCCCCCTCGATCAGCAGGGTGGGGGACAGGTCGATGCCCAGGGAGTTGGCCAGCCGGATGTTCTGGCGGAAGAGCGCCTCGCCCCGGGGGCCGGCCGCCTCCTGTTGCAGGGCCTGGGGGTCCAGGCCGGCGGCCCTGGCGCAGGCCTGCCAGTCCCCCCCGGGCCCCTGGCGGCTGCGGCAGAGCAGGTAGGACCGGTAGCGCTCGGGAAAGTCCTGAAGCGCGATCAGCTGGCGCCGGCCTTCGTCGATCTCGGGCTGGCCGTGCAGACTGGCAAAGGGCCCCTCGCCCGAGGAGGCCTGGCCCGCGCAGCCGGCTCTTTCCTGGGTGCGGGCCTGGGAGCGCCGGGGTTTGGCCTGGTCCTGCTCGTCGGCGATGTAATAGAGCTGCAATTTCACCTGGTCCCCGAAGCGCTCGAGCAGGGGCAGGAGGGTTTGCTCGGCCTCCATGCCATAGGGGCACAGGCTCATCACGAAGAGTTCCAGTTCCACCGCGCCCTGCTGCTGGAGGCGCTGATGCAGCACCTGTTCGAGGGGTTGGGGCGCGGCGCGGTGGTCGATCCTGGCCAGGTATTCGACGGGCGCGAACCCGGGGCTCTGCACCGGGGTGTGGCAGTGCCGGCAGAACTCGGCATCCACGCTGCGGCGGATATTGGCGGTTTCCGGGCGCAGGACGTGTTGCTGGCCCGGGCCGTGGCAGATCTCGCACTGCACCCCGGCCAGGGCCTGGTGGGGCTGGTCGAGGGCAAAGCCGCCGGGCAGACCGAAGCCGGTGGTGTGGCAGCTGACGCACTGGGGAAAGAAGTGGCGGTTCCTCTGGCGCAGGGTGTCGAAGGCGTGGGCGTGCAGGGTGGTGCGCCACTGGGCGTGCTCTTGGGCATGACAGGGCCGGCAGGCCGCCTCCCCGGCGTAGGTGTGGGTAGGGTCGGCCTCGAGGGCATAGGCGGCAAAAGGCGAGGGGGGTGCTGTCCGCAGGCTGGATCGCCGGGCCACGGTGTCTTGAAAGGCGGCGACCAGTTCCTTCATCGCCGCGGCTTCTGGCAAGGCAACGCTGACCGGCAGCTCTTCGGCGCCCGCCAGAATCGGATCGCCCGCGGGGCCGGCCTGCAGCTTCAGCCGTCCCAGGCGGGTGCCCTGGGGCGCTGAACCGACCAGGGCGGGCCGGCCCTCGCGCCGGGCCAGGGCCTGGCGGGCGACGATGAGGTCCAGTTCGGGAAAACGCGCGGCCAGGGTATCGTTTTCGGCGGCGGAAAGGTCGCTGAGCAGGAACAGGTAGTCGACCTGGCCCCGCAGTTGGGCGATGGGAGCGGCGAGAGCGGCGGCGGGATCGACGAATTGGTCGGCCTGGGGCGCGCCCACGCCCAGGATGCCCACCTGCCAGCGGCCCAGGGGGCGCACCAGGTACGGGGCGACCCCGGCCAGGGGCTGGCGCAGGTTGGTGGAGATGAAGGGCAGACTGATCTGGCGGGCCAGCCGGGCGATGAACTCGGCGCCGAAGTGGAAGTCGCCGCCGGCCAGGTTGAGCGCCCCGTATCCCAGCTGCGCCATGGCCCGGGCGTAGGTCTCCACCCGCAGCTGGTCGAGTTCCTCCTCGCCTTCGACAAAGCCGCCTGCGTCGACCAGCAGAAAGGGATCGCCGGCGGCCCGCTGCCGCTCGATCAGGGTGCCGCGCCGGGCAATGCCGCCCAACTGCTCGTCGGTGCAGCCGCACACCTCCAGAAAGGAGCGGGTGTCCCCGGTGTGGAGGATAAAGGCGTCCTGGGACCAGGCGGGCATGGAGAGGGCCAGCGAGAGGAGGAAATACGCCAAAAATCGCATGCGTAGTAGAGACGGCCCAAGGGGGTGAAAGTTTCAGTGGGTACGGCTCTTCAGGAAGCGGTAGAGCGGCTGGCCCACCAGCAGCAGGTAGAAAGGGATATACTCGGCCCACAGCACCCAGGGATGCTCCTCCCAGACGCCGGTGGTACTATAGCCGCTGAGCACGTCGTAGGCAAGGAAGATGGCGCCGCTCAGGTAGAGCCAGGCCGGCGCGGGGAAGAGGGCGAAGAAGGGCAGCACCCACACCAGGTACCAGGGGTGCAGGGTGGGGGTGAGCAACAGATAGGCGCCCAGGATGGCGAAGGCCGCCCGGTACAGATCGCCGCCGCGCCAACAGGCCCACAGCACCACCAGGCCCAGCAGCGCGGCGCACAGCAGTTTGGCCTGGTACAGGGCCGCCTCGTCCTGGCCCAGGGCCGGGTCCTTGAGCAGTTGGTAGCACAGCGAGAAGAAGGCGTCGTTGAAGCGCCATTTGAGCAGGTAGGCCTGCAGGCCGGCGAAGAGCTGCATGCCCGCCCCGGCATAGGGCAGAAAGCCCAGCCCCACCAGCAGGGGCAGCCACCACAGGAGCCGGCGCTGGCCCTGCAGGCGCCCCCAGAACAGCGGCAGCACCAGGGCCGGCAGGAGCTTGGCCAGCAGGGCCCCGGCGCCGGCCCACACCGCTGCCTGCCGGCGCCCTGCCTCCAGCCAGTACAGGGCCAGGAGCAGCAGGGACACGGCCAGCACGTCGAGATGGCCGCTGCCGGCCACCTCGATCACCGGCAGGGGATTCCAGGCGTAGAGCAGCACCCGGCGCTCGTCCTGGCCCCGCTGGCGCAGGATGCGGACCAGCAGCACCACCAGGCCCAGCTCGACCAGCACCAGCGCGCCCCTCATGGCCAACAGCCCGGGGTGGAGGGCGCAGACCAGGAGGAAGAAGAACTGGGCCAGGGGCGGATAGATGGTGGAGACGTCTTTATGGTTGATGCCATTGTACAGCCCGTCGCGCAGGTGGGCCACCGCGGGCGACTCAGGGGTGTGGAGATAGGGATTGATGCCGGCCAGCTGCACCCGGCCGTCCCAGACGTAGCGGTAGACGTCGTCCGAAAGGCTGGGCACACTGGCCAGCAGAGTCAGGCGGAAGAGCAGGGCCAGGCCGAGGAGGGGCCACAGCGGGCCGGCAGGCCGGCGGCACACCCACCAGGCAGCGGCCAGATAGGCGAGGAAGGCCGGCAGCAGGAGGGCCCAGAAACGGGGGATCTGGGTCTCTAGGGGGCCCAGCCAGACCAGGCAGCCCCAAGCCACCTCGATGGCCAGGCCGCACAGTAAGGGCAGCGCCTGGGGCCTGAGGGCCGCCATTCAGCGCAGGAGACGGCGCGCCCCGGCGTAGCGCGCCTGGAAGTAGGGGGCCGAGAGCGGGGCGATGACCACCTGGCCCAGGGAGGGGCTGGCATGGGCGAAGCGGTCCCGGCCCAGGTACACCCCCACGTGGGAGATGCCTGGTCCCTGCGAGGAGATGCGGAAGAAGACCAGGTCGCCGGGGCGGAGCTGGCGCTGGGTGGAGACCCCGCTACCCAACTGGTACAGCTGTTGGGTACTGCCCGACAGCTCCAGGCCGTACGCCTCGCGGTAAATGACCCGGGTCAGGGCCGAGCAATCGAGCCCGGCGCGGGTGTTGCCGCCCCACTGGTAGGGCACGCCCACGTAGCTCTGCGCCACCCGCACCAGCCGGCTGCGGTCGCCGCGCAGCATGGCCTGCCGCCGCGCTTCTAGTTCGCGGGCCACGCCCTGGTCGCCGGGGGGTGCCGGCGGGGTGTAGCGCGGGGCCGAGGCGCAGCCGCTCAAGAACAGGAGGACGACAACGACCCGGATGCGCATGAGATCAGTAGGCGAAAAAACCCTTGCCGGTCTTGCGCCCCAGCTCGCCCCGGGCCACCATCTCGCGCAGCAGGGAGCAGGGCCGGTACTTGGGGTCGCCGAAGCGCTCGGCAAAGGACTCGAGGATGTCGAGGGTCACGTCGAGGCCGACGAAGTCGGCCAGGGCCAGGGGGCCCAGGGGATGGCTGGCGCCCAGTTGCATGGCCCGGTCGATATCCTCGGCGGTGGCCACCCCTTCGGCCAGGGCGAAGATGGCCTCGTTGATCATGGGGAAGAGGATGCGGTTGACCACGAAGCCGGGGCGGTTCTGCACCGCGATGGGGACCTTGCCCAGGCGCCGGGCCAGGCGCTCCACTGCGGCAAAAAGATCGGGGTCGGTGTGGGGGGTGCGCACCAGCTCGACCAGGGGCATGAGCGGGGGCGGGTTGAAGAAGTGTAATCCCACCACGCGGTCTGGCCGGCCGGTGGCCAGGGCCAGGGCCTCCACGTCCAGGCCCGAGGTGTTGCTGGCCAGCACCGCCTCCTTCTGACAATGGGCGTCGAGCAGGGCGAAGACCTGCTGTTTGAGCGCCAGCTTTTCGGGCACGGCCTCGATGGCCAGGTCCACTGCGCCCAAGGCGGTCCACCCGGCGATGGGTTTCAGGCGCTGGAGGGCCTGGGCGCAGGCAGGGGCGCTCAGTTCTCCCTTTTCCACCTGCCGACGCAGGCGCTGGGCAATGCGGGCCAGGCCGCGCTGCAGGGCGGCGGGGTCGGCATCGTACAGGGATACCTCCAGGCCGGAGGTGATCAGGACCTGGGCGATGCCGCAGCCCATGGCGCCGGCGCCGATCACGGCGGTGCGGTCGAAATCCAAGGCAGTTGGTCGGGTGAAAGAAGGGGAAGAGAGAGGAGCCGGGAAAAGAGAGGGATATCCCAAACTTAAGAGCCGGCGCCGGGGGCGGCAAGTAGGGCTTCGGGGAATTACTTGCGTCAGCCGGGTCTCTTGGGTCTGCGGGGGGTTGGCGAGGAAGGGTGAGAGGGCCTGGCCTTTACCGCACGAGCCCCTGCGCCATAGGGTGGGATCACTACGTGCAGCGCGGCGTAGACGTAGAGGTCGATGTCACTGCCTTCATTGCCAAAATAGCCCGTAGCGCTGTACTCACACGCGTGGAGGTGCATGAGGGCGGGCAAATCGGGGTCTGCTGCACGACCTCGGTCTCTGCCTAGGCCGGGGTACATGGTGGGCGACCCATTGAAATGCGGCGGCGGATCCACCCAAACGACGCCGAAGTCTCTGGCATCCTCGGAACTCGCCTGGATGGCCAGCGCATTTTCGAGGTCCGTCGGATCCATCCGATCGCCCAAGGCGGCCTGCTCGCGCGGGGTTGGGAAGTGCTCGAGCTGCCAAGTCTCGTCGACACAGGTTTCGATCATGTACGGACAGAGGACCACCTCCAGCCCCTCGGCCATCGCTGCCGCTGCAATGGCGTGATCGCGACCCTTCAAGGCGGACACCGTTTGACGGGAGAGCGGTTTCTGCTGGCGCTGGAAGCGCGCATCCTGGTGGTACAAGTGGGAGCAGGGGAAGGCGAGGGCCCCACCCCTGGCCAGGAAACGTCGGTCGTCCAGCAAGGCGCGGAGTTTTTGCTGCACGAGGGTGTGCAGCGCATCGCAGCTGCGCTTGGACACGGCTCCACGCCCGGTATTGTCGGGGCACCGGACCAAGTAGGTCAGGGTTACGCGCAGCCCCCCCCAGACCCGCTCGATCTGGTGATCGACGTCGCCGAAGAAGGCAGCCCAGTGGATGCGCGCCGGCTCGGTCTGCTCGCTGATCGCGCGACCCCAGTCGTAGGTTTGAAAGACGCCATGGTGCTTGACGACGAAGGCACCGTTCAAAAACCGCGAAGGCAGGCACACGACGAGGGTGCCGAGCATGTCGCTGCCGCGCGGGGTGTCCTTGTGCGGCGCGAAGTGGCCTCCGGTCGCGTAGATATTGAGGTTGTACAGTTCTGCGGTGAGCGGGCCGGAAACCTGCGGCACCAACTCGCGGTGGATCTGTTCGAGGATGCCCGCCGCAGCGGGATCGAAGTGAAGGACAGAAAAGGCGCCGCCCTCAGCCTTGATCTGGAGGGCATCGCGGACGGTGCGATCGTAGCGGGTCCTGCGCCCCATGCCGAACCCGGCCGCCGAGCAGCGCTCGACCAAGGGCCGGAGAAGCGGTTCTTGGTCGAAGGCGTTCTTCGCGCGCAGTACAGGGATCAGGGTCTTGTCTTTGAAGCAGAGGGTGACCGGCTTTTCTGGCACGAGTGTGCCGCCGCACGCGAAGGGCGCGCGCAGGCCATGCACGGTGCGGTGGAGATCTTCCAGCAACGCGCGCTCGAGGCCCATGTCCTTTCTTGATGCCATGTCGAGGTTCCTTTCTTCTTCCTTTGCACCTTTGCGGCCTGGCGTGAGTATCCTGTCCCGCTCAACGCCGCGGACCAGGCGCGCGGTCAAGCGTCACCGGCATCCGGCTTGTTAGGTGTCCCGATTCCCACCGAGTTCGTCGAAATCCGCAAGATCCTTCGGGCGTCCGGAAGCTTTCTTGTTCATCAGGAGATCGGGATAGGAGATGTAGTTCACCTCCACATCCCCATACCTCCCCAACACCCGCTTTGCCCAGACTTCCTCGAAACCGATGCCACTGATCGCGTTGATCATCTCAATCTCGACGGGCGGGACACCCACGCGGATGATGCTGCCAGGCTCGCGGAACGCGGCAACAACCTCCTCATCCGCTGCAAGCCCGAAGCGCTGCAGTGCGGGCAGAATGCGGCGGACATTCTCCTCGGTGTTCCGGAAAAAGACGTCCATGTCCTGTGTCGCCCGCACGTAGCCGTGGAACGCAACGGCATAGCCCCCGACGATCACGAACTCAACGTGCTGTTCGGTGAGCAACCTCAAGAACTCTTCGAAGTCTCTGTGGATATTCACGTTGTGTCACCTTCGACATCTCGCGCCGTAGATCTTCTAGCAAGGACACGCGCTCGTCTCCGCTCAAATGGCGCGTAAGATCGATGCCCCTCTTATCAGCATCAAACCTGTCGACAGTCAGTACTCTCGTGATTCTCATCTGTCCTCCAGCCATCTACTGATATGTATCGCCCTGCGTGCCGGTGACATCAGGTCAATGACCCACCGCGCTGTGGCAGGGCGTCACGAAACTCTTCCATTTGTTTCCAGTCTGGCGCGGGTGGTGTCTGATCATGGGTTGGCGCATAGACGGAGTACTCGATGAGGCGCATCTTGTGGATATAGCGTGGGCAGTTCGGAAAGATGCGCTCGGCACGCACCCGGACGATCAGTTGCGCGCCTGGAAACTCGGATAGCAGCGGGTCATCGGCGTGCAGCGTAGCGATGCCGTTGACCCGCAAGCGGGTCGGCTGCTCAAAGTCGAGGAACAGAAGCCCGACGTGGGGATTGATCGAAATGTTACCCAAACTGCGGAACATCCCATTGCCATCGTAGTCCGGAAAGGTCAGGGTAGACTCGTCGAGTACTCGCACGAAACCGGGCAGCCCGCCTTTGTAAGAGCAGTCGGGCCATCCTTCCTGATTCGCGGTTGCAAGGAAGAACATGGGGCAGCTGTCGATGAAGGCGCGGTCAAGGTCGGTAAAGGTAGTATGGGCGGTCACCTGTTCCAGCCGATCCGCAATGCGTCGGCAGTCAAAACGATCTTGGAGCTGGCGGGAACCGGCGTGATATGCGCCTGGGATTTGGTGAGGCGATTGATCGTGTGTCATGCAACGTGCTCCTTGGATCGAGTTGTGTGACGGAAGGCTGACTGGTTATGCTGCCTGTGTTATGTGTCAAGGAACCGCAGCAATGGATGAAAGCGGCCTAACGATAAAGGGGGTATGCGGAGTGCCGTACCACAGAATCGGCATACCCTCCGCCCGCTACGGCAACGCGCATAGGCAACGTGTCGCACGGCGGCATTCCGTATACCCCCCTGTTGCACGGAGCCGCTTCGCAGCTTGAGCTGGCTTGAACCCGAAAAAGTTCGGTTGAGCGTAGCCCGGGTGGCATCGAATTTGCCCAATAGAATCTCAGGAGCCTCCACTCTTACTCCCAGACCAGAAGCATCCAGGACAAAAAGGCCGTCTCGATTTTGACTCACTGGTGAGTATAGTACTACACATTTCCACCCATCACAAACAAAAAATGGGACCTCCTCAAAACCGGCCAAGAACCTCTACCGGCACGTGCTCGAAAGGAATTGAAGGGGTCGATTCAGGCGGTGCGGGCCAGGCGTCCCAAGAGGGGAGCTGGCCGTTCGCAGCCCGCTTGACCTGTAAATCAGGTTTTGACGTGACCGGCCTCTATCAGCCCTTCCCGCACCTTGAGCCAGGCACAGGCCTGGGGTATATTCGAGCCCATGCACAACATGATCGCCGCGGCTGGGGAGGAGAGGTGAAAGTGGCAGATAAGGACACGCTGAGGGTGGCGGTGGTCGGCGGGGGGAATATCGCCCAGCACCATCTGAAGGTTCTCAAGGAACTGCCGGGAGTGGAGGTGATCGCCCTGGCGGACGCGGACCCGCAGGCGCTCAGGGAGAGCGCCGAGCGCTTCTCCATCCCGCAGCGCTGGCCTTCCCATCGCCACCTGCTGAAGGAAGAGAGGCCGGATGCGGTGTTCGTGCTGGTGAGCGTGGGGAGGGTGGCCGAGGTGGCGGCGACCTTCATCCGGGAAGGCATCCCCACCTTCCTCGAAAAACCTCCCGGGCTCTACGCCGCGCATACCCGCCGGCTCGCCGAGCTGGCCGGGCAGCGCCGCACCTTGGCGATGGTGGGGGTGAACCGGCGCTTCTACTCCTCCCTGCTCAGGGGGAGGGAATTGCTCCTCGAATCCGGGCCGGTGCGCAGCCTCGCCATCGAGGCGCACGAAGACCTGGCCAGGGTGCGCGGCAATCCCAAGTGGCCTGCGGAGGTGATCCGCCGCTGGAGCGCGGCCAACGGCATCCACGCCCTGGACCTGCTGCGTTTCTTCGGCGGCGAGGTGGCCCAGGTGCAGGTGCTGCGCCAGGCAGTGGAAGGGCCTGGCCCTGATTGCTGCGCGGCGCTCATCCGCTTTGCCCAGGGCGCCGTGGGGCGGGCCCTCATGGATCACTTTTCACCGGGAGGACATCGCTTCGAGGTGCGCAGCCTCGGCGCGACCCTCACCTCTGAGCCGGGCTTTGCCGCCGCCGTCCTCCAGCGCCGCGGGGCAGGGCCCCTGCGCTTCGAGCCGGACGAACTGGACCAGCGGTACAAACCGGGATTCTTCCGCCAGGACCAGACTTTTTTGGAGTGCGTGCGCCGCAACACGGCGCTGCCATTCCCCGCCTGCGGCCTGGAGGACGCCGCCAGGACCATGGAATTGATCGAGACCATTGCCGGCATTGCCGGGGAGGCGCCGGCCTTTCCAGAGGCCTAGCATGAAAATAAAAATGGCTTTCGCGGGCTTCCGCCACGGCCATATCCTCAGCCTGTACGAACTGGCGCGCCAACACCCGGACATCGAGGTGGTGGCCGCCGCCGAGGACGACGTCCCGGCACGCCAGACCCTGGCTGACCGGGTGCAGTTCACCCACCAGGCCTGCGAGCGGATGCTGGAGGAGGTGGAGTGCGATGCCGTGGCCATCGGCGACTACTACGCCCGGCGGGGCGGCCTGGCCATCGCCGCCCTCGGGGGAGGCCGGCACGTGATCAGCGACAAGCCGCTGTGCACCAGCCTGGCCGAAGTGGACCAGATCGAGAGGCTCGCCCGCACCCGCGGGCTGAAGGTGGGCTGTATGCTGACCATGCGCGATGCGGCCACCACCCTGGGGCTGCGCGCCCTGGTGCGGGAAGGTAGGCTGGGGCAGCTCCACGCCATTGCCTTTGGCGGCCAGCATCCGCTGATGCTGGGCTCGCGGCCCTCCTGGTACTTCGAGCCGGGCAAACACGGGGGCACCCTCAACGATATCGGCGTCCACGCCTTCGACGCCCTGCCCTGGATCACGGAACTGGAATTCACGGCGATCAACGCCGCCCGCAGTTGGAACGCCTTTGCCCCGCAGTTCCCCCACTTTCACGACGGGGGGCAGGTGATGCTGACCATGGACGGGGGCTGTGGGGTGATCGGCGATGTGTCCTATTTCTCCCCGGACCGTGCGGGTTATTCGCTGCCCCTGTACTGGCGGCTGACCCTGTGGGGCCGGGAGGGGGTGGCCGAAACCTCGGTCACGGCAAAGAAGGTCAGCCTGGCGCTGGCCGGGGATAAGCGGATGCGCACCCTGCCCCTGCCGCCGGGGCGCGAGGGGGGGTATTTGCGGGATTTCCTCACCGACGTCGAAGGCCGGCCCGGGGAACTGGACACCGGCGCGGTGCTCAAGGCCGCACGCCTGGCCCTGCAGATCCAGAGGGCCGCCGACGAAGGGTTGCGCGAGGTGTCGCTCTAGGAGGCCCGTGAGTACTCCGCTCGACGTCGCCCTGATCGGGGAGCGCAGTACCCGCCCGAAAGTGCAGAAACGGCCTCAACCTTATTCCTCGCGGCGGACCATATAACGCGTCGATCCCTCCAAGGGCTTGAACCCATACTGCTCGTAGAGCCCATGGGCATCTGCGGTCGCGAGCAACCACGATTTCAGTCCCTGCGCTTGGGTGTGGTGGAGGATGCAATCCACCAGCCACTTCCCCAACCCCTGCCCCCGGTGCCCGGACA
>JACPJE010000122.1 GCA_016187725.1 Candidatus Latescibacterota bacterium
GAGCCCTCTGAACCCCGTTACGAAGTGGTAACCTCGGCCGCGAATACGCCCTTCGAAGAGGTGGCGTGGTACAACGATGGGTGGAAGTCCTATCGGGAAGGGTATCACAAGTGGCGACTACTGCTGATATGGACCGGCGCAGCTATGCTCTTCATGAGCTTGCCAGCGCTCAACCTGATCAACCTGAACCTGAGCCGCATCCTGGAGCGGGCCTCGGAAATCGGGGTGCGCAAAGCCTTTGGCGCCTCTTCCCATTCCCTAGTGGTGCAGTTCGCGGTCGAGAACCTGCTCCTCACTCTGATAGGAGGAGTACTCGGTTTTGCCCTATCCTACTTGGTGCTCTACACCCTGGCCCAGGGATTTAACGATTTCCAGTTTTCCTTTGGGATGGGTCTGAGGGTATTTGCCCTGGGGTTGCTGGCTACAGTCTTCTTCGGGGTGTTCTCAGGAGGGTACCCGGCCTGGCGGATGTCCAGGTTGCAGCCGGCCCAGGCTCTGAGAGGAGGGAAGTGATGATCCGCCATCTGTTTCGATTGGCCTGGAACTGCAGGCGCGGGTACGCCCTGTTGGGACTGGAAGTGCTACTATCTTTCTTGATCCTCTCGGTGATTGCCGTATCGGCTCTCAACGAGTTGAGGATTTTCTATCAGCCTCTGGGATTCGACTATCGCGACGTGTGGTGGGTCCATCTGCAGCCAAAGAGTAGCGCTGCTGACGCAACGATTATGCCAGAGGTCTACCGAGCTCTAGATGACTTCGAGGAAGTGGAGGGAGTCGCCGCCGACAGTAGTCCTCCTTTTGCATTCCACGTATCGAGCAACAAGGGCGAGTACGGAAGGGCAAGTGCATATTTCGAGTATAGTATGGTCTCTGACCGGCTAGACGAGGTGCTCAAGCTGAACCTGGTGGCCGGTCGGTGGTTCACTAGGGAGGACGACGCCCTTGGCGAGGAACCAGTGGTGGTCACCCGGAAACTTGCCCATACCTTCTTTGGCGAGGAAGATCCGCTGGACAAGATCATCTCCACCAAGGGGTTCAATGGAGAGGAAGAAGCCCTGCGCGTGGTCGGGGTGGTGGACTACTGCCGCAACAAGAGCCCTTTCGAACCTGAAGAGCCAGAGTTCTTCCTCTACCGCCGAGTGCGCGGGGGTCGGGCTGCTGCTGAACCGCAGTCCTACACGCCACCGATATGGTTCCTCATCCGCGTGCAGCCAGGCACACCACACAGCTTTGAAAAACAGATCCGGGAGAGGCTGGCGCCGGTGGTCCGCCAGTGGAGTATTGAGGTGGAGACGTTGGAAGGCAAGAGGGCGATGTGGATCAACGGTGCTACCAAGCTCTTGATAATGCGGGGAGTTATCGTCGCGTTCATGCTCCTCATGGTAGCCCTGGGCCTGGTCGGGGTGCTCTGGCAGAGCGTGACCCAGCGCACCCGCGAGATCGGCATCCGGCGGGCGACCGGGGCCGAGGCGCGCCATGTCTATGCCCAGTTCACCGGAGAGATGCTGGTGCTGACCACCGTGGCGGTAGTCCTGGGGGTAGTGCTGGTCCTGAATTCGGCGGTGCTCGATCTGTTCCCAAGTGTGGGTGTCGGGATTTACACCGCCGGCCTGCTGAGTGCGGCGTTGGTGCTCTATCTCCTGGTCATCGCTGCGGCCATGTATCCGGGTTGGCTGGCCACCCGGGTGCAGCCGGCCCAGGCTTTGCACCACGAGTGAGGAGCGCGACCATGCTGAAGAATTATATCAAGACCGCCTTCAAGGTCTTCCTTCGGCGGAAGTTCTTTACCGCTATCAGTCTGTTCGGGATCAGCTTTACCCTGGTGGTGCTGATGGTGGCCACTGCTTTCCTGGACCACGCCTTCGGGTCTTATCCGCCGGAGGTGAAGACCGATAGAACCCTGGGGGTGTTCACGCTGATCGGCGAACTCATCGTCGACGGGGAAAGAAAAGGTGGGGGGTCCGGCCCTCCCAGCTACACCTTTCTGGACCGGTACGTGCGCACGCTGTTAGGGGTGGAAAAGGTTTCGATCTCCACCCAGTTCTTCCGCGACAACGCCGTGGCGGTGTACAAAGACGGAGAATACATCGAGCTGTACCTCAAGCGCACGGACGGAGAGTTCTGGCAGATCCTGGAATTCGATTTCCTGGAGGGGAGTCCCTTCACCGCTGAGGACGAAAAGAACGCCAACATGGTGGCCGTGATCAACCAGGCCACCCGGAAGAGGTTCTTTGGCGATGAGCGGGCAACGGGGAAGTCCATCGAAGTGGATGGACAGCGCTTCCGGGTGGTAGGGGTAGTGGCCAATATCCCCATTTTTCGCGCCGTCCCCTTTGCCGATGTCTGGGTCCCTATCAGTACGAGTAAAGAAGACTATCGCTATATGCACTGGAATGGCCGCTATCAGGCCCTGGTTCTTGCAAAGAAACCCTCAGATATTCCGCTCATCAAGGCCGAGTTTCAGGCCCACTTGGCCCAGGCCCAGGTGGAGTTTCTGGATCCCAAGGAATTCAACAGACTATACGGAGGGGTTGAGAGTTATTTTGAAACTGTTTCCCGCGAAATCTTCAATCCAGCAGAAGCCGATAAAGAGAGCCATGCCGACCGTCTCCTCGCGGTGATCGCCGGGGCCATGGTCCTCTTCATGCTGCTGCCCACCCTCAACTTGGTCAACCTCAACATGAGCCGCACCCTGGAGCGCGCCTCGGAGATCGGAGTGAGGAAGGCTTTTGGCGCCTCTTCCTGGACCCTGGTCGGGCAGTTTGTGGTCGAAAATGTGCTGCTCGTCCTCACCGGGGGGGTGATCGCCCTGGTGGCTTCCTCGCTCGTCCTGCAGGCGCTGACCTACAGCGAACTGATCCAGTACGCGGAATTTTACCTGAACTACCGGCTCTTTCTGTACGGGTTGCTCATCGCCCTGTTCTTCGGGGTGCTCTCCGGGGTGTACCCGGCCTGGAGGATGTCTCGCCTGCAGCCGGTACAAGCGCTGAAAAGGAGGGCGAGGTGATTGGACATCTCTGCAAGCTGGTCTGGAACCGGAAGCGGGCCAATGGCCTGATTGTCGCCGAGATCTTCGTCTCCTTCCTGATCCTGTCGGCGGTCGCCACCCTGGGGGTCTACACCTTGGACACCTACCGCCAGTCCCTCGGCTACTCCTATGAAAATATCTGGGCCCTGCACATCTCGACCAAGAACGATCCCCAGAGGGCCGCGACCCTGCAGCAGGTCTACACGGCCATACGGAGTATGGAGGAGATAGAGGGGTTTGCAGGAGTGAGCCATTCTGCGATTCCCTATGGGAGTTCATCCTCGAGGAGGGATATCGAGTATCAGGGGCGATCTATCATGGTTCCAACCACGACTGCGGCAGATGACTTTGCTGAGGTTGCGGATCTGCAACTCCTCGATGGCCGCTGGTTTGAAGAGGGAGATGAAGTCTTGAACTGGGACCCGGTGGTCATCAATCAGCGGCTCAGTTGGGAGTTGTTCGGCGCAGAGAACCCCCTGGGAAAGAACATTGCGCCCAGTGACCGCACCAAAGAGATGCGCGTGGTGGGGGTGATCTCCGATTTCCGCAAGGACGGGGAGTTCGCCGGATTGGGCAATTTCCTGTTCCAGCGGATGGCGCTGAATACTGCTCCGACGAGGCCGACCCTCCTGCTCAAGGTCCGCCCGGGGGCTACAACCCTCTTTGAGGAGAGGCTGGTGTCCACCCTCCAGAGCCTGGCCAAAGACTGGTCCTTCAAACTAGAAACCCTGAAGCGGACCAGGGCAGCGTCTCACCAGCAGCATCTGGCGCTGCTCAGCGGCGTGGTCGTTATCTCCGCCTTCCTGATGCTCATGGTGGGGTTGGGACTGGTGGGGGTCCTGTGGCAGAGCGTGGTGCAGAGGACCGAGGAGTTGGGGCTGCGGCGGGCTTTGGGGGCTACGGGCAGCGGAGTCCGACGGCAGGTGGTCGGCGAGTTGCTGGCGCTGACTTCAATCAGTACCGTCTTTGGATTGGCGGTGGCGCTGCAATTTCCGCTATTGGGAGTGATAGGGTTCGTGAGTGGAAAGGTGTATATATATGGATTGGCGCTCTCGCTCTTGCTGATGTATTCTCTGGTCGTGCTCTGCGGTCTGTATCCTAGCTGGCTGGCCACCCGGGTGCAGCCGGCTCAGGCATTGCACTATGAGTGAAGGCCAGCAAATTTCAGAAAAACTATTCTACCGGATGGCACGATCCACTTTCCGCCTCGGCTTAAAAATGGTGCGGCGCTCGCTTTGCCTGAACTCGATGTGGAAGCGGTCGAACACATCTTCCCGGCCCAGCAGGTTGGGAAGGAGGGAAACTCGATCATAGGATCAGGGTATCTTGCGCGGGGACCTTGTCGATCAGTGGCTCGGGGTCAATCTTGCGCGCTTTTTGGAGTACGGCCCTGAGGTGTTTGCCATGGGCGATCACCCGTTCTCCTGAGACAGCGATGTACTGGCCGCGGTACTTTTGGAGAATTTCAGGGTGGCTGGCGAGCCAAAGAGCTTCGGTCTCTTTCATGGGTCGTCCTTTGCTGGGCTATCACAATCGCTCTATCATAACGTAGAATGCCTGTACACCCAAGTCAACATCGCGGTTTTCGAGGATTAGCAGAATGAGCTTTCCGCTGATCCTCCTCATCGACGACGACCCTTCCATCACTGCTTCCCTCTCCCTGTTGCTGAAGCAGGCGGGGTACCAGTCGGTATGCGCTGCTGCTCCTGCCCAGGCATTGGCGCTGCTGGAAAAGGAGCGCTTCGGCCTTATTCTTCAAGATATGAACTTCTCCCGGCAGACCACCGGGGAGGAGGGCATGGCGCTTTTGCAGCAACTCAAGGAGCAGTACCCGCAACTCCCTGTGATCTTGATGACCGCCTGGGGCTCCATCGAACTGGCGGTCAGGGGAGTCAAGGCCGGCGCCGCGGATTTCATCACCAAACCCTGGACCAACGAGCAACTGGTGCAGGCGGTGAAAACCGCTCTGAGCCTGGCGGCCACCGAACACGGCCAGGCCGGGGTACCGACGCGGGAGGACCTGGACCGGCGCTGGGATTTCAGCAAGGTCATCGGGCGCGATCCGCGCTTGTTGCGCGTCCTGGAGGTGGCGGGTCGGGTCAGCGCCACGGATGCCTCGGTGCTGCTCACCGGGGAGAGCGGCACGGGCAAGGACGAGATCGCCGAGGTCCTCTTCCGCAACAGCCAGCGGCGGACCGGCCCCTTCGTCAAGGTCAACCTGGGGGGGATCTCCGCCACCCTCTTCGAGAGCGAGATGTTCGGGCACGTGAAAGGGGCCTTCACCGACGCGCATCAGAACCGCCAGGGGCGCTTTGAACTGGCCCACGGCGGGACCATCTTCCTCGACGAGATCGGCGACCTGGACCCGGGTTGCCAGGTCAAGCTGCTGCGGGTGCTGCAAGATCGCACCTTCGAGGTGCTGGGGTCGAGCCGGACCCGGGCCGTGGATGTGCGGGTGATCTCGGCCACCAACCGCAACCTGGCCGAATTGGTGGAGAAGGGGGAGTTCCGCGAGGACCTGCTCTACCGCCTGAACCTGATCGCCCTGCACCTGCCGCCCCTGCGGGAGCGGCGGGAGGATGTGCCGCTTCTGGCGCGCCACTTCGTCCGCCAGTTGGGACAGGTGTACCGCCGCGGCGAGCTGGAAATAGACGAGGGGGCACTCCACTGGCTGCAGGGATTGGACTGGCCGGGGAATATCCGCCAGTTGCGCCAGGTCATCGAACGATCGGTGTTGATGAGCAGCGCCGGGCCCCTGCAGCGAGCCGACCTCGAACTGGCCATGGAGATGCAGCCCGAGGAAAGAGCCAGAGGGCAACTCCCCTCGCCCGGAAGCATGACCCTGGACCAGATGGAAGAGCGGATGATCCGCCAGTGTCTGACCCACTATGAGGGCAACCTCAGCCGGGTAGCTGAAGCGTTGGGCCTGAGCCGGGCCGCGCTCTACCGCCGCCTGGAGAAATACGGGATTGAGCCGTGAGCCTGCGGGCGAAGTTTGTCCTTTACTTGACGCTGGTCCACTTTGTCTTTGCGGCAGCGGCGATCTGGCTGCTGCGCCAGGAGTGGGTCTGGCTGCTGGTGGTCGAGGTGTTCTTCGCCCTCTCCCTCATCGCGGGTATCTGGTTGATCCGGCATCTCTTCATCCCCCTGGACCTGATCCGCACCGGCGCCGAACTGATCGAGGAGGAGGACTTTGCCAGCAAGTTCGTCGAGGTGGGGCAGCCGGAGATGGACCAGCTCATCCGGGTGTTCAACCGCATGAACGAGCGACTGCGCGAGGAGCGGCTCCAACTGCAGGAACAGCACTACCTCCTGGAGAAGATCCTGGCGGCGTCTCCTTCCGGAATCATCACCTTCGACTACGACGGGAGGATCTCCCTGGTCAACCCCAGCGCCGAACGTCTGCTGCAGGCGCTGGCCGCTGAGTTGATCGGAAAGAAGCCGGAGGGAAGTGCCCCGGAACTGCTTCACGTCCTGGCCGGCCTGGAGGTGGGAGGGGCGAAGGTGGTGCGTCTGCAGGGGCAGCGGCGGGTGCGCTGCCAGAAGTCTCAGTTCGTGGATCGGGGCTTCCCCCGTTCCTTCGTCCTCATCGAGGAACTGACCGAGGAGTTGCGCCATTCGGAGAAGCGGGGCTACGAGCAGGTGATCCGCATGATGGCGCACGAGGTCAACAACTCCACCGGCGCGGTGAGTTCGCTGATCCGTTCCTGCCTCAACTACCGCGACCAGGTCCGCGAGGCGGACCGGGAGGATTTCGCCACCGCCCTCCAGGTGGCGGCCCAGCGCAGCGAGCGCCTGAGCAGTTTCATGCGCAACTTCTCCGAGGTGGTCAAGCTCCCTTTGCCCCGCTTGCAGTTGGTGAATCTGGTGGAGTTGCTCAGGGAGATCGAAAGGCTGCTACAGGTCGAAAGCCAGCAGCGGCATATTATCTGGGAATGGGAGGTGGAAGACGAACTGCCTCCCTTGCATATGGATCGGGAGCAGATGGAACAGGTCTTCGTCAACGTCCTCAGGAACGCGATGGAGGCCATCGGGACAGAAGGGCGCATCGAGGTGAGGGTGGGCAGGGTGGGTGGTCGTTCCCGGGTGGTGATCGCCGACAGCGGCTGCGGCATCGCCCCCGAGATCAGGGAGCAGTTGTTCACCCCCTTCTTCAGCACCAAGGAGCAGGGACAGGGCATCGGCCTGACCCTGGTGCAGGAGATCCTGGATCGGCACGGCTTCGAGTTTTCCCTGGAGAGCCGGTCAGGGGGCCCCACGGACTTTGCGGTCTATTTCAAGTCTTGAGGACAGCGATGATGACCCCAGCCAGAGCGATCATGGTCGTCAGCAACCAGCGGAAGTGGGTGTCCTGCCGCTTGTTGCCGTCGTCGATGCGGACGTGGACGCCGCGGATCTCTGCGCGCAGGTCCTGGATTTCTGCGCGGACCTCAGTGCGCAGATTCTGAAAATCAGTGCGCAAATTCTGGAAGTCTTCGCGCAGGTAGGAAATGCCCCAGTGGAATTCGGCCGGGGGCTGGGAAGAGGATGGGGATTGCGGAGTTTCTGGCATGACGGATTTTCTCACTGAGTTGAAGATACCCAACGACAGCCCACAGCACAACGAGACGCAAATCCCATGCCAGTCCGGATACACTGGGGAATGAGGGGGAGAGCCTGTAGCAGTGTGGTGGAAGAGAAACACTCGTGGATCAGATCGCGCTCACCCGTTGTAGATGATCTCGAAGCGGGAGCCCAGTTCGGGATGTTTGGTGACCTCAATCTGCACGGGGAAGGCCTTCTTCAGTTCGGACAGATGGGTGACCACCAGCACCTTGTCGAAGTCCTTGCTGATCTCCTGGATGGCCTCGACCAGGTACTCCAGCCCCTGGCTGTCCTGGGTGCCGAAGCCCTCGTCGATGATCAGGGTGCGCAGGCGGGCGCCGGCCCGCCGGGCCAGGACTTTGGAGAGGGCCAGGCGCAGGGCGAAGTCGGTGCGGAAGGCCTCGCCCCCCGAGTAGAGGTGGTAGGAGCGTTCCCCCAACTCGTCGGCGATCTTGATGTCCAGGGTCTCCCGGGTGCCGCCTTTTTTCAGGTCGCGCAGGGACTCGATGGAGATCTGGATGCGGTGGTCGGTCAGGCGTCCCAAAAGGGCGTTGGCTTCCTGCTCGATCTCGGGGATGGCGCTCTCGATGATCAGGGCCTGGATGCCGTCCTTGCCCAGGGCCTCGGCCAGTTGCTGGTAGACCCAGGCCTCCCGCTGATCCCTTTCCAACTCAGCCCAGACCGCCTTGCGCTCCTGGGCCAGGGCGATGCCGCGCTGGTGGCGGGTCTGCACCGCGCCCTGCTGCAACAAAAGCTGATCCCGCTCGGCGCGCTGGCGCGCCAACTCCTGGGAAGTCTCGGCAAAACGCTCCTCCGCGCCGGCCAGCTCCTGCAGCCGGGTCTGGGCCGCGGCCAGTTCGTTCTGCACTGCGCCTAGCTGGTCCCGCAGCGCGGCGAGGGCCAGGGCGTTTTTCTCCAGCTGCTCCCGGCTGGCGGCATGGCGCTGCTGGGCGGCGATCAGGCGCTCGCGGCGGGCCACCGCATCGCTGAGCCGGTCCAGGCTGAGGCGGACTTGCTGGTGGCGCGCCGGATCGTAGCCCAGTTCCCGGAGCCGGCGCTGCAATTCCTCCAGGGCGCGCTGCTCCTGCAGGCCGTAGCGCTTTTCCTCCAGATAGAGACGGGCGGCCTCCAGTTTCTGCACCGCGTCTTCCAGCTCGGCGCGCAATTGTTCGTGGCGGAGGCGGGCTTCCTGCAGATGGGCCCGCTCCGTTTCGGCGGGGGCCAGGAGTTCTAGCTGCTGGCGCAGGCTGTCGTATTGCTCGGGGCGGTAACCCAGGGCGCTCAACTCGGCGGCCAGCTGGGCGAGGCGGAGGCGCTGGTCCGGGGCAAAGCGCTCCTCCCGCAATTGGGCTTCCAGATCCGCCAGCTGAAGGTCCAGTTCCCGCTTTTGGGCCTCTGCTTCGGCAAATTGCGCCAGCAGGGCTTCGAGCTGGCCCCACTCTTGTTGCAAGGCCGGCAGGAGTTGGGCCTGCTGCTCGGCGCGCTGGTACTGCTGCCGCAGATCGACCAGCTGGTCTTCGAGGGCCTGCAACTGCTGCTGGTCGGCGGCGATGGCCTGCTCCTGCCCGCGCTCCTGCTGGGCCAGTTCCTGGTCGAGCTGCTGCCGGTGGGCTTCGTCCAGCCGGCTGCCGCACAGGGGGCAGGAGGCCTGGGGGGCAGTCTGGAAGAGGTGGAGTTTTTCGCGCGCCTTGGCCAGGTCGGCCCGCTGGGTTTCCAGGTGCCGCCGCACCTGCTCCTGGCGGGTCCGCAGGGAGCTGCCTTCCTCGCGCAACTGGTCCCGGTGCTGGGCCTCCAGTTGCAGGGTTTCCAACTCCTGGGCCAGCTCTTCCCTCCGGGCGGCGGTGGCCTGGTGCTGCTGGAGCCGGCGCAGCAACTCGCCGATCCGGCGCTGCAGCTCTTCGCGGCGGGCGGCCAGGCGCTCGGCCTCGGCGGCGATCCGCTCGCGCAGCTGGCGCTCTTCGTGCTGCAGAGCCTCGTGCCGCAGGCGCGGAGCCTCCAGTTGCTGCAGTTGCTGGCGGGTGGCCAGCAGGCGCTGGTAGCGCTCCTCGCTCTGGGCCTGCCCTTCGAGCAGGGTGCGGAAGTGGTTCAGCTGGTCTTCCAAGGTATGGCGGCGGGCCTCCCAACTGCTGCGGCGCTGCTCCACCTCGTGCCTGGCGGCGAGGAGCTGGTTTTCAACCTGGCGCGCCTCCCCCTCCAGTCCGCGCAGGCTCTGGAAGAGGAGGGCCAAATGACTCTCCTGGGCAACCAGTTGCTGGTAGTCGGCAAAGTCGCGCTGGACGAGGTCGGCGCCTTTCAGGACTTCCCCGTCTTTCTCCAGTTGGCTGGTCAGGTACAGGCGTTCCTTTTCGCCCTGGTCCAGCTGCGCGCCCAGGCGCTGGCGGTCTTCCTGGCAGACGGCGCTGCGGCGCTGAAGCTGGGCCCGTTCCAGGCGCTCTTCGCGCCACTCCTCCAGGCGGGCCTCGCCGGCCTGCAGCTGGGCGGCGAGGACTTCCAGCCGGCTGGTCAATTCGCGCAATTGCCGTTCCAGTTCGCCCTGCTGGGCCAGCTGGACATCCATTTCCTGCAATTGCCGCTGAAATCCCTGGCAGCGCAGTTGTCCTTCCTGCTGGTGGCGGCGGGCCAGTTCCTGCAGCCGGTCGTAGCGCGACAGGCCCAGCAGGTCGGCGAGGATCTCCTTGCGCTGGCGGGCCCCCTTCTGGGTGAACTCGTCGGCCCGTCCCTGGAGGATGAAGGCGGAGTTGATAAAGGTGTCGTAGGTCATGCACAAGAGCTGGTCGATGCGCTCCTGGGTGCGGATCAGCGAGGCGTTTTCCGAGAGCGTCTTATACGTGTTGCCTGCGGGATCGAAGACCTGGAGTTCGAGCTGGGTCATGCCCTGGCGGCGGCCCTTGCGGAAGCTGCGGATGACGCGGAAGCGGTCCTCGTCGAGGGCAAAGCAGAATTCGACCCGCATCTCGGCGGCTCCCAGGCGGAGCAGTCCTTCGTCTGGCCGGCGCTCGTGCTGGCTCTTGCGGGCCTCGCCCCACAGGGCATAGGTGATGGCGTCCAGCAGGGCGGATTTGCCGTGGCCATTGCCGCCGGTGAGGCAGGCCACCTTGAACTGGGTGAAGTCGAGCACGGGGACACGGGGGCCGTAGCTGAGGAAATTGTGCAGGGCCAGCGAGAGGGGGATCATTCAGCGGCGCCCTCCGCCTGGTCGCCGGCTTCCAGTTCCTGGCGCAGGGCCAGCGCGTAGGATTGCAAGATTTCCCGCTGGCCGTGCAGGCCGGGGTGGTTGTCGATATAGCGGTCGAGAGCCTGGGACAGATCCAGTTCCCGGTCCACCGCAGCGCGGCGCAGGCGGGTGGGGGCGGTGAGCCGGGGCAGGATGCCGGCCAGGTGAAAGGCCGGGGCCAGGGCCGCCCGCACCCGGGCCAGATCGACGGGGGGCTGCTCCGGCTGGGGCTGGGGGTAGCTCAAGCGCACCACCGCGTCTTCAAACCGGTGGGAGGCGATGGCCTCCAGCAGGCAGGCGGTGGGGTCAGTGGCGTCCAGAGGGATCTCCGCTTCGATGGTGAGAAAGGGGCGGGCCGGAGTGGGGGCAAATTCCCAGGTGGTGCGGCGTTCCCCTCCAGGGAGGGTTTCGATCCGCACCAGGCAGCACCCCTTGGGATCGCGCTCCTCGCCGAAGTTGAGGCGCTCGATGCTGCCGGCATAGACCACCGCGGGCGGGGCCTGGGGATGGAGATCCTGGTGCTTGTGCACGTGCCCCAGGGCCACGTAATCGAAGGCCGGATGGGCCAGGGTGCTGGTCAAGAGCACCGGGTCCTGGCCGATGACGGCGGTGCGCTCCGAACCCGAATAGGTGGCCTCGGCGGCGGCCAGGTGCGCGGTGAAGATCGCCGGCAGGGCCGGGTCCAGGGCGCGGGCGAACTGGGCGATCTGGGCGGCGCAGATCCCCTGGATCTGCTGGTTGAGGGTCTCCTGGGACAGATCCTTGTACTCGTCCAGTGCGCGCAGGGAGTGGCGGGTGGGCCAGGGCAGGCCGGCCAGTTGGAGCGGGCCGCTGCGCGTCTCCAGGCGCAGCAGCTGGGGGCGGCGGATGACATGGGTGTGGTCCAGTTCGAGGGCGCTGAAGATGTCCAGGGCCGTGGCCCGGCCAAAGGCCGCCGGCGTGTCGTGGTTGCCGACCACCAGGACGAGGGGGATGCCCGCCAGCCGCAGCCGGCTCAGCTGTTGGGCGAACTCGCGCTGGTAGGTCGGGTCAGGATCGCAGGTCTTGTAGGTGTCGCCGGCAAAGAGGACCAGGTCCACCTGCTCCCCGATGGCCAGGTCAAAGACAAAACTCAGGCTGTTGACAAAATCCTGGGCGCGCGTGTTGAAGCCGGTCTGTGGATCGAGACGGCCGTAGGTTTCCACGCCCAGGTGCAGGTCGGCAAAGTGGAGGAATCGCAGGGCCATGTTCAGCGCAGGTGGCAGAGGAGTGAGGACAACGATCTAGTAAGGTATAATTTGCCGGAGCTGCCGTAAAGCGCCTGCCGGCGCGGCCTGGCCCTGCCGCTTGTTGCATCCCCCGGAGTTTTTTTATATATTCGGGAAGAATTTCAGCGGGAGCGATGGTAGTTTATCCGCGCTTCCGCTTTTTGTATGAGTCCCGGCCAGTCAGCTGGCAGGAGAAAGAGGATGAGCGAGGTCTACCTCTCCAGAGAAGGCTACCAGAAGCTTCAGGACGAGTTGCAGAATCTGAAGGGGAAGGAGCGCCCCAACGTGCGCCAGGCGCTACAGCGGGCCAGGGAATACGGCGACCTGTCTGAAAACGCCGAGTACTCCGCGGCCAAGGAACGCCTGCTCTTCCTCGAACAGCGCATCAACAAGCTGGAAGAGACCCTGAGCCGGGCCCGGTTGCTGGAAAACGAGAACATCCCCGCCGACAAGGTCTATATCGGCGCCACGGTCGATCTGACCGACCTGAAGTCCGGGCGCAAGCTCAAATACACCCTGGTGGCTCCCGAAGAGGCCGACTTCGAGCGCGGCAAGATTTCCACGGTCTCGCCCATCGGCAAGGGGCTGCTCGGCCACGCCGAAGGGGAAGAAGTGGATATCCAGGTGCCGGCCGGGCTGTTGCACTACAAGATAGATAAAATTTCGCGCTGATAGATCGCCGAGCCTGCGGGCTGGTGGCATCGAGAGCAAGGGCAAACTCCCGGAGGCGACAGGTCTTCGGGAGTTTGTTTTTTCGCGCGACCCGCAGCTTTTAACGCTCAACCTTCCCAAGGTCACCATGGACGACGTCAATACCGTAGAAATGAGATTGTGGCGCGACGGGCTCGCCTTGATTTCCAAGCCCCAGGCGCTGCAGCAGGGATTGAGAGAGATGGCCGAGATGCTGGTGGGGCATTTTGCCGTGGACTTCTGCGCCATCTACCTGCTCGACCGGCGGACGGACGAATTGGTGCTGCACGGGCGGGGAGGGCAGGAGAGCTATCTGGCGATGACCAGGCTGCGCGTCGGCCAGGGCATCACCGGCATGGCCGCCTACCAGGGGAAGCTCCTGCAGGTCGCCCACATGCAGCGCGATCCGCGCTCGGTGCACCGTCAGGGAGGCGAACGCTACTACCAGAGCATCGTCGCCCTGCCTCTGGTCGAAGGCGAAGCGCTGCTGGGGGCGCTCAATCTGCAAAGCGGCGCGGTGCGCCACTTTTCGCAGGACGAGATCGAGGTCCTCAACCAGGTGGTGCGGCCGATCATCATCGGGATGATCCGAACCGCCCAGGCCTTTGAAGACATGGGACAGCGGACTAGCGAGGTCCAGGCCCTCAACGAACTGGGCCAGGCGATGAATTCCGGTCTGGGGCTGGATGAGTCCATCGAACTGATCGCCACCAAGGCGGCCGAGGCCCTCAGCGCCAAAGGTTCCATCATCCGCCTGATGGTGGAGGACGGGTCCCTGGCGCAGGCGACGGTGGTGGCGGTGTCCGAGGAGCAGTTCGACGCGCGCGACGAAAAGCGGATCGCCGAGTACGTGGCCGCCACCGGCGAGCCCATCGTGATCGACGATCTGCGCGCCATCAAATACCCCGGGACGCTGGGGGCGTCGCTGGTGTGCATTCCCCTGGTGCTCGAAGAGCGGGTGGTCGGCACCCTGACCCTGTTCGACAAGATCACCCCATTGGGGGCCGAGCGGCGGTTGTTCAGCATGGACGACCTCAACATGCTTTTCGCCCTTTCCAGCCAGCTGGCGGCGGAGATCGAGGATATACGTCTCACTGGGCGCCTCCAGGAGCTGGTGCGCACCGAAAAGCAGCAGGCCGAGGAACTGCGGCAACTCTACAACCGCTCGCGGGCCTTGCTGGAGTCGATCTCGGATGGCCTGCTGGCGGTGGACCGGGAAGGGGTGGTGGTCGAGGCCAACACCGTGGCCCACCGGATATTCGGCCAGCAGCAAAGGGCGCTGAAAAACCGCCCCATCGACGAACTGGCCGAGGACAAACCGCCCCTGCGGGAGTGGCTGAGGAGAGGAGAGCAATTCAGCCAGCGGGTCATCACGCTGAATACGGCTGCGGGGAGGGTGGCGGCCATGGCCAACCTGCAGCCGATCCTCGATGCCGGCTCGCAGGCCAGCGGGGCGGTGCTGACCTTCAGGGAGATGGGCGAGGTGGGGCGCCTGGTGAACCGGGTCATCGGGGTGCAGCGCACCTTTGCCTTCGAGGATATCATCGGCAGCAGTCCCATCATCGAGAAGACCAAGGAACTGGCCAGGATCGCCGCCGGCACCAGTTCCAATATCCTGATCCAGGGGGAGACCGGCACGGGGAAGGAGGTGTTCGCCCAGGCCATTCACAATGCCAGCGCCTATAGCGAGGGGCCTTTTCTGGCAGTCAACTGCGCGGCCTTGCCCCGGGATCTGATAGAGAGCGAGTTGTTCGGTTATGTGGAAGGCGCCTTTACCGGGGCCAGCAAAAAGGGCCGGCTGGGTAAATTCGAACTGGCCAGCGGTGGCACCCTCTTTTTGGACGAAATAGGCGAGATCCCCCCCGAAGTCCAGGTAAAATTGCTGCGAGTCCTTCAGGAGAAGGCCATCGTCAGGGTGGGTGGGGATCGCACCATCCCGGTGAATTGCCGCATGATCACCGCCACCAACCGGGATCTGCACCGCGCCGTGGGTGAGCAGAAGTTCCGCCAGGACCTGCTCTACCGGCTGGATGTGATCACTATCGAAGTGCCTCCGCTGCGCGAGCGGCGAGGGGATATCCCTCTTTTTGCCGCGCGCTTCATCGAGAATTTCGCCCGGCGCAACAGTAAGGCAGTAGAGGGGATGGAACAAGAGGTATTGGAAAAACTGATCGCCTATACCTGGCCCGGCAATGTCCGCCAGCTCGAAAATGCCATAGAGCATGCCGTTGCCCTGGCTAAGGAGCACCTAGTCCAGTGGGAGGATTTGCCGGCGCACCTCCAGAGCGTGGTCAGCGGGGAGGCGATCGGCGCAGAGCCTCAAGATACCTTTACCAAAGCCCGTCTCAATTGCGAGGCAGCCACCAAAAGCATGTATATAGAAGCCCTCCGGGTGGAGCAGGGGGATATAGCCAGGGCTGCTCATCTGCTGGGGATCAGCAGAGCCACCTTTTACCGGCGTCTGAGGAGGTATGGATTAAAAAGGAATATCTCAAAAACGATACTAATGGATCAATAATGACCATCTCACCTTGACAACAATAACCGGTTGTAATTGAAAAAGATTTTTGGATTCCCGAGAGACGGGAGGGACATGGAAGGCCGTTGTTGTCGCAATGTTGACACAGTTGTCAAGCGATCAAACCGCATATAAATGACAAGGCATATCATTTTTAAATAATAGTTTAAGTACAAAATCAAGATTTTGCTGATCTTCTGGCATGTTATTTGCTATGTTTCAAGATGCGTAACCGAGATATAAGACTGAGGTATAAGAGGTATAAGATGATGATAGGATCAGATGGCAGTAAGGGCAGTATAGTCATTGGCAAGTGGGGCTTGGTCTGCAAGGCCGACGGGTGTGGATGCGAGGCTCGCACCGCGGGTTATTGTCCGCGCCATTACCAGCAGATCCGGCGCCATGGCCGGCTGACTCCTGAGCGCGAATATCACCGCAGGGGCAATCGCTGCCTGGTCGAACACTGCGAAGAGCCTCAGATCGCCAAGGGATATTGTTTTCGCCACTACCAGCAGGTCCGCAGATACGGGCGGCTGACTCCTGAGCGCGAGCGTATCTACGGTCGCCTGGGTTGTCGGGTGCCAGGCTGTGAGGAGCACCACTCTTCCCGGGGCTATTGCAAGCGCCACTACATGAGCGAGTATTACCTGCCCAGGCTCACTCGTTCCGCTACTCCTTTCCGGGCCAGAGCCCAGGCTTGATGGGACTGCTGGACTGAAGGGTACTGCGGTTGAAGGCGGCGAACCACGCAGATGGTTCGCCGCCTTTATATTTCCTTGCGAGGTCTTGACAAAAAAAAGCAAATCTTTAAATTTTAAAATCTACGGGCAGGGGGCTCTATGCAAAAGCGGGAGTAGCTCAGTTGGTAGAGCGCGAGCCTTCCAAGCTCGATGTCGCGGGTTCGAACCCCGTTTCCCGCTCCAGAAAATACTCCATCCTTTATTTACAGTTCATCTAAAAGCCGATGTAGCTCAGTTGGTAGAGCGCGTCCTTGGTAAGGACGAGGTCACCAGTTCAATCCTGGTCATCGGCTCCAGTTTTGATCCTTTTAACCGAGCTTTCCGCCAGCAGGTAGAGATGCCACGAGAACAGATAACGCTGGAATGTGCGGATTGCAGCCGGCGGAACTATTCTGCCACCAAGAATCGCCGTGCCCATCCCGGGCGCGTAGAGTTCAAGAAATACTGCCGCTTCTGCCGTAAGCATACAGCACATAAAGAAACCCGGTAAGCTAGGTCTGTAGCTCAAGTGGTAGAGCACCGGTCTCCAAAACCGGGGGTTGCAGGTTCGAGTCCTGCCAGGCCTGCCATTTTTGCTAGATGAGCGAAGAGCCGAGGGCTATGGGGTGATGTGGGAAAAGATCAATACCTTTGCCAGAGATGTCCGCAGTGAATTCGCAAAGATCAGTTGGCCCACACGCGAAGAGTTGGTCAATTCTACCAGTGTGGTACTGGTGTTTTCCGCTGCCTTTGCCGTATTCATCGGGGTCTTCGATCTCTTGATCACTTTCATCTGGGATAAGTTCCTCTTCCATTGATCCAGGGAGCAGTCGGACTATTGGAGCCTGTAGCGGCGTCTTTGATGCCTGCCTTCGCCATTTGGCCTTTTCGGCAGCGGGCTCTCGGGTGCGAGGTCTATGGCTAAGTTTTGGTATGCTCTGCACACCTACTCTGGGCACGAAAACAAGGTCAAGACTTATATCGAATCCCTGATTGAGTCTGCGGCGGCCCACGGTGCCATTTCCAGAGTGGTGGTGCCTACCGAGGAAGTGGTGGAGATGCGGGGGGGCAAGAAAACCGTATCCAAGAAGAGGTTTCTGCCCAGCTACGTCCTGATCGAGATGGAGATGACCAAGGACGCCTGGCACTTGGTCACCAATATCCCGGGGGTTACCAATTTCGTCGGTCCCGCCAAGAAACCCCAAGCCCTCACCACAGAAGAAATAGACCAGATCCTCGGGCACATCGACCGCCGCAAGTCGCCCGAAGTGGCGGATATCCCCTATGTGGTGGGCGACCAGGTAAAGGTCAATGACGGCGCTTTCAAGGATTTTATCGGCACGGTCCAGGAGGTGCTGTCCGAGAAACGCCGGGTGAAGATCATGGTGAGCATTTTCGGGCGCGGCACCCCAGTGGAACTGGATGTCCTCCAGGTGGCTTTGGCAGACGAGAAAAACAAGGGCTGAGTGAGAAGAGCGAGCAATTATGGCCAAGAAAGAAGTCGCCAGCATCAAGCTTCAGATCCCCGCAGGAGCAGCGAACCCCACCCCGCCAGTGGGTCCGGCTCTGGGCCAGCATGGCGTCAACATCATGGAGTTCTGCAAGGCCTTCAATACTTCCACCCAGGACAAGCAGGGACTGATCATTCCGGTGGTCATCACCGTTTACGCCGATCGGAGTTTCACCTTCATCACCAAGACCCCGCCGGCTGCGGTCCTCTTGCAGCGGGCGGCCGGTGTCCCCAAGGGGTCCAGCGTGCCCAACCGCGACAAGGTGGGCAGTGTCACCCAGGCGCAGGTGCGCGAAATCGCCGAATTGAAGATGCCCGACCTGAATGCGGCTTCCGTAGAAGCGGCAATGTCAATGGTCATGGGCACGGCCCGGAGCATGGGCCTGAGAGTCGAAGGTTAGGAGGGGAGAAGCGCAATGGCCATCAGAGGAAAGAAATACAGGCAGGCCGCAGAACACATCGACAGCCGCAAGTTCTATTCCTGGGAAGGGGCGGTCAAACTGCTGAAGGACACCCCGAAGCGCAAATTCGACGAAACCGTCGAATTGTCCTTCCACCTGGGCATCGACGGGCGCCAGGCCGACCAGGCCTTGCGCGGGACGGTGATGCTGCCCCACGGGACCGGCAAGACGATGCGGATCGTGGTCATCACCCAGGGCGAACTCGTGAAGGAGGCCCAGGATGCCGGCGCCGACGAGGTGGGCGGCGCTGATTTGGTCGACAAGATCCAGAAGGGCTGGCTGGACTTCGACATGGTCATCGCCTCTCCGGACATGATGGGGCAGGTGGGCAAACTGGGGCGTATCCTGGGACCTCGCGGCTTGATGCCCAACCCCAAGACCGGCACGGTCACCCGCGAAGTCGGGCGGGCGGTGAGGGAGGCCAAGGCAGGGCGCATCGAGTTCCGCGCCGACGCCAAATCGGGAAACAACGCCCAGGCGCCCATCGGCAAACTCTCCTTCAGCGAAGAGGCCATCATCGAAAACGCCAAGGCCTTCACCGAGGCGATCATGCGGGCCAAGCCGGCCTCTGCCAAGGGGCACTACATCCGCAAGTTGGTCATCTCTTCGACCATGGGACCAGGGGTGCGCATCGACCCGGCGCTGGTCAGTTGAGCGTCTGCCTCAGGGAATGAGTTCAGCACAGGGGATACCTCGCAAATGCCCACTGCAGAGAAGGTAGCAAAGGTAAATGAGTTGACCCAGAAGATGGCGGGATCAACAGCCATCTTCCTGGCGGATTTCACCGGCCTCGACGTGGCTTCGGTCACCGACCTGCGCAGCCAGCTGCGCAAGGCATCGGTCGAATACGAGGTGGTCAAGAACCGCCTGGCCAAACGCGCGGCCCAGGAGGCCGGTATCGCCGGTCTGGAACAGTATTTCGTCGGTCCCACGGCCATCGCTTTTGCCAAGGACGATCCGGTAGCGCCGGCGAAGATCTTGCAGAAGTTCATCGATACCGGCGGCAAGATCGCTATCAAGAGCGGCCTGGTCGACGGCCAGGTCATCTCCTCCGAGCAAATCAAAGCACTCGCTTCCCTGCCCTCCCGCGAACAGCTCCTCGCCCAAGTGGTGAGAGCTGCCCAGGGACCCCTCTACGGCCTCTCTGGAGTCCTGACGGGTCTGTTGCGCAACCTCGTCGGAGTCATCGCCGCTATCGAGAAGAAGCAGGGCGAGGGCGCCTGATCGACCGGTCACAAATGATCCTACACTTCATTAATGGAGGTTTTGCGAGATGAGTGAAGAATCGACTCCCAGCGCCAAAGTCGCCGGGATCATCGAGGCGATCAGCGGCCTCACCGTGCTCGAGCTGGCTGAGCTGGTCAAGGCCCTGGAGACCAAGTTCGGCGTTTCCGCCGCCGCGCCGATGATGATGGTCGGGGCTGCCCCGGCCGCCGCTGCTGAAGCTGCCCCGGTGAAGGATACCTTCGACGTGATCCTGACCAGCGCCGGCGAAAAGAAGATCCAGGTGATCAAGGTGGTGCGCGAAATCACCAATCTGGGCCTCAAGGAAGCCAAGGCCCTGGTGGACGAAGCGCCCAAGCCGATCAAGGAAGGAGTCTCGAAGCAGGAAGCCGATGATATTCAGGCCCGCATGACCGAGGTCGGCGCCATCATAGAGATCAAGTAAGGCGTCGCTCCATTATCGATCTCGCACGCGCCATTCGAAAGCTCATGGAAGGGCTGGCCCTCTGCCTTTTGCAGACGGCCAGTGCTCCATGAGCTTTTGGCTTAAACTTGCAAAGAAGGAGCCCGGGGCTTGAGCAAGCTGAACGGCAGCATTGAGAGACATTCGTTCGGCAAAATCGGCGAAGTTGTCGAGATGCCGAACCTGCTGGAAATCCAGATCGATTCGTACCGTTCCTTTCTGCAGCTCGATACACCTCCCAGCAAGCGTCAGCGCAAGGGTCTGCATCTGGTTTTTGAAAGCGTGTTTCCCATCACCGACGTCCACAATATCTATTCTCTGGAGTACGTGGACTACTCCATCGGCAACCCGCGCTATACGGTCGAAGAGTGCCGCGAACGGGGCATGACCTTTGCCGCCCCCCTGCGAGCCACCCTGCGCCTAGTGACGCGCGACAAGGAGAGCCCGGAAAATCCGGTCAAGGACGTGGTGGAACAGCCGGTCTTTCTGGGCGAACTGCCGCTGATGACCGATCAGGGCACCTTCCTGATCAACGGCGCCGAGCGGGTGGTGGTCAGCCAGCTGCACCGCTCGCCTGGGGTCTTCTTCGACGAGACCATGCACCCCAACGGCAAGCGCCTCTTCTCGGCCCGCATCCTGCCGCTCAAGGGGCCCTGGCTCGAATTCAGCATGGACATCAACGACGTGATGTACGTGCATATCGACCGCCGGCGCAAGCTGCCCATCACCCTGCTGCTGCGCGCCCTGGGTTTTTCGCGGGCTGGGGACATTCTCGCCCTCTTCCGCGATGATGTGGAGGTCGAGGTCGTCGACGAAGTGGTCGGGCGTCAGGTGGGCGGCGAGGATCTGGTCGACAAGAAGACCGGCGAGGTGATCGCCGAGGCTTACGACACCCTCACCGGGGAGCATCTCCAGAAACTGCTGGAAGCCAAGATCAAGAAGGTCAAACTCCTGGCGGTTCCCGAAGGCACCGACCCGGGGGTGATCGAAAACACCCTGAAGAAGGATCCCAGCGAAAGCGAGGAGGACGCTCTTTCCCGCATCTACAACCTGCTGCGCCCAGGTGATCCGCCCAACATCGAGACGGCGCGCGGCCTGCTCGACCGTCTCTTTTTCAACCCCAAGCGCTACAATCTGGGCGATGTGGGCCGCTACCGCATCAACCGCCGGCTCGAACTGGCCATTCCGCTGTCGAGCACCATTCTCCACCTGGAGGATTTCACCTCCATCATCCGCTGCCTGCTGGGGCTGCGGCTGGGCCAGGGGCACACCGACGACATCGACCATCTGGGCAACCGCCGGGTGCGACTGGTGGGCGAGTTGCTGGCCAACCAGTTCAGCATCGGGTTGACGCGCATGGCGCGCACCATCCGCGAGCGCATGAGCCTGCGCGACGAGGACAAGATCACTCCCCACGACCTGATCAACGCCCGCACGGTATCGACGGTGGTGCAGGCCTTCTTCGGCAGCAGCCAGCTCTCCCAGTTCATGCAGCAGACCAACCCGCTCGACGAGCTGACCCACAAGCGCCGGCTCAGCGCTCTGGGGCCCGGCGGTCTGAGCCGCGACCGGGCCGGTTTTGAGGTGCGCGACGTCCACTACACCCATTACGGCCGCATCTGTCCCATCGAGACGCCCGAAGGTCCGAACATCGGCCTGATCTCCTCGCTGAGTACCTACGCCAGGGTCAACGCCTTCGGTTTCCTCGAGACCCCTTACCGCAAGGTGGTCAACAGCCGGACCACCGAAGAGATCGAGTTCCTGACGGCCAACGAGGAAGACCGCTACACCATCGCCCAGGCCAACGAACCGCTGGACGCCAAGGGCAATTTCCTCAATTCGCTGGTCAAGGCGCGCCAGCGCGACGATTATCCCATGCTGCCGCCTTCCGAGGTGCAGTACATGGACGTGTCGCCCAAGCAGCTGGTCAGCGCCGCTGCCGCGCTGATCCCCTTCCTGGAGCACGACGACGCCAACCGGGCGCTGATGGGTTCCAACATGCAGCGCCAGGCAGTGCCCCTGCTTTTCACCCAGGCGCCCCTGGTGGGCACCGGCATGGAGGGCAAGGTGGCGCGCGACTCGGGCGCGGTGGTGCTGGCCCGCAATCCGGGGGAGGTGGTGCGGGTCGATGCCGATCGCATCGTGGTCAAACGCGACAAACGGCACAGTACCCCCCTCTCGCCCCTGGACACCGCCGACGAGGACACCTACAAGCTCATCAAGTTCAGCCGCTCCAACCAGGACTGCTGCATCAACCAGCGCCCCCTGGTGCAGGTAGGCGACAAGATCCGCAAGGGGCAGGCCCTGGCCGACGGCCCGGCCACCGAGCGGGGTGACCTGGCGCTGGGCATGAACGTGCTGGTGGCCTTCATGCCCTGGAACGGCTACAACTTCGAAGACGCCATCATCATCAGCGAGCGTCTGCTCAAGAAGGAAGTGTTCACCTCGATCCACATCGAGGAGTTCGAGCTGCAGGTGCGCGACACCAAGCGGGGCCAGGAGGAGATCACCCGCGAGATTCCCAACGTCAGCGAGCTGGTGGTGCGCAACCTGGACGAGGAAGGGATCATCCGCATCGGCGCCGAGGTGGGGCCTGGCGACATCCTGGTCGGCAAGGTAACCCCCAAGGGTGAGACCGAACTGTCACCCGAGGAGCGCCTGCTGCGCGCCATCTTCGGCGAGAAGGCCGGGGACGTGCGCGACGCCTCCCTCAAGGCCCCTCCGGGGATGGAGGGAGTGGTCATCGACCGGGTGGTCTTCTCGCGCAAGGAGCGCAGCGAAGGCTCGCGCAAGAAGGAGAAGAAGGAGATCGAGGAGCTGCGCGCCGAGGCCAAGGAGCGGGTGGATAACCTGCGCCGGGAGCGCGACCGGCAGTTGGGCGAGCTGCTCAAGGACTGCAAGCTGGGCAGGTTGCGCAACAAGCAGGATGGAGCGGTGGTGGTGCGAGAGGGGACGCCGATGAGCGACCGGTTGGTGGAGCGGGTCGACTTCTCCGAGTTGATGCCCGAGGAGGGCTGGACCGGCGACGCCGACACCGACGAGCGGGTCGAAATCTTATTGCGTTACGCCGCCGAGCAGATCCAGCTGGTCGAGGAGCAGACCGAGCGGCGAGTCGAAAGGATCACGCGCGGCGACGAACTGCCTCCGGGGATCATCCAGCTGGTCAAGGTCTATATCGCCAAGAAGCGCAAACTCGCGGTGGGCGACAAGATGGCGGGCCGCCACGGCAACAAAGGGGTGGTCTCCCAGATCGTCCCGGAGGAGGATATGCCCTACCTGGAGGACGGCACACCGGTCGACATCGTGCTCAACCCCCTGGGCGTGCCCTCGCGCATGAACCTGGGCCAGATCTTTGAAACCCATCTGGGCTGGGCTGCCGAGGCCCTGGGGCTGCACGTGGCCACGCCGGTCTTCGACGGCGCCTCGCTGGACGAGATCAAGGGCTGGCTGAACAAGGCCGGCCTGCCCGAGGACGGCAAGGCGGCGCTCTGCGATGGCCGCACCGGCCGCCGGCTCGACAAGCGGGTCACGGTGGGCTACATCTACATGATGAAGCTCTCCCACTTGGTGGCCGACAAGATCCACGCCCGCTCCATCGGCCCCTACTCCCTGGTCACCCAGCAGCCGCTGGGCGGCAAGGCGCAGTTCGGCGGCCAGCGCTTCGGCGAAATGGAGGTCTGGGCGCTGGAAGCCTACGGGGCAGCCTACACCCTGCAGGAGATGCTCACCGTCAAGTCCGACGACGTGGCGGGCCGCTCCAAGATCTACGAGGCCATCGTCAAAGGGGAGAATCCGCCGGAACCCGGAATTCCCGAATCTTTCAACGTGCTGGTCAAGGAATTGCAGAGCCTCTGCCTCGACGTCATCCTCGAGGACAGCAGAGTCGCCGAGACCTACTGATTTCGGAACGAACCTTCGCCCAATCGCCAAAGGGGGTCTGCAGTGATCAAGACGAATACCTCGCGTAAACCCACTGACTTCGATTCGATTCGCATCCAGCTCGCTTCGCCGGACACCATCCGCTCCTGGTCCAACGGCGAGGTGACCAAGCCCGAAACCATCAACTACCGCTCCTTCAAGCCCGAGCGGGACGGCCTGTTCTGCGAAAAGACCTTCGGGCCGGTCAAGGACTGGAACTGCCATTGCGGCAAGTACAAGGGCATCCGCTACCGCGGGGTGGTCTGCGACCGCTGCGGAGTCGAGGTGACGCAGGCCAAGGTGCGGCGCGAGCGGCTGGGACACATCGAACTGGCGGTCCCGGTCTCGCACATCTGGTACTTCAAGTCCCTGCCCTCGCGCATCGGGGCGCTGATGGACGTCTCGATGCGCAATCTCGAGCGGATCCTCTACTACGAGTCCTACGTGGTCATCGATCCCAAGAACGCGCCGGTCGAAAAGCTGGCCATTCTCACCGAGGAGGAACTGGCCGAACTGCGCGCCCAGGGTATCGAACTGACGGTGGGCATGGGCGCGGCGGCCATCAAGCAACTGCTCGCCCAGATCGACATCGAGGAACTCTCCGCCGAACTGCGCGCCCGGGTGCGGATGGAGACCTCCATCCAGCGCAAGCAGGAAGCCCTCAAGCGCCTGAAGGTGGTGGAGGCCTTCCGCCAGTCCGAAAACCGCCCGGAGTGGATGATCCTCGACGTCATCCCGGTCATTCCTCCCGACCTGCGACCCCTGGTGCCGCTGGAGGGCGGGCGCTTCGCCACCTCGGACCTCAACGATCTCTACCGGCGGGTCATCAACCGCAACAACCGCCTCAAGAAGCTGATCAGCATCAAGGCACCCGAGGTCATCCTGCGCAACGAGAAGCGCATGCTGCAGGAGGCGGTGGACGCCCTCTTCGACAATGGCCGGCGCTCGCGGGCGGTGCGCGGCGACGGCAACCGCTCCCTCAAGTCCCTCAGCGACCTGCTCAAGGGCAAGCAGGGGCGCTTCCGCCAGAATCTGCTGGGCAAGCGGGTGGATTATTCGGGCCGCTCGGTGATCGTGGTCGGCCCCGATCTGAAACTGCACCAGTGCGGCCTGCCCAAGAGCATGGCCCTGGAACTGTTCAAGCCCTTCGTCATCCGCAAGCTCGAAGAGAAGGGTCTGGTGCAGACCGTCAAGAGCGCCAAGAAGCTGGTCGAGCGCGAAAGGCCCGAGGTGTGGGACATCCTGGAGGAGATCATCCAGGACCACTGCGTGATGCTCAATCGGGCGCCCACCCTCCACCGCCTGGGCATCCAGGCCTTCCAGCCCATCCTGGTCGAGGGCAAGGCCATCCGCCTGCACCCGCTGGTCTGCGCCGCCTTCAACGCCGATTTCGACGGTGACCAGATGGCCGTCCACGTGCCGCTCTCCTTCGAGGCCCAGATCGAGGCGCGGCTGCTGATGCTGTCCACCCAAAATCTGTTAAAACCGGCCGACGGCGAGCCGGTGATCATGGACAACCCGCAGGACATCGTGCTGGGCAGCTACTACCTGACCAAGGTCAGGTTCGGGGATGCCGACAAGCAGGAAAGGCGTTTCGCCAACCGCCTGGAGGCCGAGGCCGCCTACGAGTCGGGGCGCATCACCCTGCACCAGCCCATCAAGGTGCGCATCAAGGGCGAGCTGGTCGACACCACCGTAGGCCGGCTCATCTTCAACGAGGTGTTGCCCGAGGAACTGGGCTTCATCAACCAGAATATCGACAAGGGCGACATCAAGCGGATCACCGGCGAGGTGCACCGCTACCTGGGCAACCGCCGCACCGCCGAGTTCGTCGACCAGCTCAAGAAGATGGGTTACCATCACGCGACCATGGCCGGCATCACCATCTCCATCGACGACGTGGTGGTGCCCAAGGAGAAGGACAACCTGATCCAGGCGGCGCTCAAGGAGGTGGAGAAGGTCCGGGACCAGTACGCCAACGGCATCATCACCGACGGCGAGCGCTACAACAAGATCATCGACATCTGGACCCATGCCACCTCCTCGGTGTCGCGGGCGGTGCAGAAGGCGCTGGAGAACGCCGAGGACGGTTTCAACTCGGTCTATATTATGAAGGATTCGGGTGCCCGCGGCAGCGAGGACCAGATCAAGCAGCTGGGGGGCATGCGCGGCCTGATGAACAAGCCCCAGAAGAAGCTGACCGGCGCGGTGGGCGAGATCATCGAGACCCCGATCATCGCCTCCTTCAAGGTGGGGCTTTCGGTGTTGGAGTACTTCATCTCCACCCACGGGGCGCGCAAGGGACTGGCCGACACCGCGCTGAAGACCGCCGAGGCCGGGTACCTGACCCGGCGCATGGTCGACGTGGCCCAGGACGTGGTGATCAGCGAAGGGGACTGCGGCACCGGGCAGGGCATCATGATCGGGGCGCTCAAGGACGGCGAGGAGATCGTCGAGCCGCTAGCCGACCGCATCGTGGGCCGGGTGCTGATCGAAGATGCCCTGGACCCCGATGGGTCGGTGGTGGTGGTGGCCGGCAGTCTGCTGGAAGAGGAAGACGCCAAACGCATCGCCACTTCCGGCATCGAAACGGTCAATATCCGCTCGGTGCTCACCTGCGAATCGGATCGGGGCGTGTGCGCCAAGTGCTACGGGCGCAACCTGGCCACCGGCAAGATCGTCAACGTGGGCGAGGCAGTGGGGGTGATCGCCGCCCAGAGCATCGGGGAGCCGGGTACCCAGCTGACCCTGCGCACTTTCCACATCGGCGGGACCGCCAGCCGTATCGCCGAGCAGTCCCAGATCACCGCCCGCCGGCAGGGGCGCATCCAGTTCGTCAACATCCTCACCGTCGAGAATCCCGAACTGGGGCCGGTGGTCACGGTGCGCAACGGCGGTATCAATCTCCTGGACGAGCAGAACCGGGTCAGGGGACATATCGACGTGCCCTATGGGGCCAACCTCAAGGTCAAGGATGGCGACGCGGTCGATCCCTCCCAGGTGCTCTACGAATGGGACCCCTACAACAACGTGATCATCAGCGACCGGGCCGGGGCGGTGAAGTTCACCGACATCATCGACGGGGTGACCATGCGCGAGGAGTTCGTCGAGACCACGGGCATGAGCGCCAGGGTCATCGTCGAGCAGCGCGATCGCTCGCTCAGCCCCCAGATCGAGGTGGTCAGCCAAGACCGGGGCCGGCGGGCCTATATCATCCCGGTGGGGGCGCGCCTGCTGGTCGCCGACGGGGCCCGCATCCAGCCCGGCCAGATCCTGGTCAAGATCCCGCGGGAGCGCACCAAAACCCGCGACATCACCGGTGGTCTGCCCAGGGTGGCCGAACTCTTCGAGGCGCGGCGGCCCAAGGAGCCGGCGGTGATCTCCGAAATCGACGGCACGGTCCATTTCGGTGGGCTGGTCCGCGGCAATCGCGAACTCACGGTGATCTCGGTGGACGGCGAGGAGCGCAAGTACCTGGTTCCCTACGGCAAGCACCTGCGGGTGCACGAGGGGGACCACGTGGTGGCCGGCGAACGCCTCTCAGAAGGCGCCGTGGACCCGCGCGACATCCTGCGCGTCCAGGGCATTCACAAGGTCGAGGAATACCTGGTCAACGAAATCCAGGACGTGTACCGCCTGCAGGCGGTGGCGATCAACGACAAGCACGTCGAGGTCATCGTGCGCCAGATGCTGCAGAAGGTCAAGGTGATGGATCCCGGCGACACCAACTTCCTGGAAGGCGAGGAGGTGGACAAGATCCGCTTCAACCGGGAGAACGAAAAGGTCATCAGCGAGGGGGGAGATCCGGCCACCTGCCAGCCCATCCTCCTGGGAATCACCCGGGCTTCCCTGCGCACCGACAGCTTCATCTCGGCGGCTTCCTTCCAGGAAACCACCCGCGTGCTCACCGAGGCGGCGGTCCAGGGCAAGATCGACCACCTGCGCGGCCTCAAGGAGAACGTCATCATCGGCCGCCTCATCCCGGCCGGCACCGGAACCACCCTGTACCGGGGGGTTTCGTACGCGGAAGAGGGCAATGGCGCGGCCGGGGTCAATGGGGATGGAAACGGCCTGACGGTGGAAACCAGCTCGGTGGGCGAAGAGTATTGACGGATGGAAAATCCATACTTATATTTTGAGTTTACCGCTACTTTCGCCTGAACCTCTGAACCGGGAGAGCACGATTCTTGCCGACGATCAGCCAGTTGGTCCGCAAAGGGCGCATCCAGTTCAAAAAGAAAACCGACGCGCCGGCGCTCCAGGGATGCCCCCAGCGCCGCGGGGTGTGCACCAGGGTCTTCACCTCCACCCCCAAAAAGCCCAACTCCGCCCTGCGCAAGATGGCCCGGGTGCGCCTGACCACCGGCCAGGAGGTCACGGCTTATATCCCCGGAGAAGGCAACAACCTGCAGGAGCACTCCATCGTCCTGGTCCGCGGCGGGCGCGTCAAGGACTGCCCGGGTGTCCGGTACCACATAATTCGCGGGGTGCTCGACACCAGCGGGGTGGCTGAGCGCAAGCAGGGCCGCTCCAAGTACGGCGCCAGAAGGCCCGACAAGAAAGACAAAAAATAGCCCAGGGGAATGACAGCATAAATGTCGCGCCGCAGACGGATTACCAAAAAGCAGATCCTGCCGGATCCCAAGTTCAACAATGTGCTGGCCTCCCGCTTCATGAACTGCCTCATGAAGCAGGGCAAGAAGAGCGTGGCCGAGCACATCTTCTACCACGCGGTGGATCTGATCGGCCAGCGTACCGGCCAGCCGGGCATCGAGGTTTTCCAGGTGGCGGTGGAGAAGGTCAAGCCCATGGTCATGGTGCGTTCCCGGCGCGTGGGCGGTGCCACCTACCAGGTACCGTTGGAGGTCCGCCCCGAAGAGCGCACCTCCCGCTCCATCAAGTGGCTCATCCGCTTTGCGCGCGAGCGCTCCGAGCGGACCATGGCAGAGAGACTGGCCAATGAATTGATCGCCGCCTCCAAGGGCGAAGGGGGCGCTATTCGCCAGCGCGACGATGTCCACCGCATGGCCGAGGCGAACAAGGCTTTTGCCCATTATCGGTTCTGAGAGAAAATGGCACGCGAACACGACCTGAGCGTCACCCGCAACATCGGCATTGCCGCGCACATCGACGCCGGCAAGACCACCACCACCGAGCGCATCCTGTTCTACACCGGGCGCGTCCATCGCATGGGCGAAGTCCACGAGGGCAACACCACGATGGACTGGATGGAGCAGGAGCGCGAACGGGGCATTACCATCACCTCGGCCGCCACGGCCTGCGAATGGCGCGACCACCGGATCAACATCATCGACACCCCGGGGCACGTCGATTTTACCGCCGAGGTGGAGCGTTCCCTGCGGGTGCTGGACGGGGCCATCGGGGTCTTCTGTGCGGTGGGAGGGGTCGAGCCTCAGTCGGAGACGGTCTGGCGCCAGGCCAACCGCTACAGCGTGCCGCGCATCGCCTTTGTCAACAAGATGGATCGCAACGGGGCCGACTTCTACCGGGTCCTGGCCATGCTCACCGAGCGCCTGGGCAGCAATTTTGTGCCGGTCCACCTGCCCATCGGCACCGGCGAAACCTTCACCGGGATCATCGACCTCATCACCATGAAGGCCATCACCTACGAGGAAGGTTCGCAGGGGTCGAAGTTCTTCGAGACAGATATTCCCGCGGATCTGCTGGAGAACGCCCTTCACTACCGGGAGAAGATGCTCGAGGCGGTGGCTGACTTCGACGACCACCTGCTCGGGAAATTCCTCGAGGGCGAGGAGATCAGCCCAGTCGAGATCCGGACGGCCCTGCGCCAGGCCACCGTGGCCATGAAGGCCGTGCCGGTCACCTGCGGTAGCGCCTTCCGCCACAAAGGCGTCCAACACTTGCTGGATGCAGTGGTCGATTTTCTGCCTTCTCCTCTGGACATCGGCCAGGTCCAGGGCACCTTGCCCAACTCCGAAGAGGAAGTGGTGCGCCAGGCCAGAGACGAAGAACCCTTTGCCGGCCTGGCCTTCAAGGTCATGACCGACCCCTTCGTGGGCCGCCTGACCTTTGTGCGAGTCTATTCCGGCCAGCTCCAGGCCGGTTCTTATGTGTACAACGCCACCTCGGGCAGGCGGGAGCGGATCTCGCGCTTGCTGGAGATGCACGCCAACAACCGCACCGAGCGCAAGGAGGTCTGGGCCGGCGACATCGTCGCGGTGGTCGGCCTCAAGAGCACCACCACCGGCGATACCCTCTGCGACGAAAAGGCGCCCATCATCCTGGAGCGCATCGAGTTCGCCAAGCCCGTGGTGCACGTGGCCATCGAGCCCAAGACCCGCGCCGACCAGGAGCAGCTCCACATCGCCCTGGCCAAGCTCAGCGAGGAAGACCCCACCTTCCTGGTCAGGGTAGACGCCGAGACCGGGCAGACGGTGATGTCGGGCATGGGCGAGCTGCACCTCGAAATCCTCATCGACCGCCTCTTCCGCGAGTTCAAGGTCGAAGCCAATGTGGGCCGGCCCCAGGTGGCCTACAAGGAAGGTCTGCGCAACAAGGTGGAGGCTACCGGGCGCTTCGTGCGTCAGTCGGGCGGCCGGGGCCAGTACGGGCACGTGGAGATCGAGATGGAGCCGGGCGAGCCGGGAACGGGCCTGGTCTTCGAGTCCAAGCTCGTCGGCGGCTCCATCCCCAGGGAATATGTCAACCCGGTGCGCCAGGGCATCCAGGAAGCCATGCTCAACGGGCCGGTGGCCGGTTATCCCATCGAGGACGTCAAGGTCAGCCTGCTGGACGGTTCCTACCACGAGGTGGACTCTTCGGAAATGGCCTTCAAGGTCGCGGGCTCCATGGCCTTCAAGGCGGGCGCACTGAAGGCCAAGCCCTTCCTGATGGAACCGATCATGGAACTGGAAGTAGTGGTCCCCGAGCAGTACCTGGGCGATGTGATCGGCGATCTCAATTCCCATCGCGGCGACGTTTCGGGCATCAATCCCCGTTCAGATGCCCAGGTGATCAGCGCCCTGATTCCGCTGAGCGAGACCTTCGGTTACGCCACCCGCCTGCGCTCGCTGACCCAGGGGCGGGCGGTGTTCACCCTGCAATTCTCCAAGTACCGCGAGGTTCCCAGGCAGATCACCGACGAAATCGTCGCCAAGGCCCAGGGCAAAGACACGAAAAAATAAATTGTTATAAAGCAAGGAAGAGAGGGAGAGATATGGCCAAGGAGAAGTTTCAGCGCAATAAGCCCCACCTCAACATCGGCACCATCGGCCACGTGGATCACGGCAAGACCACCCTGACCGCCGCCATCACCAACCGCCTGGCGAGCAAGGGCCTGGCCAAGGCCAAGGGGGTAGATGAGATCGACAATGCCCCCGAAGAGAAGCTCCGTGGGGTGACGATCAACGTCCATCACGCCGAGTACGAGACCGAGAAGCGGCACTATGCCCACGTCGACTGTCCGGGCCACGCCGACTACATCAAGAACATGATCACCGGCGCCGCCCAGATGGACGGCGCGATCCTGGTGGTGAGCGCCGCCGACGGCCCCATGATCCAGACCCGCGAGCACATCCTCCTGGCCCGCCAGGTCAACGTGCCCCGCATCGTGGTCTTCCTCAACAAGGTCGATATGGTCGACGATCCCGAACTCCTCGACCTGGTCGAACTCGAAACCCGCGAACTGCTCTCCAGTTACGACTTCCCAGGCGACGAGATCCCGGTGATCCGCGGCTCCGGCCTCAAGGCTCTCGAAGGGGACTCCAGCGAGATCGGCCTCCAGGCCATCGACAAGCTGATGGACGCGGTCGACGAATACATCCCGATGCCCCAGCGCCCGGTCGACCTGCCCTTCCTCATGCCGGTCGAAGACGTGTTCAGCATCACCGGCCGCGGCACGGTGGGCACCGGCCGTATCGAGCGCGGCCGGGTCAAGCTCGGCGAAGAAATCGAGAGCGTGGGGATCAAGGAGACCCGCAAAACGGTGTGCACCGGCGTCGAGATGTTCCGCAAGGAACTCGACTCGGGCGATGCCGGCGACAATGTGGGCCTGCTGCTGCGCGGCGTCGAGAAGGACGAGTTGCAGCGCGGCATGGTGCTGTGCAAGCCAGGCAGCATCACCCCGCACACCAAGTTCAAGGCCGAAGTCTACGTGCTGACCACCAAGGAAGGGGGCCGCGAGAAGCCCTTCTTCACCGGCTACCGCCCGCAGTTCTACTTCCGCACCACCGACGTGACCGGCAACATCGCCCTGCCCCAGGGCACCGAGATGGTCATGCCAGGCGACAATGTCACCATGGAAGTGGATCTGACCCCCTGCCCCATCGCCATCGAACAGCAGTTGCGCTTCGCCATCCGTGAAGGCGGTCGGACCATCGGCTCGGGTATCGTCACCGAGATCATCGAGTAAGTCGAGCGGGGAGGCCGCCAGTGGCAGTCGGGAGAATACGCATACGCCTCAAGGCATACGATCACGCGGCGCTGGATCGTTCGGTGGACGAGATCGTGCAGACGGTGAAACGGAGTGGCGCCAGGGTCGCCGGCCCGGTGCCCCTGCCCACGGACCGCACCGTCTACACCGTCCTGCGTTCGCCGCATGTGGACAAGAAGTCGCGGGAACAGTTTGAGACCCGGGTCCACAAGCGGCTCATAGACATCTACGATTCCACCCCGCAGACGGTGGACTCCCTGATGAAGCTCGACTTGCCGGCGGGCATCGGCATCGACATCAAGGTCTGACAGCAGCGCCAAACTTTTCAGGAAAAGGATGCAGTCGTGCAGGTCGAAGTGCTGAGTTCAGCGGGCAAGGGCGAGGGGACAGTGGAGTTGCCTTCCCATCTCTTCGAGGCCGAGGTTTCCGAATACGCCCTTTACCGGGCGGTGGTGGCCTACGAGGCCAACCAGCGCCAGGGCACGGCGGCGGTCAAAACCCGCGCCGAGGTGAGCCGCACCAGCAAGAAGCACCACCGGCAGAAGGGCACTGGCCAAGCCCGTCTGGGCTCCCTCAAGTCCCCGGCGGTCAAGGGTGGCGGCGTGGCTTTCGGGCCCGTTCCCCGCTCCTACCGGACGCGGATGCCCAAGGGGCTCAAGCAGCGGGCCTTTTCTTCGGCCCTCTCGCTGAAGGGGCGGGACGGGCTGGTCAAGGTGGTCGCCGATTTCGAGCTGTCGGCTCCCAGCACCAAGTCCTTCAAGGCGGTCATCGACGCCTGCGGCCTGGGCGGCCAACGCCTGCTTTTCGTGACCTCGGAAAGCACCCCCGTGCTCCTCAAGTCGGGGCGCAACTTGCCCGGAGTCGAGATCCAGCCGGTCGGCACCTTGTGCACCTACGACATCCTGAAAGCCGACGCCGTGCTGTTCACCCGCCAGGCGCTGGGCAAGCTCCCCCAGATCTTTGCCGGTCCTGACAAGGAGTGAGACGCGCGTGAACCAGGCTTATACCATCCTCAAGCGCCCCATCCTCACCGAGAAGGCCACGGCGGCACGGGAAGCGGCCAATACCTATACCTTTCGGGTGGCTGCCGGCGCCACCAAGGTGCAGATCCGCCAGGCGGTCGAATCCATCTTCAGCGTGCAGGTGAAATCGGTGCGCACGGTGAACGTGCCTTCCAGGCCCAAGCGCCAGGGCGCCTTCCAGGGACGCCGGTCTGGATGGAAGAAGGCTTATGTGTCACTGAAGACTGGCGAGTCCATCGCCCTGATCGAAAACATCTAGCCCGAGGCCTAGCTGCACGATGCCCGTCAAGAGATTCAGACCTACCACCCCCGTCCTCCGCTATAAGACGGTAGTATCCTTTGCCGAGCTGAGCGACAAGGCGCCGGAGAAGTCGCTGGTGGCGCCCCTGTCCAGGTCGGGTGGCCGCAATGCCCAGGGCCGGATGACCATGCGCCGCCGGGGCGGCGGCCACAAGCGGCGTTACCGGATCATCGATTTCCGGCGCGACAAGATCGGGGTGCCGGCGCGGGTCGCTTCCCTGGAGTACGATCCCAATCGCTCGGCCTTCATCGCCCTGCTCTTCTACCGCGACGGCGACAAGCGCTACATCCTCGCGCCCAACGGCCTCAAGGTCGGCGACACGGTAAGCGCCGGCGCCGAGGCGGGCATCCAGGTGGGGAACGCGCTGCCGCTCTCGCGCATTCCCATCGGCACCACCGTGCACAATGTCGAACTGCAGCCGGGCCGCGGCGGCCAGCTGGCGCGCAGCGCCGGTGCCGAGGCGCAGATCGCCGGGCGCGATGAACGGCGGGCGCAGCTCAAGCTGCCCTCGGGTGAAATCCGCGAGGTGCCGGTCGAGTGCATGGCCACCATCGGCCAGGTGGGCAACGTGGATCACGGCAACGTGGTCGTCGGCAAGGCGGGGCGTTCCCGCTGGCTGGGGCGCCGGCCCAAGGTGCGCGGGGTGGCGATGAACCCCCACGACCACCCGCACGGCGGCGGCGAGGGCAAGACCTCGGGGGGGCGTCATCCGGTCACTCCCTGGGGCCAGCCGACCAAGGGCTACAAGACCCGCAAGCGCAAGCATAAGTCAAACGCCTTGATCCTGCGCCGGCGCAAGGCCAAATAGGGAGCATTCGATTCATGCCCAGATCGGTCAAGAAGGGACCTTTCATCGACGCCAGCCTGGCCAGAAAGGTCGAGGCGCTCAATCGGGGCGGCGACAAGCGGGTGGTCAAGACCTGGTCGCGGCGCTCCACCATCACCCCCGATTTTGTCGGCCACACCCTGGCAGTGCACAACGGCAACAAGTTCATTCCGGTCTACATCACCGAGAACATGGTGGGCCACAAACTGGGGGAGTTTGCCCCGACGCGGACCTTTCGCGGCCACAGCGGCAGACTGACTGAGCGCTCCAGCACCGTCAAGAAATAAGTCGATCAGGGCTGATGACATGGAAACCAGAGCGATAGCCAGGAATATCGGCGTGCCGGCCACCAAGGTGCGCCAGATCATCGACCTGATCCGCGGCAAGCCGGTCGCAGAGGCCATGACCATTCTGAGTTTCTCCTCCAGACACGTGGCCAAGATCATCGAGAAAACCCTGCGTTCGGCCATTGCCAACGCCGCCAACCAGGACGTCGAGAATCCGGTGGATCCCGAGGAGCTGGTGGTCAAGAGGATATTTGCCGATGAAGGGCGGGATCTGAAGCGCATCCGGCCGCGGGCGCGCGGCTCGGCAGATCGGATCAAGAAACGCCAGAGCCACCTCACGGTGGTGGTGGGCGACTGAAACAGCGAGGCGGTCTTTCCGCTCCACGGGAATTCCCGCCTCTGCAGCCAAACTCATCTTCAGGGAGATTTTTTTTGGGCCAAAAGACGCATCCCTATGGCTTCAGGCTCGGCGTGATCAAAGGGTGGCGGTCGAACTGGTTCGCCGAGAAGGACTTCGCCGAACTGCTGAAGGAAGATCTGATGCTGCGCCGCTACATCCGGCAGCGCCTGCAGCGGGCCGGGGTATCGCGCGTCAACATCGAGCGCCATCCCAAGCGGGTGACGATCGAGGTGTTCACCGCCCGCCCAGGAATCGCCATCGGCCGCCGGGGCGCCGAAGTGGACAAACTGCGGGACGAACTCAAGCAGCTCACCGGCAAGGATGTGTCCCTCAACATTCAGGAGATCAAGAAGCCAGAGCTGGACGCCCAGCTGGTGGCCGACAATCTGGCCAAGCAGTTGGAGCAGCGGGTGGCTTTCCGCCGCGCCATGAAGAAGGCGGTGGCCTCCTCGATGCGCATGGGCGCCGAGGGCATCCGCATCGTCTGTTGCGGCCGGATCGGCGGCGCCGAAATGGCCCGCCGCGAAAAGTCGGAGCCGGCCGGGCGGGTGCCGCTGCACACCCTGCGCGCCGACATCGACTACGCGACCTCCACGGCCTTCACCGTCTCCGGAACCGTCGGGGTCAAGGTGTGGATCTGCCACGGCGAGGTGGTGGACGACCCCACCGCCGCGGTGCGCGCCTCCTGATTATCGCCGAGGAATACTGAGCCATGTTGATGCCCAAGAAGGTCAAGTGGAGAAAGCAGTCCCGGGGCCGCATGCGCGGCCACACCAAGGGGGGAGACATGGTCTCCTTTGGCGAGTACGGGCTCAAGGCCATCGAGCCGGGCTGGGTCACCGACAGGCAGATCGAGGCGGCCCGCATCGCCATCAGCCGCGCCATGAGCCGCTCAGGGAAGATGTGGATCCGCCTTTTTCCGGACAAGCCCATCACCAAGAAGCCGGCCGAAACCCGCATGGGCAAAGGCAAGGGCATCCCCGAAGGGTGGGTGGCGGTGGTCAAACCGGGCCGGGTGATGTTTGAACTCTCAGGGGTTCCCGAGGACATGGCCCGCGAGGCCCTGCGGCTGGCCGGCCACAAATTGCCGATCAAGACCAGGTTCGTAGAGCGATTGGGAGGAACATGAAAGTCGCTGAGTTGCGCGAGATGAGTGCCGAGGATCTGCGGCGCAAGGTCGACGAGTTGCAGGAAGAGCGGTTCAATCTGCGCTTCCAGAAGACCCTGGGCCAGTTGACCAGTCCCATCCGCCTGCGCCAGCTCAGGCGCGACATCGCGCGGGTCCACACGGTGCTGCGGGAGCGCGGCACCGGCAGCGCTTCAACGCCAAAGACCGAGGGCGACAAGGTTTGAGCTATGAGTGAGCACGTCACAGGCCGGCGCAGCGTCGAAGGTCGGGTTCTCAAGGCCAACAACGAGAAGACGCGGGTCGTCTCCATCGAGCAGTTGATCTCCCATCATCTCTACGGCCGGTTTCAGAAGCGGACGGTGAAGGTGGTGGCCCACGACGAGCAGAATACCTCAAAGGTGGGCGATCTGGTGCGGTTGCAGGAGTGCCGGCCCATGAGCCGGACCAAGCGGTGGCGCCTGGTCGCGGTCTTGGAAAAGAGCAGCGAGTGAGCGAGGGCGACAGCCAGTCATGATCAGAGTATACACGATCGTCAACATGGCCGATAACGCCGGCGCGCGGCGGGCGCGCTGTATCCGGGTGCTCGGCGGCTCCAAGCGGCGGTACGCAAAGGTGGGGGACCTGATCGTGGTGGCGGTGCACGACGTGCTGCCCAACGGGCCCCTCAAGGAAGGCCAGGTTGCACGGGCGGTGGTAGTGCGCACCAAGAAGGAGTACCGGCGGCCGGACGGGTCCTATATCCGCTTCGACGAAAACGCCGCGGTCCTGGTCGACAACAACAACGAGCCCATGGGAACCCGCATCTTCGGGCCGGTGGCGCGCGAACTGCGAGACAAGCAGTTCATGCGCATCGTCTCCCTGGCTCCCGAAGTGGTCTGAGAGGGTGCAGATGAATATCCGCAAGGGCGACCAGGTTCAGGTGGTCAGCGGCAACGACAAGGGCAAGCGGGGGAAGGTGCTCAGCGTTTCCAGAGAAAAGAACCGGGCCATCGTGGAAGGCATCCGGTTGATGAAACGCCACACGCGCCCCACCCAGCGGGATCCCCAGGGCGGCATCGTCGAGCGGGAGGCGCCTATCCACGTCTCCAACCTGATGGTCATCTGCCCCAAGACCGACAAGCCGACGCGGATCGGCAAGAAAAAGATCGAAAACGGCAAATACGTGCGGACTTCAGTGCGCAGCGGCGAAATGATCGATTCCAAGTGAGCTGGGGTTCATGGCCAGATTGAACGAGCAGTACCAAAAAGACGTAGTCCCCGCGCTGCGCGAGCGCTTCGGCTACCACAATCCCATGGAAGTGCCGCGCCTCGAGAAGATCGTGGTCAACATGGGGGTGGGGGAGGCCGTCCAGGAGCCCAAGGCGATGGACGGGGCGGTGGCGGACCTGAGGGCGATCACCGGGCAGAAGCCCGCCTTGCGCCGCGCCAAGAAGGCGATTTCAAACTTCAAACTGCGCGAGTCCATTCCCGTCGGCTGCATGGTCACTCTGAGGCGGGAGCGGATGTTCGAGTTCCTGGATCGCCTGGTGAATTTCGCCCTGCCCCAGGTGCGGGATTTCCGCGGGGTGCCGATCAAGGGATTCGATGGCCGGGGCAACTACAACATGGGGATCAAAGAGCAGATCATCTTCCCGGAAATCGACTACGACAAGGTCGACCAGATCCGGGGCATGAATATCACCATCGTCACTTCGGCCAAAACCGACGAAGAGGCCAGGGAGTTGCTGCGGCTCCTGGGGATGCCTTTCAGCAACTGATGCGGAGAGCTAGATGGCTAAAAAGTGCCTGATTATCAAAGCCTCGCGTGAACCAAAATTCAGGGTGCGCAAGTACACGCGCTGTCAGCGCTGCGGGCGGCCCCGCGGGGTGTACCGGAAATTCGGCCTCTGCCGGATTTGTTTCCGCGACCTGGCGCTCCAGGGGGAGATCCCCGGGGTGACCAAGGCCAGCTGGTAAAGGCAGGGAGAGCCGAGCTATGAGTATGACCGATCCCATCGCCGATATGCTGACCCGCATCCGCAACGCCTGCCATGCCCGCCACAAGAAGGTGGACGTGCCGGCATCCAAGGTCAAGCGGGAAATAGCGCGCATCATGGCCGAGGAGCGCTTCATCGACAATTTCGCCTTCTTTGAAGACGGCAAGCAGGGGCAGTTGCGGCTCTACCTGCGCTACGACGAGCAGAGCCACAGCCTCATCCGCGGGCTGCAGCGCATCAGCAAGCCCGGCCTGCGCCAGTACACCGCCAAGGACCAGATCCCCAGGGTGTTGCGCGGCCTGGGCATCGCCATCATCTCCACCTCCCGGGGTCTGATGACCGACCGGGAGGCCAGGAGGGCCGGGATCGGCGGCGAGGTCATCTGCAAAGTCTGGTAGTTAACCTGGAGAGTATGGCGTGTCTCGCATAGGATCATTGCCAATAGAGTGCCCCAAGGGAGTGGACGTGATCCCCGAGGGGGGCGAGGTGAAAGTCAAGGGGCCCAAGGGGGAGCTGCGGGTGCCCTTCAATCTCAGCCTGCTGGATCTGCAGGTCGAGCAGCAGCAGGTGCGCATCCAGCGCAAGGCCGACGACAAGTTCGCCCGCGCGGTGCATGGGCTCACCCGGTCGCTGATCGCCAACGCGGTCACCGGGGTCACCCAGCGCTTTTCCAAGCGGCTCGACGTCTTTGGCATCGGTTTTCGCGCCGAGGTCCAGGGCCGGCGCCTGACCCTCCACATCGGCTATTCTCATCCGGTGGTCTACGAGGTTCCCGAGGGCATAGAGCTGACCACCGAGAACCCGGTCCAGGGAGCCCAGGTGCGGCTCGTGGTGCACGGTGTAGACAAGCAGCAGGTGGGGCAGACTGCGGCGGAGATCCGCGACAAGCGCAAGCCCGATCCGTACAAGGGCAAGGGTATCCGCTACGAGAACGAAGTGATTCACTGGAAAGCGGGCAAGACCGCCTCCGCTTAGGCCTCGCGATGATAGTCGCCTGAGCTGTGACATTTATTTCCACGCGGGCCCTTAGCGCAGGGACGGAGAAGGCAGAGGATGGCAGACAAGAATCGCCATAAGAAACAGGTGCTAGATCGGCGCCGCTACCGGATCCGCAAGAAGGTCAGCGGTACCCAGGCGCGCCCCAGACTGGTGGTGCATCGGAGCCTGCGCAATATCGAAGCGCAGATCATCGACGACGGCGCCGGGCATTCGCTCGTCGGACTCTCCACCCTTTCCAAGGAGTTGCGCGGCGAGTTCAGCAACCGCACCGAGCAGGGGCGCCTGCTGGGCAAACTGCTGGCAGCCAAGGCCGCCGAGAAGGGCATCCGCCAGGTGGTCTTCGACCGGGCCGGGTCTCTGTACCACGGCATCGTCAGGGCGGTGGCCGAAGGTGCCCGTGAGGGCGGATTGAATTTCTAGAGGAGAAGACTTTAGGTGGCCAAGATCGATCTAGCCAGTCTGGAACTCAGCGAGGCGGTAGTCCAGAACAGCGTCCGCCGCGTCGCCCATGTGCGCAAGGGCGGACGCCGCTTCAGCTTCACCGCCCTGGTGGTGGTGGGCGACCGCCGAGGGCACGTGGGCATCGGTACGGGCAAGGCGGGCGAGGTGGCTGAGGCCATCCGCAAGGGTACTGAGACCGCCAAGAAGCATCTGGTTGAGGTGCCCTTGATGGGGAGCACTATTCCGCACGAGATCATCGGCAAATTCGGGGCTGCCGAGGTGTTGCTCAAGCCGGCGTCGCCGGGAACCGGGGTCATCGCCAGCGGCGGGATCCGCATCCTGCTCGAATTGGCGGGGATCCACGATATTCTGACCAAGTCACTAGGGTCTAACAATTCCCAGAACAGCGTCAAGGCCGCCCTCCAGGGGATCACGCAGTTGCGCAACCCCGAGATGGTGGCCAGGATGCGGGGTGTGGAATTGGGGGCGTTGCGCGGCTGAGGAGGAGTGCAGATGAAATTGGCCATTGTTCAATGCCGCAGCGCCATCGGCAAGTCCAGAGGACAGCAGGAAACCGTCAGGGCGCTGGGTATCAGGCACCTGCACCAGCCAGTGGTGCACGAAGATTCACCTCAGATCCGCGGCATGATCCGCAAGGTATCGCACCTGCTGCAGGTGCGCCAGATCGAAAGTAGCGAGGAGGTGCGGGGAGCGCCATGCGTCTAGGTCAGATAAAGCAACCCCGGGGAGCCCATCGGGACCGCAAGCGCTTGGGGCAGGGGACGGGCTCGGGGACGGGCAAGACCTCGGGCCGGGGCCACAAAGGGCAGCGCGCCCGGTCTGGCGGGGCGCGGGGTCGCCGCACCGGGTTTGAAGGCGGTCAGATGCCCCTGCATCGCCGCATTCCCAAGATCGGGTTCACCAACCCCTTCCGGAAGACCTACCAGGTCGTCAACCTGGGCGACATCGAGGCACGGGGGCTGGAAGGCGTGGTCGGCCCCGAAGAGCTGAAAAAGGCCGGCCTTATCCGCAAGGCGACCCTGCCGGTCAAGATCCTGGGTGAAGGAGAATTGACACGCGGCCTCACCTTTAGAGCCCACAAATTTTCCCAGTCGGCTCAGGACAAGATTGTCCAGGCCGGTGGCAAGGCCGAGGTGATCTGAGGTGCTGCAGAGTTTCCAGAACTGCTTCAAGATACCGGATCTGCGCCGCCGCATCCTCTATACTTGTGCCCTGCTGGTGGTCTACCGCATCGGCGGGCAGATCACCATTCCGGGCATCAACCCGCAGATCCTGCAGGAGTTCTTTGCCGGTTCCGGGTCGACGCTTTTCGGCCTCTACGATATGTTCGTGGGCGGGGCCTTCACCCGGGCCACGGTCTTTGCCCTGGGGATCATGCCCTATATCAGCGCCTCGATCATCCTGCAGCTGCTGGGAGCGGTGGTCCCCTTCTTCCAGAAGCTGCAGCGGGAGGGGGAAGAGGGCCGGCGCAAGATCATCCAGTACACCCGCTACGGGACCGTCTTCCTGGCCGCTGGGCAGTCTTTCGGCGTCAGCGTGTTCCTGGAAACCATCCGGGCTCCCATGTCGGGGATCAGCGCGGTGGGCGATCCGGGTTGGGCTTTCCGCCTGATGACCATGTTGACCATCACCACCGGCACGGTCTTCATCATGTGGCTGGGCGAGCAGATCACCGAGCGCGGCATCGGCAACGGCCAGTCGCTGATCATCTTCATCGGGATCGTCGCCGAACTGCCCTATGCGGTCAAGACCGAATGGGCCAACTACCTGATCAACCGCGGGGCGGGCAAGAACCTCATCGAAGAGCTGATCCTGATCGGGGTCATGTTCCTGATGGTGGCCTTCGTCATCCTGTTGACCCAGGGACAGCGCAAGATCCCGGTGCAGTACGCCAAAAGGGTGGTCGGGCGCCGGGTCTACGGCGGGCAGACCACCCATATACCCTTGCGCATCAATGCCGCCGGGGTGATTCCCATCATCTTCGCCCAGTCCATCATGTTTCTGCCCCAGACGGCGACCAGCTTCTTTCCGGACAACAATTTCATGCAGACCCTGGGCGGGTTCTTCTCGACGGACTCTTTTGTCTACTGGAGCCTCTACGGGCTGATGATCGTGTTCTTCGCCTATTTCTACACCGCCATCGTCATGGATCCCAACCAGGTGGCGGACACCATGAAGAAGCACGGGGGATTCATTCCGGGGGTGAGGCCTGGCAAGAAGACCGCGCAGTTCATCGACGGCATCATGACCCGCATCACCTTGCCGGGTTCCATCGCCCTGGCCCTGGTGGCGATCATCCCCTTCTTCATCGCGGAAGAGTTCAATGTTTCGCAGTCCTTTGCCCAGTTCTTCGGCGGTACCGGGTTGCTGATCGTCGTCGGGGTGGCCCTCGATACCCTGCAGCAACTGGAATCACAGCTGCTCACCCGGCATTATGAAGGCTTCATGAAGAAGGGGCGGATCCAGGGGCGCCGCATGGCCTAGGCCATCCGCCGCAAGGAGGTCAATGTGAAGGTCAGAGCATCCATCGGCAAGCGCTGTTCAGAGTGCAAGATCATCCGCCGCCACGGGGTTTTGCGGGTGATCTGCAAGCGCAACCCACGGCACAAGCAACGGCAAGGCTAGGAGGAACCCAATGGCACGCATCGCCGGAGTGGATCTCCCCAGGGAGAAGCGCATCGCCGTCGGGCTCACCTACATCTTCGGCATAGGTCAGCCCACCGCGAGCAAGATCCTCGAACAGGCGGGGGTCGATCCCAATACCCGCGTCCAGGCGCTCAGCGACGAGCAGGTCACCCAGCTGCGCGGCATCATCGAGAATCGGCTGAAGGTCGAGGGAACCCTGCGCAGCGAAGTGAGCATGAACGTCAAGCGGCTGATGGACATCGGCTGCTTCAGGGGGTGGCGCCACCGCCGGGGACTGCCGGCGCGTGGTCAGCGCACCCGCACCAATGCGCGCACCCGCAAAGGTCCGCGCAAGGCCGTGGCCGGCAAGAAGAAGGCCCCGGCGCCCAAGTAGGCATCCGCATTGACACCTTTGCAGAAGGAAGAGCCCTTTGCCACCTGAGAGAACGCGCCGGCGGCGCAAGAAGGCCAAACAAGTAGAGTCGGTGGGCATCGCCCATATCCTGTCCACCTTCAACAACACCATCGTCACCCTGACCGACCGGCAGGGCAACGTGATTTCGTGGGCTACCCCCGGCAAGATGAGCATCAAGGGCAGCCGCAAATCCACGCCTTTTGCCGGCCAGCTGGCCGCCGAAAGGGCCGCCCAGGACGCCATCAGCATGGGGTTGAGAAGGGTAGAGGTCTGGGTGAAAGGTCCGGGGGTGGGCCGCGATTCGGCCATTCGCGCCCTGCAGAACGCCGGCTTGGAGATCTCGGCCATCCGCGACGTCACTCCCATTCCCCACAATGGTTGCCGGCCCCCCAAGCGCCGCCGGGTCTGAGAAGGGAAGGACAAAATGAGCAGATACGTGGGGCCCAATTGCCGCTTTTGCCGGCGCGAAGGGGCCAAGTTGTTTCTCAAAGGTGAGCGCTGCAACTTGGAAAAGTGCGCCTTTGAGCGGCGCAGCTATGCCCCCGGACAGCACGGCCAGGGGATGCGCCGCAAGCAGTCCGATTACAGCGTGCAGTTGCGCGCCAAGCAGAAGCTGTCGCGGATCTACGGATTGCGCGAAGGCCAGTTCAGGAAGTACTACCAGGAGGCCACCCGCGTTCCCGGCGTCAGCGGTGAGAATCTGCTGCGTCTGCTGGAAGGGCGCCTGGACAATATCGTCTTCAGGCTCGGCATGGCTCCCTCGCGCAAGGCGGCCCGCCAGCTGGTCCGCCACCGCCACTTCACGGTCAACGGGCGCAAGGTCAACATCCCCTCGTTCCTGACCAAGCCGGGCGACGTGATCCAGGTGACTGAACAGAGCAAGCAACTCGAAGTCATCCACGAGTCCATGCGGCGCTCCAGGGAATCGCTGCCCTGGCTTTTGGTGGACAAGGTCAATCTCCAGGGAACCGTGCTGGAGAAGCCGAGCCGGGACCATATCCCGACCGTGGCGGATGAGCAGTTGGTGATCGAGTTCTACTCGCGGGTCTGATCCCGCGTCTGACCTCCAATCCGGAACTTCAGGGAGTCGCTATGAAGCTAGACGGCCTCCAGATGCCCAGGCTGGTCGAGATCGACAAGGACTCGTTGAACGAGACCTACGGCAAATTCCTGGTGCAACCGCTCGAACGGGGTTTTGGCATGACCGTGGGGCACGCCCTGCGCCGGGTGCTGCTCTCGGCCATCCAGGGTGCCGCCATCAAGCGGGTGAATATCGAAGGAGTGCAGCACGAGTTTTCAGTGGTCAAGGGCCTCCGCGAGGACGTCCCCGAACTCATCCTCAACCTCAAGGAGGTGGCCCTGCGCTACCACGGGGAAGAGGACCGGATCCTGAGAGTGGACGCCAAAGGCGCCGGCGAACTGCTGGCCAAGCAGCTGGCCGTCGACCCCAGCGTGGAAGTCATGAATCCGGACCTGCACCTGGCCACCCTGGGAGCCAACGCCCATTTCAAGATGGAGTTCACGGTGGGCAAGGGGCGCGGCTATGTCTTCTCCGAGGAGAACAAGGCCCCGGATCAGCCCATCGGCACGATTCCGCTGGACGCCAACTTCTCGCCGGTGCTCAAGGTGAAGTACGAGGTCGAGAACGCCCGCGTCGGCCGGCGCACCGACTACGACCGGCTCTCCCTGGAGGTGTGGACCAACGGCTCGCTGAAGCCCGAGGACGCCGTCGCCCAGGCCGCCCACATCCTCAACGAGCACCTCAACCTCTTCATCAACTTCGAGGAGGAGCCGGCGCAGGTCGAGGAGAAGCGGGTGGACGAGGAGAGCAAGCGCATCGCCCGGCTGCTGGCCATGCCGGTGGACGAACTGGAACTCTCGGTGCGCTCCGCCAATTGCCTGCGGGCCGCCGGGATCACCCACCTGCGCGACCTGGTATCCCGCAGCGAGGGCGAGATGCTCAAGTTTCGCAATTTTGGCCGCAAATCCCTCAACGAGCTGGGAGAAATTCTCCAGAAGCTCGACCTGCGCTGGGGTATGGACATCTCGATGTACGAGCATCTCAACATCGAGGAGGAAGTCGCCGCGCCCGTCAGCGAGGAATTCTGATTTAGTCAGGAAGCCCGGACCATGAGACACGCTAAGAAAGTCGCCAAGCTGGGGCGCACCTACGACCATCGCAACCACATGATGGCCAACATCGTCACCTCGTTCTTCGCGCACGAGTCCATCCAGACCACCGAAGCCCGGGCCAAGGAATTGCGCCGCGAAGCGGAGCACGTGATCTCCTTTGCCAAACGCGGCGACCTGCACGCCAGACGCCAGGTGCTGCGCCTCATCGCCGACAAGAAGGTGGTGGCCAAGATCTTCAGTGAGATCGCCCCGCGGTACACCAACCGCCAGGGGGGCTACACCCGCATCGTCAAGCTGGGCAACCGCCGCGGCGACAGCGCCTCGCTGTGCCTCATCGAACTGGTGGACCGCCCGGCCAAGGAGGCGCGGAGCGCCGCTGCCAAGACCGAAGGTGCAACGGAGAAAGAAGGTGGGGCGGAGGACAAGAGCTGATCGCCCCTCAACAGGAACCAGGCGGGACGAGAGTTGGTTGCTCGTCCCGTTTTTTTTTGCGAAAGCTAGGCGTATGAAGCGGGGGGATCTCTTTGTGACCCAGGTGGTAGGTATGTCGCCGCAGGGGGAGGGGATCGCCTATGTCGAGGGGCGTGCGGTGCTGTTGCCGCAGGCGGTGCCGGGGGACAAGGTCGAAGCCCGTCTCAAGGGGAAATACCGAGGATTCCTGCTGGCCGTGCCCGAACAATTCCTGGAGACCGCCCTCAGCCGCCAGCAGGCTCCCTGCGGGCATTTTGGCCGCTGCGGCGGGTGCCGCTGGCAGGACCTGGAATACGCGGATCAGCTGCGCTTCAAGGAGGGCATGGTGCGCAGCGCCCTGGAGAAGCGCGGGGTGAGCGCCGGGGAGTTCCTACCGGTGCTGGCCAGCCCGAAGCCCTTCTTCTACCGCAACAAGATGGAGTTCTCCTTCGGAACCGATCCGGCTGGCACCCTGCTGCTGGGGCTACACCTGCGGGGGCGCTTTGACCGGGTGTTCAGCGTGGAGGAATGCCACCTGCAGTCGGCCCTTTCCAACCGCATCCTCGGGGCGGTGCGCCACCATGCGGAGCGGGCCGGCTTGCCCGCCTACAATCTGAAAACCCACCAGGGATCGCTGCGCTTCCTGGTCATCCGCCAGAGCGCCAGGAGGGAGGAGACCCTGGTGGATCTGGTGGTGGCCCAGTACCCCAACGCGGCCGTGGATGCCCTGGTCGCCGGGGTCCTTGAAGAGGTGCCTCAAATCACCACCTTCGTCCTCACCCTGCACCGCGGCAAGGCTCAGGTGGCCGCCGGGCAGGCCCATTGGGTGGTCAAGGGCAGGGGGTGGATCGAGGAGGAGTGCGGCGGGCTGGAGTTCGCCATCTCGCCGCGCTCCTTCTTTCAGACCAACCCCCTCCAGGCCGCACGGCTCTATGCCATGGCCTGCCGGATGGGCGGCGATTTGCAGGGTCTGTCGGTGTTGGACCTGTATTGCGGGACCGGCAGCCTGAGCCTGCACCTGGCGCGCACCGCCCGCGCAGTGCTGGGGGTGGAGATAGTGGCCGAAGCGGTGGAGGATGCGCGCAGGAACGCCGCCCGCAACCACATCGCCAACTGTGAATTTGCAGCAGGACCTGCCGAAGAGGTCCTGCCGCGCCTGCAGCGCGAGGGGCGGGGTTTCGACCGGGTGTTCGCCGATCCCCCCAGGGCCGGCCTGCACCGCAAGGTGCTGGAAGCCTTGGGCATTCTGAGGACGCCGCAGGTGGTGTACATCTCGTGCAACCCGCTCTCGCTGGCCGAGGACCTGGCGGGCTTGCAGGCCATGGGGTACCGCGTCGCCGCCGTGCAGCCGGTGGACATGTTTCCCCAGACGCCGCACTGCGAAGTGCTGTCCCATCTGGTGTTGAGGGAGTGAACCGCAGGGGGAATCCAGGCCGGCGCTGACCGGGCTTGGAAGTGTCAGCGGAGCGGCAAAGGCAGAGAATGGAGCGCCGTGATGCGGACAGTGCGCGGTGCCGGCACGGAACTCAGGCGTTGGCGGGGGGTGGAGTCTGGGGGCGGGGCCGGGAAACGCGTTCGCGCTCGGCAGTGATGCTCTGGGTTTCGAGATAGCCGTAGAGCTGGCTCAGCTTGCTGTGGACGTTTCTGAGGTGCTCGTTGTCCTTGATGTTCTTGATGTACCGCCAAGGGACAATATCCTCTTCCTTGAGGGGAATGGCCTGCGGTTCGTAGGCGAGCTGGAGACCGTGCTGCAGGACCTGATTTTTCGGACTCACCTGGTTCAAATGGGTGCGGGCAATCTGGGCCAGGACCGAAAACTTGAAGGGTAGTTCCGGCTTGAACCCCTTTACTGCTTCCGGGAAGTGGAGTTTGGGGTACAGGGTCAGGTGCAGGACATGCTGGCGCATCTCCTCGAAGATCTCGGGCCAGGGTTCGCGGGAGTAGTCGGTGTTCTCGTCGATAGCCGGGCACTTTTCTTGTAGAACAAAGGAGAGAAACGCGGGGCTGCTCTCGATGAGCAGGCCGCCAGTGCTGTAGTTGACCAGGGGCACCTCCAGGCCGCTCTCGGGCCGGATGAAGCCCAGGGGTTTGACCACCTCGTTCTGGGTCCGCGCCTCCACGATTTCGAGGAGGAGTTCGTAGTATTTGTTGTCGTGGGAGAAGCGCCCGATGATCTTCTCCCCCTCGTGAAGGGTGTAGAGGCTGTCCTGCCCCTTCTTGCCTCCCGTGGAGATCCTGACCGGTTTTTTCAGGTAGAGCACATCGCGCAAGGACTCCATTTCCAGGGCCAGGACATTGACCTCCCCCAGCACCAGTTCGATATCCGGTTTGCGCAGCATACCGGTGCTGGGGGGACGAATGATCTTGGAAAGGCTGATGTAGCGATCGTGGGGCTGCTTGTTGAGCATGATCGCACGGAATTCGGCAATGGCCTCCCGGGTGGAAAAAGACGGGCGTCCCGGCTCTGGCTTGAGGAAGGGGGTAGTGCTCAGGTCGTTGAGCATGGGCGTGGGCGCACCCTGGGTGGGAAAGGTGTGATTGGTCGTCCGCACAAAGAGGTCGAAGGTGACGTGGGAGGTCAAGGGCACCCTGGTATCGCCGTAGTTCCTCATGGTGTAGCGGAGGAACTGGCGTTTTTCCTGTTTTTTGACCGAGCCGATGGGGATGAGCTTGTAGGCTGCCTGGGCGTGAAAATCCAGGGTTTCGACGATTTCGGGAAGCAGGCGGAAACGGCCCAGGATGCGGCAATCGATGCGATGGGGGACCCGGCGGTGATAGAAATGCAGGGAAACGTTCCTGGCAGACAGGTTCTGGTCGGTGGAGAGTTTCAGGTTTTCTGGAGTGGTGATGTAGAGGTGGGGCCCTTCGGAATAGAGCTTCTTGTCGCGCCGCAGGATGAAGGACTTGCCCAGTTCCTCCACTCCTCCGTTGGCCGTCCCCTTGAGATGGTAGACCAGGGCCGAAGGCGGGCTGAATTCTACCAGGCGTTCGATCTCTATCTTGGGATCGAATCCCGGGTCATTGGTTTTTCTTCTGCCAAAAAAAAAATCGAACATCAGGCAAGAGCTTGGAGGTGAGGGACGCTGGGGTGAGCGTCTTGAATTATTAACTTAATTTATATATAAAAATAACAGTTGAATGTCAAGGGGAAAAGAGGGCTGGAGGTATAATAAGTGCTTTTCTTTTCTGACTGTTATACCGAGGAAAGCGAGGGCTCGTGAGCGCCGACAACAAGCCGACATCGAGGATTCTGGTAGTGCTGCCCGAATCGGCACCGACCAAGGAATTGGTGGCCTTTCTGGAGCATCAGGGTTTCGAGGTGATGTGGGCCAGGGAAGGGCAGAATGGGTACGAAATCATCGACACCGAAGCGCCGGACGCCCTCATCGCCGATCTGCGGGACAGCCGCATCGACGGGTTGCGCCTGCTGCAAGTGGCGCGCCAGCGCAATTCGGAGATCTGCGCCATCCTGGTCGGTGGACCAGCGGAAATCGAGCTGGGAGTGGAAGCCATGCGCATGGGGGCGTACGACTTCCAGGTCCAACCGCTGAATCTGGCCAAGATCAGGGCCGTGCTGGACCGGGGGATTTCCCATCAGCGCCTGGTGGGCGAGGTCACCAGCCTGCAGCGCCGGCTGGACGAGCGCTACCGCCTGGGGGGCATCGCCCGCCGCTCCTCGCGCTGGCAGCGGATCTACAGCCAGATCGAGCAGGTGGCCAGGTCCAAGGCCAGCGTGCTGATCACCGGCGAGACCGGCACCGGCAAGGGAGAGGTGGCCAAGGCCATCCATCAACAGAGCCGCAGACGGGAAAATCCCTTTGTCGAGATCAGCTGCGGGGCCCTGCCCGAAGGCATCGTGGAGAGCGAATTATTCGGCCACGAGAAAGGGGCCTTCACCGGAGCGGCCATGGCGCGCAAGGGGCGTTTTGAGCTGGCCGACCAAGGCACCCTCTTCCTCGACGAGGTCGGGGACCTGCCCCTGGCCACCCAGGTGAAGCTGCTGCGGGCCATCCAGAGCGGCGAATTCGAGCGGGTGGGGGGGGTGCAGACCCGCAAGGTGGATGCGCGGATCATCGCCGCCACCAACCGGAATCTAGAAGAGATGGTCGAGCAGGGGACCTACCGGGCGGATCTCTTCTACCGCCTCAAGGTGGTGGCCATCGAGGTGCCGCCCCTGCGCGAGTGCCGGGAAGACATCCCGATCCTGGTCGATATGTTCACCCACCAGTTCGCCCGCGAAAACGGGGTGAAACTCGGGGGGGTGGCCCCCGAAGCCCTCGACGTGCTGATGGCCTACGAGTGGCCGGGCAATGTGCGGGAGTTGAAGAACTGCATCGAGGGGATGGTGGTCATGGGGCCGCGCCAGGGCCTGCTCAAGGTGGGCGACATTCCGCGCCATATCAGGAAGAAGGCCCCCGAGGCCTCCGAGCTCCTCTTCCGGCCGGGCATGAGCCTGGAAGAGCTGGAGAAAGTGGCCATCGAGGAGACCCTGAAGGCGGTCAATTTCGACCGCCGGCAGGCGGCCAGGCTGCTGGGCATAGGCCTGAGCACCCTCTACCGAAAAGAAAAGGAGTACGGACTGCGGCCCTGAGGCCTTCAGCGGCGGCGGCTGTAGAACTCCTTGATCAGCTGGTTGAGCATCTCCTGCGGCTTGAGGAGTACCCCGGAACTGACGGTGAATTCGCGCTGCTCGATGAGCCGCAGGCCGTGGCCGTAGTCGGCCAGCAGCTCGCGGCACAGCTCTTCGGGTGAGAGCTTCCTGGCCAGGGTCAGCTGCCACAGCTCCTGGAGGGCGTCGGGAGGGAAATGCAGCTGGATGCCGTGGGACTGGAAAAAGGTGTCGCTGAAGCGCTGGAGGGAATGGTGGAAGAGGAGTTCCTGCAGACTGCCCGCGGGATCTTCCACCACCCCGGCACTCACCTTCAGGGAGGTGATATCCACCGAGGGCAGCTTGCGCTCGAAGTGGAGCAGGACCTTTTCGATGGCGCTGACCAGGGCCCGGGCCCCGGTGTGTTCCTCCCCGGCCCGCCGGGCCAGGAGTTGGAGCGCCTCGTCGGTAAATTGTAAGGCTATGCCGTAGGCGCGGAAATCGCGTTTCTTGGCCAGGATGACGCTGCTCTTGGGGTTGCGCAGGATCTGGAGCAGATCCTCCCATCCCAGTTCGTCGAGCACGGCGACCACCGGCAGGCGGCCGATGAACTCGGACTCGAAGCCGTATTCGATGAGGTCTTCGGCGCGCACCTGAGCGGCCAGCCGATCACCGGCGGGTTCGGGTTGGACCTGGGAGGGGGCATGGAAGCCCATCTGGCCGCGGTTGAGCCGTCGGGCAATGATCTCCTCGAGGCCGGAGAAAGCGCCGCTGACCACAAAGAGGATGTTGCGGGTATTGATCTTGCGCCGCTCCACCTTGCCGGTGCGCTGTATTTGCAGGACGGATTCCATCTGCGAGGCGATATCGTGGGGAGAGCGCAGATCGACCTCGGTCTCCTCCATCAGCTTGAGCAGGTTGCGCTGGACTCCGGAGCGGGAGACATCGGGCCCGAAGCTGTTGCGCGAGGCGGCGATCTTGTCGATCTCGTCGATGTAGATGATGCCGTACTGGGCACGTTCGATGTCGCCCCCGGCCTCGCGCACCAGCTCGCGCACCAGATCCTCCACGTCGCCGCCCACGTAGCCGGTCTCGCTGAACTTGGTGGCGTCCGCCTTGACAAAGGGCACGCCCAGCCGGCGGGCGATGAGCTTGATCAGGTAGGTCTTGCCCACGCCGGTGGGGCCGATCATCAGCACGTTGTTCTTGATGGTGCCGACCAGGTCCTCCTCTTCATCGGGGGGCAGCCTGAGCCGGTTGAAGTGGGTGCAGAACTTGGTGGCGAGGATGGCCTTGGCTTCGTCCTGCTTGATCACGTACTGGTCGAGGTAGGCGATCAGTTCCTCGGGCTTCAGGTCGAATTCGACGCCCTCCCGGTAGGAACCGGGCGTGCCGGTGGCGGCGGTGCCGGCCGTCTGGGGCTGGGGTGGGGGTTCGGCGGCGGACTCGTACTGGCGAGCCAGGAACTGGCGCAGTTTTTCGGGATCGAGGCCCGGCTTTTCGGCGCGTATATCCATAGGGGGATCGAGAAGGGGAATTGGGGGATGAAAATAGCAGTGCGCCGTTAATATACTCGGCCCCTGCCCTCCGGACAAGGTCCCGTTCTGCGGGACAAGCTCAATTGACACCGGCCGGGGGGAGGTCTAGATTCTCTCTTACTTTTCAACCCGGTGCCGGCGCCCACGGCCGGCCGGGGGAGCCTCCATGCCCCAGCGCACCTTAGTCCTGTGCCTCGCGTTCAGTTGCCTGGTCGCGGCCAGTGCGCCCGCTAGAGCGCAGGCCGCAGCGGCGCCTTATTCCACCGCGGCTGACAAGCTCTTCAACAAGGGCCTCAAATATTACGCCAAGGGCCAGTACTCCAAGGCGCGCGACGCCTTCGTGGACCTGGTCAAGCAGCCCCTCAACCAGCGCTCCAGCGCCGGCCAGCTCATGCTCGGCCGCACCCTGTTCCACCTGGGCGAGTACGAGCGGGCCCTGCAGGTGGCCCAGCGGCTGGAGCCCAAATACCCCGACAGCCCCTACCTCACGGACGCCTGGCTGCTGGCCGGTGACTGCTGCTACGCCCTGCAGCGCTATGCCGAGGCGGCCCTGCTCTACGGCCGGGTGCTCCTGGTCGAGGCCCCCCTCGAACTCAGGGCACAGGCCGCAGAGCGGCTGGCCGGGGTGGTCAGGAACGAATTGGTCGCTGGCCAGGCCCTGGACCGACTCCGCGACCAGTTGGGCGAGGGCCTGCTGCGCGAGGCCCTGGATTTCGGCGCGGCGCGCTGGTACCAGCGACTGGGCTGGGAGGCGCAGAGCCGGGCGGCCCAGAAGACCTATCGCCGCCAGCACGCCGGCGGGATTTTCATCCCCCTGCTGGCCGAAGCCAAAGCCCCCCCTGCCAAGCCAGATCCGGCAGTGGTGGTCCCCGGCCAGGCAATCCGGGCCCAGGAGGAGGTGCCGCGCCTGGGTTTGCTGCTGCCCCTGTCGGGACCTGACCTGCAGCTGGGCCGGGAATTGCTGGAAGGGGCCCGGCTGGCCAACCGCGAGCAGGGCAATCCCTTCGAACTGGTCCCCATGGATACGGGATTCGATTACGGCAACCTGCCCATCGCCGAAGGCCAGGACAGCGAATTGGTGCGCACGGCGCGTGCCATCCGCAGCCTGATCGAGGACGAAAGGGTGCTGGCAGCGGTGGGGCCGGTGTTCAGCGCCCCGGCGGTGGCGGCGGCGGTGAGCGCCGAGGCGGCCGGCCTGCCCCTGGTCGTCCCGCTGGCCCAGCAGAGCGGGCTGGATTCCCTGGGGCGCTACACCTTTCAGTTGCGCACCACCCCGGAGGTTCAGGGCCGCGCCCTGGGCGAGTACGCGACCCTGGGACTGGGGCTGAGGACCCTGGTAGTGCTGGCGCCGCTGACCGACTACGGTTGGAATTTCGAGCGCGAGTTCACTCGGGTGGCACAGGCCAACGGGGGAAGGGTGGTGCACCGGGACTGGTACCTGCCAGACCAGCAGAAGGATTTCAAGCGCGAATTCGCGGAGATCAGGCGGGTGGGCCTGGCGCTCAAACCGCCGGCAGGGGACAGTCTGGCGGCCGACTCGCTGGACACCCTGGGCACCACTGCTTCGCTGCCGATCGTCGATGCCATCGACGGCATGGCGGTGGTGGTGGAAAGCTTCGAGGACGCCAGGACCATCGCCCCCCAATTGCACTTCTACCAGGTGCGAACCCAGGTGCTGGGCAACGATATCTGGTACGACCCGGAGGCTCTGCGCCAGCTGCCAGCGGCGGAGCGCCAGGACCTGCTGGGGTGCATGTTCGTGTCCGGGCGCGACGAAGGAACGCCGGGGGCCAGGCAGTTTGCGGAACAGTTCCGCCGCCAGTTCGGCCAGCCGCCGGTCTACGCGGTCTACGGGTACGATGCGGCCAGGCTGGTGATCCAGGGCTGGCAGGGGGGCAAGCGGGAGCGGGGCGCCTTGCGCGACTGGCTGGCCGGGCTGGAGGGCTTTGCCGGCGCCTCAGGGCGGATCAGCTTTGCCCGGGGACAGCGGACCAACACCGAGCTGGAGATGATGAAGATCGACCGGCGCGGGCACATCGTGCCAGCCAGCCAGGCCGAAGAGCCGGAAGAGCTTCCCCCGCAGGTGCCCCTGGAGGAGTCGGCTCCCGAGGAGGGAGCTGCACCCACCCCAGGAAGGGAAACCGGCCAGTGAAGTGCTTGCGCGAAGGGGCATGGCACTATATATTGTCTTATTTTGTAATGAGATAAATTTGGATATGGCTACCTAGGAGGAGGCCTGCAATGCCCACCTACGAATACCAGTGTCAGAAGTGCGGCCATACCTTTGAAGAATTCCAGAGCATCAAGGCCGACCCCCTGCAGAAGTGCAAAAAAAAGGGGTGCCGGGGCAAGGTGCGGCGCCTGGTGGGCGCGGGGGCGGGCCTGCTTTTCAAGGGGTCTGGTTTCTATACCACCGATTACCGCAGTGAGGGCTACAAGAAGGCCGCCAAGGCCGGCGACTCCTCAGCGGCCAGCAGCAGCAGCGGGAGCGAAAGCAAGAGTTCCCCGACTCCTGCCTCGCCGCTCTCCTCCTCCTGAGCTGGGTGCAGGCGGGAACTCGAAAACAGGTTAGGTGGTCTTAGCAGTTTGAGTATGATGACGATCTTGCTGAGAAGTTTATTGGGGCTGGGCTGGGTCTGCTGGGGATTGGCGGGCTGTAGCAGCCAGACCCCCGAGCAGCTGTTCTCCCAGGCCGAAGCGGCGGCCGCCGATACCACCGCCCTGGACAAGGCGGTCAGCCAGTTCAACGCCTTTCTCGAGCGTTATCCCCAGGACGAGCGGGCGCCCAAGGCCCTGGACAAACTCGCCCTCATCGCCCAGCGGCGGGGCGACATGAAAGGCGCCGTCGCCTTGTATGAGCGCCTGCTCAGCCAATATCCAAAGAGCGAGTACGCCGACGAGGCGCAGTTCATGATCGCCTTCATCTGCGAGGAATTCCTCGGCGACCTGGACAAGGCGCGCCAGGCCTACCAGCGGGTCATCGAGCTGTACCCGGACTCGGAATTGGCCCTCAGCGCCCAGCACCTGCTCCCCAACGTGGGCCGTCCCCCCGAGGAGTGGGTCAAGTTCCAGGATGCCCCCAGGGCTCCCTAGGCCCCTCCGAAGCATTTCTCTGCCGATGATTACAGTTGCTGAGGAGGGCGGCGCCTGGTATGCGACCGCTTTCCTATCCCGGTGTTTTTATCCCCTTTGCGTGCTGCGCTAGCGAGCGAAGATGCGAGCCCTAGATATTCAGGCGATCAACGAGCGGGTCCAGCAGGAAAGCGTGCTGATCGACCGCATCCTGCAGGAAATGGACCGGGTCATCGTGGGTCAGCGCTACATGGTGGAGCGCCTGCTCATCGGCTTGCTCTGCAGGGGGCACGTGCTGCTGGAGGGGGTGCCCGGTCTGGCCAAGACCCTGACCGTGCGCACCCTGGCGCGCATCATCCAGGGGAGCTTCAAGCGCCTCCAGTTCACCCCGGATCTGCTGCCGGCCGACCTGACCGGGACGCTGATCTACAACCAGCGCTCCGGCGAGTTCATCCCCAAGAAAGGCCCCATCTTCGCCAACCTGGTCCTGGCCGATGAGGTCAACCGCGCCCCGGCCAAGGTGCAGAGCGCCCTGCTGGAAGCCATGCAGGAGCGCCAGGTGACCATCGGCGATGAGACCTATGCCCTGGGCGATCCCTTCCTGGTGATGGCTACCCAGAACCCCATCGAGCAGGAGGGCACCTATCCGCTGCCCGAGGCCCAGGTGGACCGCTTCATGCTCAAGGTGAAGGTGGGTTATCCCAGCAAGGTGGAGGAGCGCCAGATCCTGGAGCGCATGGCCGACGAGCAGCCCATCGAGGTCGAGGCGGTGGCCGGCCTGGAAGAGCTGCGCCGGCTGCGCCAGGCCCTTTCTCTGGTCTATATGGACGACAAGATCAAGAACTACATCGTCGAGCTGGTCCACGCCACCCGCTTTCCCGCCGAGGTGGGCCTGGAATCCCTGGTCGGCCTGATCGAGTACGGGTCTTCGCCGCGGGCCACCCTCTTCCTGGCGCGGGCGGCCCGCGCCCACGCCTTTGTGCGCCGGCGCGGCTACGTGACCCCCGAAGACGTCAAGGCCGTGGGGGCGGACGTGCTGCGCCACCGCATCGCCGTCAGCTACGAGGCCGAGGCTGAGGAGATCGACGCCGAGCACATTGTCCAGCAGCTCTTCGACCACATCGAGGTGCCCTGAGCCGCCGTGATCCCCAAGGAGATACTCAAGCAGGTCCATCGGATCGAGATCCAGACTCGCAGCCTGGTGGACACCCTCTTTGCCGGTGAGTACCACTCCGCCTTCAAGGGCCGGGGCATGGAATTCGCCGAGGTGCGCCAGTACCAGCAGGGAGACGAGGTCCGCAACATCGACTGGAACGTCACGGCCCGGGCCGGCGCCCCCTTTGTCAAGGTCTTCGACGAGGAGCGCGAGCTGACGGTGATGCTGGCGGTGGACGCCAGCGCCTCGGGGGATTTTGGCTCCGGCCAGCGGATGAAGGGCGAGGTGGGAGTGGAACTGTCGGCCCTGCTGGCCTTTGCCGCCATCAAGAACAACGACCGGGTAGGCTTGCTGATCTTCACTGACGAGCCCGAGGTCTTCATCCCCCCCAAGAAGGGGCGCCGGCACGTGCTGCGCGTGATCCGCGAACTACTCTACTTCCAGCCGCGCAAGAGAGGGACTTCCCTGCGGGCAGCCCTCGAGTACCTCGACCGGCTGCTGCACCGCCGCAGCGTGGTCTTCCTGATCTCCGACTTTCTCGACCAGGGCTACGAGCGGGCCCTGCAACTGGTGGGGCGCCGGCACGATCTGGTGGCCATCGCCCTGAACGACCCGCGCGAGCGGCAGTTGCTCTCGGTGGGCCTGGTCTCGCTCTACGACGCCGAGCGGGGGACTCAGTTGCTGGTGGACACCGGCAGTTCCCAGCTGCGGCGCTTCTTTGCCGACCGCCGGCGCGAGGAGGAGGCGGGGCGGGCGGAGCTGTTCCGCCAGCAGGGCATCGACACCATCAGCATCGACATCTCCCGCTCGTACATGGAACCACTAATCCAATTCTTCCAGGCCCGGCTGCGGCGCAGCCGCTGAAGCGGGCGCAAACCCAAGGAGAGGTCCCGGTGATCGAAGTGCGCGAACTCTCAAAGTACTACGGCGATCTGGCGGCGGTCGAGCAGATCTCCTTCAGGGCCGAGAAGGGCGAAATCCTCGGCTTTCTGGGGCCCAACGGCGCCGGCAAGACCACCACCATGCGCATGCTCACCTGCTATCTGCCCCCCACCTCGGGCTCGGCCAGGGTGGCCGGCTACGACGTGGTCGAGGAATCGCTGGAGGCGCGCCGGCGCATCGGCTATCTGCCCGAACTGCCGCCCCTCTACGCCGATATGACGGTGCGGGCTTACCTGCGTTTCGTCGCCAAGATCAAGGGAGTGCCCAACGCCCAGTTGAACGGCCGCATCGACGACACCATGGAGAAGACGGGGGTCGCCCACGTGCACCACTCGATCATCGGCCATCTGTCCAAGGGGTACCGGCAGCGGGTGGGCCTGGCCCAGGCCCTGGTGCACAACCCCGAGGTGCTCATCCTCGACGAGCCGACCGTGGGCCTGGACCCCAAGCAGATCATCGAGATCCGCCAGGTGATCAAGGGGTTGGGCGGGGAGCACACCATCATCCTGAGCACCCACATCCTCCCCGAGGTGAGCATGACCTGCGAGAAGGTGGTGATCATCCACAACGGCCGCATCGTCGGCGAGGGCACCCCCCAGAGCCTGATGGCCCAGCTCAAGGAGGGCGAGGTGCTGCGCGCCCAGATCAGCGGCCCGCCGGAGCAGGTGCAGACGCTGCTGCGCAGCATCGACGGGGTGCTGGAGGTGGCGGGGGAAGCGGGTCGTTCCGCCGCAGAGCAGATCTACATCATCACCGCGGTCCCGGGCCGGGACGTGCGCGATCTGGTGGCCCGGCGGGTGGTGGACAGTGGGTTGGGGCTGCGCGAGCTGCGCGCCCTCGAAATGACCCTCGAAGACATCTTCCTGCGGCTGGTGACTGAGGAGGTGAAGGTCTGATGAGCAATTTTCTCGCGATCTACACCAAGGAGCTGCGCTCCTACTTTGTCTCGCCGGTGGCCTACGTCATCGCCGGGGTCTTTCTCTTCCTCTCAGGCTACCTGTTCCGCAACATCCTGATGCAGTTCAATTTCTGGTGCCTGCAGTTCGGCCAGCGGGCGCAGATGATGGGCGGGGAGATGCCCAGCCTCAACCTCAACGAGATGGTGGTCTCCCAGTTCTTCTCGGTGATGGACTTCATCTGGCTGCTGGTGATCCCCATGCTGACCATGAGGCTGATCGCCGAGGAGAAGAAGAGCGGCACCATCGAGTTGTTGATGACCTCGCCCATCTCCACCGTCGAGATCCTGCTGGGCAAGTTCTTCGCCTGCCTGACCCTCTACACCATGATCGTCGCCCTCACCGGGATCTACTGCGTCATCCTCGAACTGTACGGCAGCCCGGACTGGGGGCCCATCTTCTCCGCCTATTTCGGGTACCTGCTGCTGGGCGGCACCTTCATCGGCGTGGGCCTGCTGGCCTCCTCGCTGACCGAGAACCAGATCGTCGCGGTGCTGCTGGGCTTCGGCATGTTGCTGCTTCTCTGGCTGATCGACTGGTCGGCCAGCTTCGCCGGCCCCACCGCGGCCAAGATCCTCCAGTACGTCTCGATCATCGAGCACCTCAAGGACTTCCAGCGGGGGGTGATCGACACCAAGGACGTGGTCTTCTACCTGAGCTTCATCTTCCTCAGCCTCTTCCTCACCAGCCGGGTGCTCGAATCGCGCAGATGGAGGCGCTAGGATGAAGAGGTACAGCGTACCGCTCAGCCTGGCCGGCGCGGCCCTGGCCCTGGCCGGCGGCCTGGCCTACCTGCTGGGGCCCGAGTCGGCGGCCCTGGCCCTGGCCAATCTGGGGGCGGGTCTGGCGCTGGTGGTAATCGCCGGCTTGCTCAATCCCGAACTCTTCCGCCAGTACGGCCGCTGGCTCAACGCCTTCTGGGGCAGCCTGATGGTGCTGGGCATCGCGGCGATGCTCAACTTTCTCGGCACCCGCTACCACGACCGCCTGGACCTGACCGCCGGCAAGCTGCACAGCCTGGCGGATCTGACCCTGGAGACCCTCAAGGGCCTGCCCGAGGAGGTGCACGCCCTGGGCTTCATGGAGCAGGGCAAGGACGAGGCCCTGGAAGGCCTGCTCAAGGAGTACGCCAGCCACGGCAGCCAGTTCAGCTACGAGTTCGTCGACCCAGACCGCGATCCGGACCGCACCAAGGAGTACGGGGTGCGCAATTACAACACCCTGGTGCTGGAGAGCGGCAAAAAGCAGCAGAAGGTCACTGAACTCAACGAGAAGGAGATCACCAGCGCCCTGCTCAAACTGGTGCGCGACCGGCAGGACAAGGTCTACCTGAGCGTGGGGCACGGGGAGGGCGGCGCCGGGGCCGGGGAGCAGGGCTACGGCCGGCTGAAGGCCCGTCTCCAGGAATTCAACTACGAGGTGGAGGACTCCCTCTTTCTGGCCCGCGCCGGGGCGGTGCCCGCCGATTGCGCCCTGCTGGTGGTCCTCTCCCCCAAGACCCCCTTCCTCAGCAACGAAGTCGAGGCCCTGCGCCGCTACCTCAAGGGGGGTGGGGCCGCCCTGGTGCTCTTGGACCCGCCCTACCAGACGGGCCTGGAAGGGCTGCTGGGCGAATGGGGCATCGAGGTGGAGAACGACTTCGTCATCGACACCAGTGGGCTTGGCAGCCTTTTTGGCCTGGACTACACCAGTCCGGTGGCCGTGGAGTACGGCGACCATCCCGTCACCCGCAAGCACCGCGGCCTGATGACCTTCTACGAGTTGTGCCGTTCGGTGCATTACAGCGAGCGGTCCGGGCTCAACGGGACCGACCTAGTCAAGACCAGCAAAGAGGGCTGGGCTGAGACCGACCTGGGGGTGCTGCAGGCCAAGGGCAACAAGACGGTGAAACTGGACGAGGGGGTGGATCGGCCCGGTCCCATCTCCCTGGCGGCGGCCGTCGACGCCGGCCAGGGGGGCGGCCGGCTGGTGGTCTTTGGCGACGCCGACTTCGCCGGCAACCGCTTCTTCGACCTGCAGGGCAACGGCGACCTGGCCCTCAACGCGATCAGCTGGCTGGCCGAGGACGAGAGCCTGATCTCCATTCGGCCCCGGGAGCCGGGGTACAATCCCATCGCCCTGACCGAGAGCCAGTCGGATTTCATCTTCTGGTTGACGGTGGTGCTCTATCCCCTGGCCGTGGCGGTGGCCGGCATCGCGGTGGTCTCGCGCAAGGGGCGGTGGAACCTGGCCGAGTTGAGCGCCGCCGGCCTGGGTATCGTCCTGTCACTGGGGGTGGTGGGGCTGCTCAATTTCATCGGCGACCGCTACCACGCCCGCTTCGATCTGAGCGCCGATAAACTCTTCACCCTCTCAGAAGACACCCACCGGCTGCTGGACGAGACCGAGGCCCAGAACCGCTATATCTCAGTCAAGACCTTCATGGCCAAGACCGAGGGCGTGCGCTTCCAGGAGGTCATGGACCAGTACCGGTACGCCTCCAAGCACTTCGACTACGAGGTGCTCGATCCCCAGAAACACACCCTGGAGGTCAAGCAGTACGGGGTGCGCGAACGGGGCACCTCGGTGGTGGAGGTCAGTGGCGAAGGCAAGGTGCGCACCGAGAAGATCACCGCCCAGAGCGAGGAGGCCCTGAGCAACGCCATCCAGCGGGCCATGAAGGCCGAGGAGCGCAAGGTCTACTTCACCGGCGGGCACCAGGAGGGGCAGCTCTCCCAGGTGGACGGCAAGGGCTTCAGCATCCTGGGCGGCCGGCTCAAGGAGATGAACTTCCAGGTGGAGGAGGGTCTGGGCATCGCCGGGAGCGGTATTCCCGAGGACGCTACCCTGCTGGCGGTAGTGGGGCCCAGGCAGCCCCTCTCACCGGCCGAGGCCCAGGCCCTGCGCGCCTATCTCAAGAAGGGGCACAGCGCCCTCTTCATGCTCGACCCGGGCCCGCCCACCGGCCTGGAAGGGCTGCTCGACGAGTACGGAGTGGAGCTGGGCCAGAACTTCGTCGTGGACCTGAGCGGCATCGGCCAGCTCCTGGGGGCGGATGTCTCGGTGCCGGTGGTGGTGCAGTACGGCGAGCACCCGATCACCGCCCGCCTTTCCCAGGGTACCATGAGCTTCTATCCCCTGGCCCGGTCGGTGTCGCTGGCCGGCCGCCCCGGCCCGGACAAGACGGCCCTGGTCTTCACCCACCGCAGCAGTTGGGGCGAGAGCGACCTGGGGCCCATCACCGGGGTGGGGGGAGGGCAGGTGGAATTCGATCCGGCCAGGGACAAGCAGGGACCCCTGTCGCTGGGAGTGGCGGTCAAGGCGGCGGCTGACAGCAGTGCCCACACCGAGGATCAGACCCGGCTGGTGGTCTTCGGCGACGCCGATTTCGCCAGCAACCAGTACTTTGGCCAACAGGCCAACGGCGAACTCCTGGCTAGCAGCATCTCCTGGCTGGGTGAAGGGGAGGACAAGCTGGACATTCCGCTCAAGGAGCCGCCCTTCAACCCCATCAATCTGATCGGCAACCAGGGGGCGGTGGTGCTGTGGGTCTCGGTCTTCATCGTGCCCTTTGCCGTCGCCCTGTCCGGAGTGCTGATGATGCTGCGCCGGGGGTACCAGACCTACGCGTCCGGGTTCATCTCCTGGCTGATGTACACCTTCATCGGCGCGGCGATCTTCTACTTCATCCAAGGGGTCATCGGCCTGAGCGAGGCCAGCGCGCCGCGCGGGCAGGGTTATCTATTGTTGGCGCTCTTGTGCGGGGCGGCCAGCTACGGGCTCTTCAGGCGCCAGGGGCAGGCCTGGATTCTGGCGGCCGGACTGGCGGTGCTCAACGCCGCCGCCGGCTTGGTGGCCATACCTCATGAGACCATCCAGTTGCTCTTCGCCGCCCTGTGGGTGGCCAACGCCTGCATTCTGGTCTGGATCAAGAAAGCCTTCGGCGGCGAGCGGGAGGGATAGGCAATGCGTCTGAAGACCAATCTGGTGATCGGGGTTCTCTTCGCGGCCCTGCTGGCCTTTGTCTACTTCTATGAGATCAGGGGCGGCGAGGAAAGGCGGGCCGAGTCGGACAAGGCCAAGAAACTGGTGGACTTTTCCGAGAGCGAGGCCAGGCGACTGACCATCGACCGCATCGACACCCTGATCGCCATCGAGAAGGTGCAGGACCGCTGGTGGCTCAAGTCGCCGGTGGAATGCGAGGCGGACCAGGAGGCGGTGGACCGGTACCTGCGCAACCTGCGCGAGAGCGAGCGGGACAAGGTGGTGGAGGAGGCCGACCGGGTGCGGGACAATCCGGAGCTGGCCCAGAAGTACCGGCTGCACGCCCCGCGCCTGAAGGTGGTGGTCGAGACGGCCTCCGGCAGCACCGACACCCTATGGTGGGGGGCCGACAGTCCCACCCAGCGCTTTGTGTACGTGCAGCAGCGCGGGGGCAACCCCGAGATCTTCACCGTGCAGGCCTGGCGCTTCGACAACCTCGACAAGGGGATCTTCGACCTGCGCGACCGCCGGGTGCTGGCCTTTGACCAGGAGGCGGTGCGCGAAGCGCGGCTGATCCAGCCCCAGGCCACCCTCTCCCTGGCCAAGGCCGAGGGCTGGCGCCTGGTGAGCCCGGTGGCCGCCCCGGCTGACGAGGGGGCAGTGAAGGGCTTGCTCGACCAACTGCACCAGGCCCAGGCCAAGTCCTTTGTCCCCGAGCCGGCAGTCGCCCAGTACGGGCTCACTTCGCCGACCCTGGAGGTCTCGCTGCTCCTGGGCGACGAGCGGGCCGAGAAGCGCCTGCGGGTGGGCGCCCCGGCCTCGGGCGGGGCCTATTACGCCCAGGACCCCAGCCGGGCAGGGGTGTTCACCGTCGATTCCTCGCTGGTGCGGCAACTGAGCAAGACCGCCTTCGACCTGCGCGACAAGAAGCCGCTCAAGTTCGCCCGCGACCAGGTGGACCGCATCGAACTGCAGCGGCCAGGCCAGCTGCTGGCCGCCGCCAAGGACACCGCCGGGGTCTGGTCCCTGGCCGCGCCCCAGAGCGGCCCGGCAAAATCCTGGAAGTTCAACAACCTGCTCAACCAGTTGGAAGGGGTGGAGGCGGAGGAGTTCGTCGGCGAGGCCGTGCGCGATCTGCGGCCCTACGGGTTGGACACGCCTAGCCTGCGGGTGGTCCTGCAGGCCGGCGGCAAGACCGCGATGGAAGTGAAGCTGGGGGAGAAAGCCTCCCAGGTCTATCTGGCCAAGGGAGGGGAACAGGCGGTGTACCGGGTGGCTGCGTCGGTGCTCAAGGATCTGGACCTGCAACTCCAGGACGTGGCCCAGACCACGGAAGCGGCGCAGACAGGGCAGTGATGGGCTGGTGGGTCTTGAGCGCCCTCTGGCTGGCCGGGGCGCTGCCCGCTTGGGCGGTCCCGGCCGTGGAAGCCCGGCTGGACACCGCGCAGGTGCGGGTGGGAGATCCCCTGCACCTGGAACTGCGCCTGCGCTACGACCAGGGCACCGAGCCCTTGGTGCCGGCGCTGCCCTCCCTGCTGCCTGATTTTTCCGTGCGTCCCGAGACCCCGGGCCCGCCGGTGGGCAGAGGGGGCGGGATGGAGGAGGTGCGGCGTTACGAACTCCGGCTCTTCAAGCCCGGAACGCACCAGATCCCCCCGCTGGAAATCGGCTTTGTCCAGGGGGACACCCTCAGACTGTCCACCCCCCCGCTGCAGATCGAGGTGCTCAAGGTGCGGCAGGAGGGGGACGAGGAATTGCGGGATATCAAGGGCCCGGTGGAACTGGGCGGAAGGATGCCGGCCTGGGCCTGGGGCCTGCTGGGTGGGCTGGTCGCCCTGGCCCTGGCCGGGTGGGTGTACTGGTGGCTGGAGCGCCGGCAGCGGCCCGCCCTTCCTCCCCCCTCTCCGCCTCCCAAGGACTACCTGGCTGAGTTCGCGCGCATCGCGGCCATGGGCCTCTTGGAGCGGGGGGGGACCAAGGTCTATTACTCGCTGCTGGCGGAGACCCTGCGCCGTTTTCTCGAAGACCGGCTGGGCATCGAGGCCATGGAGCGGACCACCGCGGAGATCTCCCAGGCCCTGAGCGCCAGCCGCTGCGAAGCCGCCCTGGCCGCGCAGATCGAGCGCTTCCTCAGCGCTGCAGATCTGGTCAAATTCGCCCGTTTTACCCCCGCTGAGGGCGAGGCGCGCCAGGCCCCCGAGGCGGGCAAGGCCATCGTGCGCCGGGCCCTGGCGCTCAAGGCGGAGGAAGAAGAAGAAGCCCGCCAGGCCCTGGAGCCCGCTCCGGCGCCGACTGCGTGAGGGAAGCGCCATGGCGCATCTGCGCTTTGCCGATCCCGAGTGGCTGCTGGCCCTGATCCTCCTGCCCCTGCTGCTCTACCGCTACCTAGCCGAGCACCGCCGGGCCAGGAGCGGCCTGCGCTTTTCCGATCTGGGACTGCTACAGGCCGCCGGCCCCACCCTGTGGACCCGGCTGCGGCACTGCCTCATCGTTTTCAAACTCCTGGGTCTGGCCTGCCTGGTGCTGGCCATGGCCCGGCCCCAGGCCGGCAGGGAGCGCCGCGAACTGTCCGCCGAGGGCGTGGACATCTTGTTGACCCTGGACGTCTCCTCCAGCATGGAGGCCAAGGACCTGGGGTCCAGGAACCGCCTGGAGATCGCCAAGGAGGTGGTGGCCGAGTTCATCCGCGGGCGGCACAGCGACCGGCTGGGATTGGTGGTCTTTGCCGGCGAGAGCTTCACCCAGTGCCCCCTGACCCTGGATTACGATATCTTGTTGAGTTTCATCCAGGGCATCCAGATCGCCGACGACTCCTGGGATGGGACGGCCATCGGCATGGCCCTGGCCAATGCCTGCAACCGCCTGCGCGATTCGCAGGCCAAGAGCAAGGTGGTGGTGCTGCTCACCGACGGGGTGAACAACGCCGGGGAGCTGGAGCCGCTGACCGCCGCCGATGCCGCCGCTGCCGTGGGCATCCGGGTCTACGCCATCGGGGTGGGCAGCAACCAGGCAGCCCTGGCTTCGCCCCTGCTCTTCCGCCGGGCCCAGGGCGCCGAGTTCGACGAGGCCACCCTACAGGAGGTGGCCAGGCGCACCGGGGGCAAATACTTTCGCGCCACCAGCAAGGAAAAGCTGCAGGAGATCTACCGGGAGATCGCCGTCCTGGAGACCACTCCCGTTGAGGACCAGGTGCGGGTGGACTACGCCGAGCGTTTCGCCTATTTCCTGTGGCCCGGGTTGGCCTTGCTCCTGGGCGAAGTGGTGCTGGCCAACACCCGTTTCCGCCGCATTCCCTGAAGGGACTCCCGTGCGATTCGGCGCCCCCGACTACTTCTGGTTGCTGCTGCTGGTGCCGGCCCTGGTCCTGTTCCTGGCCTGGGCCGCAGTCCGCAAGCGGCGCGCCCTGGCCCGCTTTGCCCATCGCTCCATGGTGGCCAGGCTGATCGACCACCACAGCGCCGGCTGGCAGTACGCCCGGTACCTGTTCCTGCTGGCCGGGGTCTTCTTCCTGGTATTGGCCCTGACCGGTCCCCAGTTCGGGGCCAGGACCGAGGTGGGCAAGCGCCGGGGGGTGGACGTGATGGTGGCCCTGGACGTGTCGCGCAGCATGTTGGCCGGCGATGTGAAGCCCACCCGGCTGGAACGGGCCAAACACCAGATCGCCGAATTGCTGGACCAGCTGGGGGGTGACCGGGTGGGGCTGGTGGTCTTTGCCGGCCACGCCTTTGTCCAGTGCCCGCTGACCGTGGACTACGGGGCGCTGCAGCTGTTCCTCGACCTGGCCGACACCGGCGTGGTGCCGGTGCAGGGCACGGCCCTGGCCGATGCCATCGAACTGGCGGCCCGCTGCCTGCCCGAAAGCGAGGGGCAGGACCAGGCCATCGCGCTCTTCACCGACGGGGAGAATCACCTGGGCGATCCAGTGGCGGCGGCCAGGGCAGTGGCGGCCAGGGGGATCAGGATCTTCGCGGTGGGCATCGGCAGTCCGGGGGGGGAGCTGATCCCCGACTTGAAGACAGGGGGATACCACCAGGACAGGGAGGGCAACTACGTCAAGAGCCGCCTGGATGAGGAAATCCTGGAAAAAGTGGCCCAGGCCAGTGAGGGGGCCTATTTCCGCAGCACCCTGGCAGGGGGGGAGGTGGGGCAGATCCACGACTACCTCAGCCAGATGGACCAGCGGGAATTCGGCTCGACCCGCTTCACCCGCTACGAGGAGCGCTTTCAGTTCTGCCTGCTGCCCGCCCTGCTGTGCTTCCTGGCCGAGGCCTGCCTGCCCGAGGGCCGGCGGCGTGCGGGCGAGTGGCGGGGGAGGTTCGCGTGAACAGGCATACTGCGGCAACATCCATCCTGGCTGCCCTGCTCCTGTGGTGCTGGCAGGGGTCGGCGGGGGCCGGCCCCTCGGACAAGGTCCCCCTTGGGGACAAGGTCCCCCTTGGGGACAAGGTCCCCCTTGGGGACGAAGCCCGCGACCAGAGCGCCCAGGCCAAAAAGCAGTACGAGGAGGGGCGCTACGAAGAGGCCCTGCAGCTGTACCGCCAGGCCCAGGTCGAGGCGCCGGATAC
>JACPJE010000262.1 GCA_016187725.1 Candidatus Latescibacterota bacterium
ACGTGGGTTTCAACGGCCTGGGCGAAACCGAGGCTGTGCATCAGGGACTGGGTTTGGGGGGCTTTCACGCCCTCCAGACCTGTTACAATCTGCTCAACCCCACTGCCGGCGGGGTAGCGCCGGCGGGGTTCCCCTTTCAGGATTACAAGCAGGTGATAGACCAGGCAGCCAGCCAGGGCAAAGGCGTGGTCGCCATCCGGGTGCTGGCCGGCGGGGCGCTCAGCGGCAGCCCGGAGCGGCATCCAGTGGCCACGGCTCAGGTGGGGCCTATCTCCACCTCGGCCGACTACGCCGCCGACGTGGCCAGGGCCAGGCGCTTTTCCTTCCTAGTCGAGGGAGGGCACGCCGGCAGCCTGGCCGAGGCCGCAGTGCGCTTTGCCCTGGGCAAGGAGGGGATCTCCTCGGTGCTGGTGGGCATCTCCAGTATCGAGCAACTGGAAGCAGCGGCTCAGGCCCAGGCCAAGGGACCGCTGCCCCCGGCGGTCTTGGGGCGACTGGAAGAAGTGTGGAAAGGACNNNCATGATGGTATCCGCTATGGCCATGTCGGGGAGCGACCCACTCCGGACTTTTCCCCAGGCGCGTCCTTCTCCCTCGCTCGCTAACGCTCGACTGCCCCACTGCCCATCCCCCGCAACGCCCCATACGTTGGGGCGTTGCGCCTCGCTCGCTCTGGCTCCGCTACCCGACCCACCGCCACGCGGACTTCCCTTCCCAACCACCCCCCGGGAAAAGCCCTCGGGGTCATCTCCCCGCCATGGCAGTGTAGTAGGTGAAATTCGGGGGTATCTATGATCGGATTCGCGGTAGTGGGACTGGGCATGGGCCGGGCGAGGGCCACGCAGATTGTGGAAACCGCCGGCGCCGAACTCAAGATGGTGGTGGATCTCAATGCCGAACTGGCCCAGAAGGTGGGCGAGGAGTTCGGCTGTCCGTGGACCACCCGCCTCGAAGAAGCGCTCGGGCGCGCCGACGTGCAGGTGGTGATGGTGATGACCCCCAGCGGCCTGCACGCTGAGATCGGCACCCAGGTGGCCCGGGCGGGCAAACACGTGATCACCACCAAACCCATGGACGTGAGCACCGCGGCCTGCGACCAGCTCATCCAGGCCGCCGAGGTGGCCGGGGTCAAACTGGCGGTGGATTACCAGAGCCGGTACGTGGACAACAATTTCCGGGTGGCCGAGGCCCTGCGCGAAGGGTGGCTGGGCCAGCCCATCCTGGGCGAGGTGCGCTTCAAGTGGTTCCGTTCCCAGGACTATTTCCGCCACGGCACGGGCTGGCGCGGCACCTGGGCCATGGACGGGGGCGGGTCCCTGGCCAACCAGGGGTCCCACCTGATCGACCTGCTCCTGTGGTTCATGGGCGAGCCGGTGCGGGTCTATGGCGAAACCGCGATCATGAACCACCAGATCGAGACCGAGGACCTCGGGATGGCCCTCGTCAATTTCAAGAGCGGCGCCAAGGGCGCCATCGTCGGCACCACCACCTTCCCGGCCAGCCCCTATTTCAGCGCCGAGGTCCACGGGACCCAGGGCGGGGTGTTGATCGACGCGGTGCTGGAGGGCAAGATGAGGGTTTTCGGGGAGGGCCTGGAGGAAAAACTCAACACCATCGCCAACCCCCTGCACAACGTGGTCGAGGACATGGTCTCGGCCCTGGAAACAGGGACGCCCTTGCGCGTAGACGGCCGCGAGGGCCGGCGCACGGTGGCTTTGCTCGAACACATCTACGCCTCGGCAAAAGAGGGCAAGGCCGTGCAATGCCCGTAAACGCGGCGCTGGTGGGGCTAAGCGCCCCGCACAGCCAGGGCTGGTTGCAGACCCTCAGGCACTGCTCCGCCGTCACCAGGGTGGTGGTCTGCGACGACCAGGCTGACGCACCCGACGCCATCCCCACCTTCAGGGATCTGCCCTCGCTGCTGGAGGCTGGGCGCCCAGGCTTTGCCATTGTCTCCCTGCCCAACGATCAAGCTCCTGCCGCTGCCGAAACCCTGCTGGAGGCCGGCATCCCCTGCATCGTGGAAAAACCAGCCGGCCGGCATGCCGCCGACCTGGCCCGCCTCAACGAGGTGGCTGCCCGCGCTGGGGTGCCCTGGGCTGCGGCCTTTGTCAACCGCCTGCACCCGGTGGTGGCCGAACTCAAAAGGTTGGTGGATGCCGGCGCCTTGGGCCGTATCCTCTCGGTGGAGGGCCGGGTAATCACCAGCACGGTGCAGCAGCGCAATCCCTCCCACTGGCTCTTCGCCGCCGAACGCGCCGGGGGTGGCATCCTGCACTGGCTGGGCATCCACACCATCGATCTGATCCGCTATCTGACCGGCCTGGAGTTCCGCAGTGTCTGCGGCCTGCAGGCTACCCTGAGCAAGACAGGCATCGACGTGGAGGACGTGGCCGCCCACAGCTTCTCCCTCGAAAACGGTGCCCTGGGCAGCATACACGCCGGGTACGTGCTGACCCAGCGGTACGGGGATTTCTACCTGTGCCTGCGCGGCGAGTTGGGCGAGGCCACCTGGCAGATGTGGGGCTTTGAGGGGGTGGGCAACACCCTGCAGGTCTGCAGCGGGGCCCCCGGCTGGGAGACCTCCGGCCGCCGCCAGATCTCCCTGCAGCCGCGCGAGGCACCCGGGTACGGGGGCAGCATGGGTCAGCTCTTCGTCCAACAGTTCATCGACGGCTTCATCCAAAAGAGAAAGTTCATCACCGACGGCAACGACGCCTGGAGGGCCCTGCAGTTCGTGGAGGCCGCGTATCGGGCCGGGGCCAGCGGCGAGACCGTTTCACTGGATAGCTAGACCATGGAGATCACCGCCCTCGACGTCCGCCTGGTGGACGCCGATTTCCGCACCAAGCCACCCGTTAGAAAGGATTTTTATCGATGTTGGACCGCTCCGTGCGCGTGGGAGTCATAGGCTGCGGTGCCCAGGGGCAGAACCACTGCCGGGTCATCCGCGAGCTGGGAGAGAGCGAGGCAGTGGTCGCCGCCTATTGTGATCTGAGTGAGGAAAGACTGGCCAAAGCCAGTCAGCTCTGGCCCCAGGCCAGGGCAGCCCAGGACTTTCGGCAGATGCTGGAGCCCGGCGACCTGGACCTGGTCATCGTGGCCACCATGCCCCATACCCACGCTTCCATGTGTCTGGCGGCCATCGAGGCCGGGGCCAACGTACTGTGCGAGAAGCCTTTCATGATGAACCTGGAGCAGGCCGCCCAGGTGCTGGGGGCCGCTGCCAAGGCTGGCAAAAACGTGCAGGTGGGCACCAACATGCGCTACATGTCCACCTCGCGCTACCTGCGCGACCTGGTGGTCTCCGGTCAGGTGGGCGACCCGATCTTCTGCAAGACCTGGGGCTGCCACCACAGCCCGCCGGTGTGGGGGCCCCACTACGAACTCGCCAAATCGGGCGGGGGGGTATTGGCCTCCACCCTGATCCACGCTCTGGATCTGGCCATCTGGGTGGGGGGAGCCCCCAATCCGGTTTCGGTCAGCGCTTCGTCCAGGCGCCTGTTCCCCGGCAAACGCGGCTCCCTGGTCTCCCCGGAGGTGCGGGCCCGCTTCGACGCCGAGGATCTGCTCACCGCCCTGGTGCGCTTCGACAACGGGGCTACCTACCTGCTGGAGGGGAACTGGTGCGACGAGGTGAAGAGCTTGCACCGCTTCGAACTGGTCACCACCCGGGGCACCCTGATGAACAGCGAGCCCTTTTCGGTGAAGATCGACGAGGAGGGCAAGGTGGTGGATCGCACCCCCGAGTTACAGGAGCGGGAGGACTGGCACGACAGCGTGCGCCTGCAGGACGCTGACCTCATCGGCCGGCTGCGCCAGGGTCAGGCATGGGAGATGCAGGACCACCGGCAGTTGCTCAATCTGCAAAAAGTAGTGGACGGCTGTTACGAATCGGCCCGCCGGGGCCGCGAAATCGTGTTTTAAACAGGAGAGCGAGAGATGAAAGTCGTCGACGTACAGCGCACCGTGGTGCAGGTCCCCTTCACCCCCCGGCAGCAGAAGATCACCGCCCGGGAGGTCTACAACTGGAACATCCTGGAGCTGTGCCGGGTGGAGACCGACACTGGCCACGTGGGCTGGGGGGAGACGGTGATCCACTATACCTGGGCCCGGGTGAGCGACCAGGCCGTGGAGCGGGTGAAGGGGAAGAGCCCAGCCCTGATGATGAACGACGATTCGCTGGGGGCCGGCCTGCAGATGGCCCTCTTCGACGTGGTGGGCAAGATCCTGGGGGTGCCGGTGTACGAACTCTTGGGCACCAAGGTGCGCGACTGGGTGCCCATCTCCTGGTGGTCCATCGACGCAGCGCCCAAGGACTGGGCCGCCGAGGCCAAGGACGCGGTGGCCAAGGGGTACACCAGCTTCAAACTCAAACCCCGTCCCTGGTGGGATATCGTCGCCCAGGTGGACGCCATCTCCAAGGTGGTACCGCCCCACTTCAAGCTGGACCTGGACCCCAATCAGACCTGGCAGAACGCCGCCACGGCCGTGCCCATCATCAAGAAGCTCGAAAAGTACCCCATCGTCGCCATGTACGAGTCGCCAATCTCACAAAATGACATCCTGGGCAACCGCCAGATCCGCCGGGCCACCAGCCGGCCGGTGGCCATGCACTTCGGCTCGCCGCCCTACATCACCTGCGTGCGCGAGGAGGTGGTCGACGGTTTCGTGCTCTGCGCCGGCAAGTCGGCGGTGGTGCGCCAGGGCATCCTCAGCGCCGAGGCGCAGATGCCCTTCTGGCTGCAGCTGGTGGGCAATGGCCTGACCACCACCTGGGCCGCGCATCTGGGGGCGGTGCTGAGCAATGCGACCTGGCCGGCCATCACCTGCGTCAACCTCTACAGCCACCACCTGCTCAAGAAACCTATCGAGGTGGTGGGCGGATACCACCAGGTGCCCCAGGGCCCGGGCCTGGGCGTGGAGGTCGATGAAAAGGCGATCAAGAAATTTCAGGTGCCCGAAAAGGAGATGAAGAAGTTCCGCGAAAAGGACCAGCCTTACAGCGCGCCCACCCCGCGCATCATCAACTGCATCGTGTACCCCGGCAACAGTTGCGTGTACATGGCCTACACCGGCCAGGGGTACGGGTACTTTGGGGCCGGCCATGGGCCGGCCTACGCCGAGGGAGTGCGGATGGAGCCCTGGCCGGACGACGGCTCCAAGGAATGGGCTTCGCTTTTTGCCCGGGCCCAGCAGCACCCGGTGCGGGCGCGCTGGCAGGTGCACTCATGAAGATCACGGCCATTCAGGTCTGCGAGCTAGTGCCGCCGGCGCCAGAGCAGACCGGTACTCCCCCCCGCCGGCCTTCCTGGCACCAGACCTTCAGGCAGGCCTCGCCGGCAGACCGCTTCGATGCCCCGCTGCACCGCCGGGAGCCCGGTGGCCTGGTCTGGGTCAAGGCCGTGGCCGAGGATGGCACCTGGGGTCTGGGCAACACCGACACCGGGCACGTGGCCGCCATCCTGATCGAGGAATGCCTGGCGCCTATGGTGGTGGGCCAGGAGGTGGGCGCCCTGGCCCTGTGCAACGACCGCATGTGGCGGGGCACCCTCTCCTTTGGCAACGAGGGTCTGACCGCGCGGGCGGTGGCCGGGGTGGACCTGGCGCTGTGGGACCTGTGGGGCAAGGTACTCGACCAGCCGGTCTACCGCCTGGCTGGCGGGCCGTGCCGCCAGAGCATGGAGGTGTGCCTGACTGGCAACGACGTGGACTTCACCGTGCAGATGTGCGAGGCCCTGCGGCCCTTTCGCATGCGCTGGATGGAGGAGATGCTGATGCCCCAGGACTGGGCCGGCCTGCGCAGTCTGCGCCAACGCCTGCCCTGGCAGAGTCTGGCCACTGGCGAGCATTGGTCCACCCGCTGGCCCGGGGCGCGGGCCATCGAGGAGCGGCTGGTGGACCTCGTCCAGGCCGACCTGCACTGGGTAGGGGGATTTACCGAGGCCATGAGACTGGCGCAGCTGGCCGATGCGGCCGAGATCCCCATGTGCCTGCACACCGGGGCCAATGACCTGTACGGCCAGCATTGGACCGCGGCCATGCCCAATACCCCGCTCATCGAATTCATCCAGTTTTCTGCCCCTGGCGTGCCCTTTGAGGAGTGCCACCTGGCTGCCGGCTCCGCACCGGGCCGCCGGGGCTGTTACCGCACGCCGCCGGGCACCCCCATGCCGGTCAAGGGCAAACTGGGCCTGCCGCCGGGCCCCGGTTTCGGGCTGGAGATCCCCGAGGCCTGGCTCAAACCGATCTGAGGGAGAAGGTCCATGCAAGTGCTCGATTACAACCGGTCCTTCCTGACCTTCGTCACCCGTGGGCGGGGGAACAACGCCCGTCTGCAGGTGGAGTCCGAGTGTGTGGTCAGCGCCGGAGGACGAGCCTGCGCTTACTACTTCTTCGCCTCCTGCAAGTCCGAGGATACCTTTGCGCCCAGGAATCTCTTTTACAAGGAGAACTACGATTTCTGCGGCATCTTCTCGGAGGAGGAGTACGCCCTCTTCCGCACCCGTTCCATCCACCACGTCGGCTGGAAGGAGCAGGGGCTGTGGAAGGATCGCTTCGCGGCAGTGCACCAGCATCTGATCCGGGTCGAGGGCCGGGAACTGTCCACGCCAGAGGAGGTGGTGCGCGCCTCGCTGGATAACACCCCCATGGTGGGCAGGGTGGAGATCGAGAGCGGGGACGGCTCGGCAAAGGCAAGGCTGGAGTTCCCGATCAAGACCATGAACGCCAACGATATCGAGATGAAGTACCAGGTGGACACCGGGCCCCTGGCCTTTCCAGATTTTGCAGTTCAGGCCCAGCGCCAGATCGAGCGCATCTCCCCGGCGTACGTGGCGTACAATGCCCCGCATTTCGCCGAGTTCGTCATCCAGCAACGCCTGCCCCTGGGGCAGGGAGCGGAGGTGACCCACTATGCGGGGATCGTCGAAATGCCGGCCCGCACCAGGGTGATCGCCCTGGTCTGAGGAGGAGTAAGATGGCTTACGACACGAGATTCTACGGGTTGGGGTTCAGCTTCGATTCCTTCAACGGCATGCCCTACGTCCACCTGGGCCGCTGCGGGCTGCAGGTCTCGCGCGTGGGGTTGGGCACCTGGAAGATGGGCTATCCCGAAAGGGGGGATAAGTCCCGCGTCGGCAGGGACCAGGCCTTCTGCATCCTGGACCGCGCCCTGGAATTGGGTGTCACCTTCTGGGACACGGCCAACCGCTACAATGAGTCTTCTGGGAATTCCGAGCGGGTACTGGGGGAGTGGTTCAGGGCCCATCCGGGGGAGCGGCGCAACATCGTGCTGGCCACCAAGATGGCAGGGGCCATGGATGGGGTGACGCCCAACCACTGCGGTCTGTCGCGGGCCAATATCCTCGACAGCGTGTACGCCTCCCTGGATCGGCTGGGCCTGGACCACATCGACCTCTTGCAGTTCCACCGCACTGAGCCCCAAACCCCGGTGGAGGAATCCCTGGAGGCGGTGGCCGATCTGCGCCGGCGCGACCTGGTGCGCTACCTGGGGCTCTCCAACGCCTCGGTGGAGGACCTGATGGAATACCGGGAACTGGCCCGCCAGTACGGCCTGCCCCTGGTCTGTTCGGTGCAGAACAACTTCAATCCCCTCGACGGGGAGCGCGAGGGCCGGCGGGGAGTGCTGGCCTTCTGCGCCCGCAACCGCCTGGCCTTCATCCCCTACAGCCCCTTGAGCCGCGGGCTCTTGACCAACCGCTATTTGCCGGGCCGGAGCGTGGGCCAGGGGGATCGGCTGGTCGACGAGGGGTCGCTGGAGCAGCTGAGCGGCGGCGAGGTCCGGGAGCAGTTGGTCCGCCTGGAAGAGCTGGCCCGTCAGGAAGGGCTCACCATCGCCCAGTTGAGCCTGGCCTACCTGCTGCATCTGCCCGGTATGGGGCCCCTCATCCCCTCGGCTTCGACGGTGGAGCAACTGGAGGAAAACACCCGGGCCGCCACGGTGGAACTGTCCGCCGGTACCCTGGAGCAATTGCGTCGGATTTTTGTCGACGAGGCCACCCTCGACCTGGAAAACCTATAACCGCCACTGGCAAAGGAGGAATATGGCGTCCATAGACTGGCCCCTGGAAAAACTCGTCGACTACCGACCCGCGCTGAGCGCGGCCCCTGACTTCAATGCCTTCTGGGACGCCCAGCTGGCTCAGAGCCGCAAGACCCCCCTCAACGGGGAATACGCCGAGGTGCAAGACAGTCTGCCCCTGGCCAAGGTCTTTGACGTGGGCTTCGACGGAGCCGACGGAGTGCGGGTGCGCGGCTGGTTCCTCACCCCCAGGGAGGTGAAAAAGCCGCTGCCGGCGGTGGTGCAGTTCATCGGATATACCGGCGGGCGCGACTATCCCCATGCCCTGGCTTCCCACGTGCTCAACGGCTTCTGCGCCTTCATCATGGATTCGCGCGGCCAGGGGGGCAACACCGGCATGAAGGTGGAGACCAGCCACGGGGCCCAGTCCGGGTTCATCACCCACGGCATCCTCGACAAGGAGGAGTACTACTTCCGCAACTTCTATCTGGACACCGTGCGGGCGGTGGAGCTGGTCTGCGGCCGGCCCGAGGTGGATGCCCGGCGGGTGGCGGCCATCGGCGGCAGCCAGGGCGGGGCGTTGAGCATCGCCTGCGCCAGTCTCTCCGATCAAGTGGCGGTGATGGCCCCGGACGTGCCCTGGCTCTCCCATTTCCGGCGCGCAGTGGACGTCGCGGTAGGGCCCTACGGAGAGATCATCAACTTCCTCAAAAAATTCCCCGAAAAGATCGAGCAGGCCTTTTCCACCCTCTCCTATTACGACAACATGAACCTGGTCACCCGCACTGAGGTGAGCCGGGCTTACTATTCGGTGGGACTGTGGGACGATATCTGCCCGCCCTCCACGGTCTATGCTTCCTACAACCACCTGCCCGCAGCGGTGCAGAAGAGCATCGAGGTCTACCCGTACAACGGCCACGAGGGCGGGGGCAACCTGCACCAGCAGCGCAAGCTCAAGTGGCTGCGCCAGGTGCTGGCCTGAGTGTTGACTGTGGAGGGTGAGAGGGTTATTTTTTAGCCCCACTGAGCCTGGGGAGCCTGTAGCTCAGCCGGTAGAGCAACGGACTTTTAATCCGGTGGTCGCGGGTTCGATTCTTCTCTCTGTAGGTGCTTTTTTCATGCCGGCGCGGTCTTGGTGTCCACCTGGTGACTACTTTTGTACTGAAGGCGTTGAATCGCGGCCTTTTCATGGTCGGGTGAAACATGGGCATAGCGGAGCGTAGTCTTCAGATCCCGGTGGCCCATCCACTTCTGCACGGTGCGGGCGTCTATGCCCATCATCATGGCATGAGAGCAGAAGGCGTGCCGCAGTTGGTGGAGTCCAATCCCGCCCTCGATGCCGGCCCTCAAGGCGGCACTGGCCAGGGCCTTATAGATGTTGTCGTAGGGCTGGCCCTCCCGGTTGCCGAAGACACAGGCTGTTTTTTCTGGGAGCCTGTCTCCCAACAGCTGTAGATGGCGCCTCAGCGCTTTTCTCAACTCGTCGTTCATGGGGATGCGCCGGCTCTCGTAATTCTTGGTAGGGTGCTCTTCCCGCGAGACCACGTTCAGTTCTCAGGCCTTCCAGTTCACATCCTCCCAGCGCAAGTGGAAGAGTTCCGACATTCTCAGGCCCGCATAGACCGCGCAGGCGCCCAGGGCCTTCAGGTGGTCCGGCAGTTCCACCAGCAACCGGGCAATCTCCTCCTGCTCCAGCAGTCGGGGTGGCTTGGGCGTTTCCTTGAAGGTCTTGATGCCACTCGCGGGGCTAGTGTCGATCTTGCCCCACTCGACCGCCTTGCGGAGCAGGATCTTGATGCAACATAGCTCCCGGTTGACCGTCGCCCCATTGAGGGGTTTGGTCTTCTTGCCCCGGCGGTACCGCCCTCCCCGGTGGCGCAGCGTCTGGTAGTCCTCGATTCGCTTGGGGGTGATCTCGTGCAGGTACTGGCCGGTGAAGTAGGGGATCAGGTGAACTTGAATAATACTGGACAGGCGATCGTGATGCTTCGCGGAGTGTTGCTCCCTGGACCACGGCAGGAACTCCTCCAGGGCGAAGGTCTCGAAGAGCATGGGCTGCCGCTGGAACTCCTCCTCCCGCTTGCGCTCCTCGGGGGGGATGAACTCCCCAGCAGCGACCTTGACCTTGATCTTGCTCAGTGCTTCCTCAGCATCCCGGCGCCGGCTGCCGATCTTCTGCCGGTAGCGCCGGTCCTGGTAGTAGTAGTCAATCCAGTAGGTGCCGTTCTTCTGGTAGACGGCCATCTCGTTCACTCCTCCAGATCGTATTCGATCTGCTCGCGGATTTCGACGGGCAGGTCGGCCAGTTCGACCGATTGGAAGTGCGACGGTGGGAATTTGCCGGCTTCAGCGAGGTTCGAGATC
>JACPJE010000063.1 GCA_016187725.1 Candidatus Latescibacterota bacterium
AGTGGAGTTCCTCGGGGGGTTGAGGGCGCGTGGTCTGGGAAGAAGAAGTGGATTCGGTCATGGCAGATTTCCCCTGGCTGTAGAAAATATACACGGCAGTGAGTGTGGTGCCAAGCAGTGAGACAGCAAGGGATATGCCACGACAGTGGTCTGAGGGGAAACAGCTCTGAGGAGTGTTTTGGTGTAGTGCGGACGAACCACTCGCGTTGTCTTTTCAACCCATCACAGTTCATTTCCTGGAAGAAGGAGGAACCGACAATGAGTCTGACCAGTCTTTCCGCCGTTGCCGCCCTGTATCTGGGTATCGCGTTAATGCCCTGCGCTGCGCTAGCCGCTGAGGGCCGCTTTGTCTCTGAGACCCTTCACAGCAAGGCCCTGGAAGGCAATCTGCTAGAAGACTCCCCGGACCGCAGCGTGGTCATCTACCTGCCCCCCAGCTACGACAGCTCGCCGGAGAAACACTATCCGGTGGTCTACCTCCTGCATGGCTACCTCATGGACAGCGAGAGTTGGACCACAGGACTTTTTGGTCGCGACAAAGAGTTTTCCAACTCGACGTTCAAGATCCTACAGGGCCTCAACCACTTCATGACTGAGCACCCAGATCAGGAACTGATTCTCGTCATGCCCGATGCCTTCAATAGGTACCTCGGTAGCTGGTATACCAATTCGCCGGTGACCGGCAACTGGGAGGACTTCCTCACCCAGGAACTGGTGCAGCATATCGACTCGACCTATCGCACCTTGCCCCAGGCAACCCATCGTGGGTTGGCCGGATACTCTATGGGAGGCGAGGGGGCATGGAAGCTGGCCATGCTCTACCCCGATGTATACGGGGCGATCTACGCCTTGAGTGGTGGCGGTCCTCTCGGCGAGGCAATTGGAGATCCAGGCGCGTGGCGCAAAGTGCTGGCAATCAAAGAGATGTCCCAGCTTTTGAACCTCAATGTCCTAATTTTGGCAAATTTTGCTATTGCCGCCGCAGTCTCGCCAAATCCAGATAATCCACCTTTCTTCGTCGATTTTCCCGTCGAGTTGGTCGGCGAGGAGTTGAAAGTAGTCGATGCGATCTGGCAGAGGTGGATCAAGGGCCGCGATGTGGTCGCCATGGCGCACACCTATCGTGAGAGCCTGCGGCAATTGCGGGGTATTCGCTTCGGCTTCGGCACAGGTGAAATCGGGGTTTTAAACGAAGGCTGGCCTGTCTCGCAGGCCCTCGACGAGCTAGGCATCCTCCATGTCTACGAGGAATACGAGGGAGGACATCTCGACCATCTCTCCGAGCGGATAGAGACGAAGGCCCTGCCCTTTCTCGCGCAGGCACTGTACGGCTATCTCCCCACGTTGCGCCAGGTCACCACCCGACTGGGCAATGCCCTGGCCGGACAGCCTCTCACCCCCAACCTCCAGATCGAACTTGCCGGCCCGCTGGAAGCCACCGGCGCCTTTCCCCAGATGAACCTGGACCTGTCCCCCCTGGGTCTAGAGGAAACGTCCCTCCTTCACGACGGCCAGGGCCGCTACACCTTCACCAACCCCATCGCTCCACCCCACAACGGGCGCTTTCGCCTGCCTGTGCGCTTGCACCCCGACGGTATGGCCCCCTACCTCTTCTTTGATGTCGCCCTAGATGTCTGGCCCACCGAAGAGCAGGTCCTCTTCGCGGACGGCCTGGCTCCTGAATGGCAGACCACGACCTCCAACAGCGTCACCCTCGACCCGCAGGCCACGACTCAGGTCTTCGCCGGGAATACCAGTCTGGGGGTGCAGGCCAGCGGCAACAGTTTTGCTCTCCGTTTCCTGCCCTCCGAACCCCTGGACAGCTTTGGCTATACCCTGCGCTTTGCCTTCCATCCCGGGGAAGCCACTGGCGGTTCCCTCCCCAGTTTCAGGCTGGTCCTCAAAGGCGTTTCCCCGGACCTCAGCCGCACCCTCAAGTTGATCGGTGGCGGGTTGGCAGGAGTGGAGATCGACCTTGAGAAGAAGGAATGGCAGGTGATAGAAGTGCCCTTGCAGGAGATGTTCCTGGGCGAGCCGGCGCAGTCCATCGAGCTGTTGGGCAGCCTCAAAGGCACCTTCTACCTGGACGACGTCCGCCTAATGCCACAGGCAGCGCCGGTGGCCACTGCTGTAGCAGAGGAGCGCACCGCTGCTCTGCCGCAATCCTTTACCCTGTTTCAGAATTACCCCAACCCCTTCAACAGCAGCAGCGTGATCCGCTTCTCCCTGCCGGCGAGCGGAGAGGTGGAACTGGCAGTATTCGACTTGGCCGGGCAGAAGGTGGCGGTGCTAGCGGGAGGGATGCGGGAGGCTGGGGCCTACACTGTGCGCTGGGACGGGCGGGATGAACAGGGGCACGAACTGGCCAGCGGGGTCTATCTGTATCGCTTGCAGTCGGGGGCACAGGTGGAAACCCGCAAACTGGTGCTGGCGCGTTGAGAGCGGTTCAGGTCTTGAACACCGCCACCACCACCCCAACCAAGGTCACCATGAGACCGGCCATGCCGATCACTGAGGTGATGGTCCAAGCAAAGCGCGAGTCGATGCGCTTGAGCAGGAGTTCGTACCGGTCGTCGATGCGCCCGCCCAGGAATTTGCCGGTCTCGTCGATGCGGCTGTGGAGAGCGTGGATCTCCTGGCGCATCTCTTGGCGCAGGCTCTGGAGACCTTCGCGGGTTTCCTGGCGGACCCCCTGGATCTCCTGGCCCAGGTCCTGATGGACCTTTTGAATCTCCTGGCCCAGGTCCTGACGGACCTCCTGGATCTCCTGGCGGACACCCTGGATGTTGTCGCGCAGGTCCTGGCGCAGATCCTGGATGTCCTCGCGCAAATAGGAGATACCCCAGTGGAGTTCCTCGGGGGGTTGAGGGCGCGTAGGCTGAGAAGAGGATTCGGTCATGGCAAGTCCCTCTGGCTGCAGGAAATATACATGGGCACAGGCGCTGTGCCAAGAAGAGATAGCAAGCGACATGCCACCACTGCGCTCTGAGAGAATCCCGACCTGCGGACTGGATGGATGTAGCATGGGCTGACCAGCCGTGTAACCTTTTCAGCCCATCACTGCCTCAACCGCGCAACTGCGCCTCCCAATCCACGCCGGCCCGCAGCGCCGCCAGCGCGGGCATCTTGCGCAGGCGAAGGCATTCCTCGATGGCGCACAGGGCCTGGTCGCGGCCGGCCCCGGCCACGGCCCGCACCTGGCCGCCCCTCACGTAGTAAGCCAGGAAATTTTTCTGGCCCAGATCGCCGTCCAACACCACCTCGTCCCAACTGCTGGCATAGCCCACGTAGCGCAGGTTCTGGTTGAACTGCCGGGTCCAGAAGAAGGGCACCTGGGTAAAGGGGGTGGCATGGCCGGCCATATTGCGGGCCGCCACCCTGCCCTGCTGGCCAGCCACCCGCCAGTGCTCGATACGGATGCGCTCGCCCGAAAGAGGGTCCGGGAAAGCGGCGATGTCGCCGGCCGCGTAGAGCCGGTCGGCTCCCACCACCTTCATGCACTCATCCACGGAGACGCTCCCGTCCGGGTTCTTCGCCCCCCCGTCCAGGTACTCGGTGGCCGGCCGCACCCCGGCCCCGATCACCACCAACTCCGCCTCCAGTTCGGCCCCGCTCTTGAGCACCACCTTCTCCACCTTGCCCTTGCCGGCAAAATGGTCCACCTGGGCATTGAAGTGAAAGACCACGCCGTTCTCTTCCCCCAGGGTCTTGAACAACCCGCCCACCTCCCTGCCCAGCACCCGCTCAAAAGGCACCTGCTCCATGGCCACCACCTGCACCTGGACCTTGCGGCTGCGCAGGGCAGCGGCGCACTCCATGCCGATGAAACTGCTGCCGATCACCACCGCGCGGCTGCCCGCTTGCGCCGCTGCGGCGATGCGGTCCACGTCCCCAGGGGCGCGCAAGGTCAGCACCCCTTCCAGTTCGGCGCCGGGTACGGGCAGGCGGCGCGGGATGCCGCCGGTAGCCAGCAGCAGGGCGTCGTAGTGGAGGGTGCTGCCGTCGGCAAACTCGATCTGCCGCGCCTCAGCCCGCACCTTGGAGACCGTTTTGCCAGGTATGATTTCGATCCCGTGTTCCTGGTAAAAAGTCTCAGAACGCAGGGGCTTGACCCCGCTCTGTTTCTCCCGCTCTGCCAGATAACCCTTGCTCAAGGTGGTGCGGTCATAGGGCAGGAAGGTCTCCCCGGTGATCAGCAAAACGCGCCCCCGGTACCCCTCCTGCCGGAGGGTCTCAACCGCCGCAGCGCCCGCAGCGCCCCCGCCCAGCACCGCAAAGATCCGCTTGTCGGCCGCATCGGGAGCGGCCATCTGGGGCAGGCGTTGCTTGGGGGCCTCCTCCGGCACTGCGACGAGGACCTGCCCGTTCTCGACCCTGACCTCGAAACAGGGAAGGGCATCCAGGCCGGGCGGCTCTTCCTGATCGCCGCTGACCACGGAGAAGCAGGCGTGGTGCCAGGGACAGACCACCCGGGTGCCGCTCAACACCCCGGTAGCCAGGGGCGCGCCGTAATGAGTACAATGGGCTCCCACCGCGTGGTACTGTCCGCCCACCCTCGCCAGGAGTACCTCCGTGCCCTCTACCGACACCTGCTTCATCTGGCCCTCGCGCAACTCATCGGCCTGCGCCACAACCGCCTGTTTTTTGCTCATAGTATCCCTCCTCGGGGGGGTTCAGATAGGCTCTCAGCGGCCATAAGATAGCCGCGCTGCCGAGCCAGTGTCAACCAGTTGCCACCCCCGGTGCCACCCCTTAGCTTCTCCTCCCATGACCCGCTTCCAGCAACTGGCCCTGACCCTCCTGCCGGACAGCTCCTGAATCGCCGTAGCCCTTGGCTAGGCTTTTCTATATATTCTCCTAAATCCATCTGTACCCGTTTTCCCCATCACCAGGCCCATGCCGGCACCCACCGACCAGGAGCTGACCGAGCGCTGGAGACTAGAGCCAGCGCCGCTCTTGCCGCTGCTGCACGCCTTTCACGAGCGGGACGGCTTTCTCTCCGAAGAAGCCATCCGCGCCGTCTCGGTGGCCCTGTCCATACCCCTGGCCGAACTCTACGGCACCACCACCTTCTACCACCACTTCGCCCGTGCCCCGGGCGGGCGCACCGCGCCCCGGGTCTGCACCGGACCCATCTGCAGTCTGCAGGGCGGCGAGGACATGCTGGCGCAGCTGCGGGGACAGGGGGCTATTGCCATGCCCTGCGCTGGCCGCTGCGACGCCCCCATCCCGGTGCTGATGGACGGCCAGGTGCTGGCCGGCCCGCACGCCGAAGAACTCAGCCCCCACCCCTCGCTCTTGCCCCTGCCCAATCCGGGGAGGATGGCAGAATGCGTCTTTGCCCAAATACGCGCCCCTGGCCGCGCCACCCTGGAAGGGTACACCCGCACCGGGGGGTACCAGGGACTCAGACAGGCCCTGCAACTTTCGCCTCCTGCCCTGGTGCAGCTGCTCATCGACAGCAAACTGGCCGGCCGCGGCGGGGCTGGTTTTTCCACCGGCCTCAAATGGGAGGCCGTGGCCGAGGCCCCGGGCGCCCCAAAGACCATTGTCTGCAATGCCGACGAAGGGGAACCGGGCTGCTTCAAGGACCGGGCGGTCCTCGACTACGACCCCCACGCGGTGATCGAGGGCATGCTCATCGCCGCCCATGCCACCGGCGCCACCCGGGGATTCATCTACCTGCGCTACGAGTATCCGGAGACCTTTCATATCCTGGAGCGAGCCCTGACCGAAGCCCGGCAGGCCGGATTGCTGGGAGAGCAGGTACTCGGCCAGCAGCTCTCCTTCCACCTCTACCTGCGGCGGGGCGCCGGGGCCTATATCTGCGGCGAGGAAGGGGCCCTGCTCAACAGTCTGGAGGGCAAGCGCCCCTTTCCGCGCAACCGACCGCCCTTCCCCGTGACCCATGGTTTTGAGGACCTGCCCACCGCGGTCAACAACGTCGAGACCCTGGCCTCGGTGCCCCAGATCCTGCGCCACGGAGCGGAGTGGTATAAGGGTCTGGGCCTCAACGGGCAGGCCGGCACGAAACTGATCAGCCTCTCGGGGGATATCCAGCGGCCGGGCAACTACGAGATCCCCCTGGGACTGCCGCTCAAAACGCTGCTCTGCGAATGGGCCGGCGGCCCCCTGCCCGGCCGCTCCGTCCAGGCCCTGACCATGGCCGGCCTTTCGGGCGGCTTCCTGGCCGGCGCGGATCTAGAAACGACCCTCGACGAGCCGGGCATCCGCGCCAAGGGCTCCTTCCTGGGGGCCGGCGGCATCATGGTCTACGACGACCGGCGCGACATGGTGGCCGCCGCCCGCAGCGCCATGGCCTTCTTCGCCGAGGAATCCTGTGGGAAATGTTTCCCCTGCCGCATCGGCACCCAGCGCCTGAGCGAGCGCCTGTCTGGCCAGGCCGGCCCCCGGGAACTGCAGGCCTGGATCGCCGAGGTGAGCGACATGGGCCGGACCATGAAGGCCCTCAGCGCCTGCGGCTTAGGGATGGCCGCTCCCCATGTCACTGAGAGTCTGCTGAAGTACTTCCCGGAGCAGGTCGCCCGTCACGTGCAGAAAGGGATAGGGAGATGAGTTCTACACAGCTCAAAGAGACGCCGGCCGCTGCCGGGAGCCCTAGCAGCCATGGCCAGCCCGCGCTCCACACCCTGACCATGGACGGAGCACCGGTGGAGTTCGCCCCGGGCGAAACCCTCTACGAGGTGGCCCGTCGGCGCCGGGCCCAGATCCCCACCCTCTGTTACGACCCGCGCCTGGAACCCTTCGGCTCCTGCCGGCTCTGTGCGGTGGAAGTCGAGGGGGCCCGCGCCCCAGTGGCTTCCTGCACTGCCAAGGCGGTTGCGGGCATGAATGTGCGCACCGCCACCGCCCAATTGGAGCAGCACCGCCGCACCCTGCTGGAGATGGTAGCCTCCGAAAACCGCCAGATCGATGTCGATCCCCTCAGCGGCAGCGCCTCCCAGGAATTGAAAACACTGGTGGACCAGTACGGGGCGGGCACCGGGCGCTTTGCCGGCGCCCGCTCGGGGCACAGCAAGACCGAGGACGACAACCCCTTCATCCTGCGCGACTACGACCAGTGCATCTCCTGCTACCGCTGCGTGCGGGTCTGCGCCGAGCGCGAGGGCGATCACGCCATCGACGTCGCCCACCGGGGCTTCCACTCCCAGATCAGCGCCGAGTTCGACAGCCTGCTCAAGAATTCCTCTTGCACCTTCTGCGGCCAGTGCGTGCAGACCTGTCCCACTGGCGCCCTGGCCGACCGGAAGGCCCTGCGGGCAGTCTCTGTGCCAGGCGAACTCAAAAAGACGCGGACGATCTGCGCTTACTGCGGGGTGGGCTGCTCGGTGGACGTCCTCACCAAGGGCGAAGAACTGGTGGGCATCCAACCGGCCATGGACGGCCCGGCTAACTTGGGCGCCCTGTGCGTCAAGGGCCAGTTCGCCTTTGACTTTGTCCAGCACCGCGACCGGCTCAAGACCCCGCTGGTGCGGGGCGAGGACGGCCAGCTGCACCCGGCTTCCTGGGACGAGGCCCTGGACCGGGCCGCTGACGGGTTCCGCAAGGCCTTCCAGCGGCACGGCCGGCACAGCATCTTCGGCATTGCCTCGGGCCGGGCGCCCAACGAGGCAGCCTACGTCATGCAGAAGTTCATCCGGGCGGGGTACGGCACCCACCATATAGACAACTGCAGCCGTGCCTGACACGCGCCCACGGTTGCCGGTCTGGCAGCCACCATCGGTCGCGGCGCCATGTCGAACCCCCTGGCGGACCTGGAGAAGCCCGATGTCTTCTTCTGCATCGGCACCAACATGACCGAGTGCCACCCCGTGGCCGCCACCCGCCTGAAGAAGGCCCTGGCCCGGGGCGCCAAGCTCATCGTCGCCGACCCCCGGCGCATCCCCCTGGCCGAGATGGCCGACCTGTACCTGCCCCTGCGGGTGGGCTCGGACGTGGCCCTCTTGCTGGCCATGGCCCACGTCATCGCCCGGGAGGGTTTGCTGGACCGCCGTTTCATCGAGGAGCGCACCGCCGGCCACGAGGAATTCCTCACCCATCTCCAGTTCTACCCGCCGGTGTGGGCCGCGGCCATCACCGGGGTGAGGGCCGCGGACATCGAAAAGGCCGCCCTCTGGTACGGCAGCGCCGACAAGGCCGCCATCTACTACACCCTGGGGATCACCGAACACATCTGCGGGGTGGACAACGTGCAGAGTCTGTGCAACCTGGCCCTGATGACCGGCAACCTGGGCCGCGAGGGCACTGGCATCAACCCACTTCGGGGACAGAACAATATCCAGGGCGCCGGCGACTGCGGGGCCGTGCCGGCCAACTTTCCCGGATTTCAGCCGGGCAGCGACCCGGCCAACCAGGCCAAGTTCAAGGCGCTTTACGGCCGCGAGGTGGATCTCGACCGCGGCATGACCAAGGTCACGGCCATCGACCTGTGCGGCGACCAGATCCGGGCCATGCTCATCGACGGGGAGAACACCCTGGTCTCCGACCCCGACCGCCAGCACTGCGAGCACGCCCTGCGCAGCCTCGACCACCTGGTGGTCATCGACATCTTCCCCACCGAGACCACCGAGCTGGCCCACGTGGTGCTGCCGGCCACGGCCTGGGGCGAGACGGATGGCACCTGCACCAATACCGAGCGGCGGGTGCAGCGCCTGCGCGCCGCCGTCCCCGCCCAGGGCGAGGCCCGGCCAGACTGGTGGATCGTCTCCCAGATCGCCCGTCGGCTGGAGATTCCGGGCTTCGAGTTCGGCTCGGCAAAGGAAGTGTTCGAGGAATTGTGCAGCCTCTCCCCCATCTATGCCGGCCTGAGCTGGGAGCGGGTCGATAAGGGCGAGTACCAATGGCCCGTGCCCACCGCAGACCACCCCGGCACCCCCATCCTCCACCAGGGGGAATTCAAGAACGGCCGCGGCCTCTTCAAGGTCATCAACTACCGCGATCCGGCCGAGACCACCAGCGACGAGTTCCCGGTCTGGCTGACCACCGGCCGCCGCCTGAACTCGTACCACACCCGCACCCAGACCGGGCGGGCCCAGGGCATCGATTACTTCCTCTCCGAGGAATCCCTCGAAGTGCATCCCGAGGACGCCCGTGAATGGGGATTGGAGGACGGCAGCTGGTGCCGCATGGCCAGCGCGCGCGGGACCATCGAAATCAAGGTGTGGACCACCCGGCGCTCGCCCCGGGGCACGGTCTTCGCCAGTTTCAGCTTCAACGAGACCCCGGTGAACATCCTCACCGGTTCGGGTTACGACCCGGTCACTCAGACCGCCGAACTCAAGGTCTGCCCGGTGCGCCTCGAACCCATCCCTACACCAGAGACGGTCTGACCATGTTCGGAACCATCCGCAACGCGCAGGGCGAGAAACTCGACTACGCCTTTCATCCCGGCGGCGCCGGGTCTGACGCGCTGGTGGTGCTGGGCCACGGGGTCACCGGCAACAAGGACCGCGCCTTTCTGGTAGCGCTCGCCGAGGGGCTCGCTGTCACCGGCATCGCGGCCCTGCGCTTCTCCTTTGCGGGCAACGGCACCTCCGAAGGCCGCTTCGCGGACGCCCATATCACCAAGGAGGTGGAGGACCTGGGGGCGGTACTCGATGCGCTGGAGGGCCACACCCTCGGGTACGTGGGCCACAGCATGGGCGGGGCAGTGGGCGTGCTGCGGGCCAGCCAGGACCAGCGCCTCCGCTTCCTGGTCTCCCTGGCCGGCATGGTCCACACCGGGGACTTTGCCCGACGCGAGTTCGGCATGGTCAAACCAGGCGAGGGTTTCATGTGGGACGATGAGGCCTGCCCGCTCTCCCAGGCGTACATGGACGACCTGGGGGAAATCGGCAGCGTGGTGGACCGCGCCCCCTCGATCCAGGTGCCCTGGCTCCTGGTCCACGGCACTGAGGACGACGTGGTGCCCCTGCAGGACTCGCGCGACATCTACGCCCGCGCCAATGCCCCCGTGGAACTCTGCGAGATCCCCGGCGCCGGCCATGTCTTCAGCGGCGAGGCCACCGCGGCGATGGTGGAGAAGGTGGTGGGGTGGGTGAAGGAGCAGATCCGCTGAAGGCAGCAGAGGAAGGGCCACCACCCCTTCATTTTACCAGGCTCTTCCAGACCTTCTCGATCTCAGCCCTGGCCACGATGGCGTCCTTCCACACGTCGGGGAAACACTCCAGCGCGTACCCCGAACCCTGCGGCCCCAGCTCGATCACCGCCCACAATTCCTGGCCTTTTTTGGCCCCCTTGAGCCAGGCGGCCAGCGCGGGCTTGAGGAAGTTGTCGCGCCAGAGCACAAAGTCGCGGTCCAGCTTGCCCCGGCCATTGGTGATGGGGGTCTGGCAATGGCTGCCGGTGAAGGTGCGGAAGTGGATCATCTCGCTCTTCTGGAGCAGGTCCAGCCGGTATTCGGCGATGCGCTCCCAGTAACTGGCCGGCCGCAACTGCTTGATGATGGCCGGATGGGAATGGTCGAAGTTCATGCGCAGGGGCTCCCGGTAGCGTTTCTCGTACTGGGCCGCCAGGGCAATGGCCTTTTCCGGGGTCTCGGTCACCGTGTCGCGGCGCCACTCGATGGCCGGCTTGATGCCCAGGGCCTGGCCCACCTGCATCACCTTGCGCGCCACGGGCACGGCCTTGGCGATGGGGGTGTCGTGGTCGCAGAGCTGCACGTTGATGTGCACGGCGCCGGCCTCCTTGAAGGCCTTCAGCTTGGGCTCGGCTTCCCCCACCTCGCCCACGTCCACCCCGCCGATCAGGGCCATGTCATTGTCGCGCAGGGCCTGGACCAGTTCGGGCACTGCCCCGGCGCTCATGCCCACAAAACCCGCCTTCTTGGCCTGCTTCACCTTTTTCTTCCAGGACCACTGCTTCTCCGCCGAGGGGTAGTTGGTCAGGGACCAGGCAGCGGCGACCAGATGGAGCTGGGGGTTTCTCGCCTTCTTCTTGTCTGCCATGCGCTTTTCTCCGCGAAAGGGAAGGTGGAGGGTACCGTGAGTGGATCAGCTCTCGGTGAAGTATTGCGGGATGACGCCGGCTTTCAGGTCCCTTCCCGGGGGTCGGGGTTTTCGAGCACCTTCTGGGTCTGGCGCTCGCGGTACTGGCGCCAGGCCTGGCGGTACTGCGGGTACTTGTTCCCCAGGATCGCCAAAGCCAGCAACGCGGCGTTCACGGCCCCGGCCCGGCCGATAGCCAGGGTGCCCACCGGCACGCCGGCCGGCATCTGCACCATGGACAACAGGGAATCCATCCCGTTCAAGGCCTTGGATTCCATCGGCACCCCTAACACGGGCAGGCAGGTGAAGGCCGCGAACACCCCGGCCAGGTGCGCGGCCCCGCCGGCCGCGGCGATGATCACCTCTAGGCCGCGCTCCTCGGCGGTGCGGGCGTATTCGCCTGCCTGCTCCGGAGTGCGGTGCGCCGAGAGCACCCGGGCCTCGCAGGGCACCCCCATGCCCTCGAGAGTCTCCACGGCATGGCGCATGGTCTCCCAGTCGGAACGCGATCCCATGATGACTCCAACCAGAACCTTGTCGGGCATTATTCCTCTCCTATCGTCATCAAAGCCTCTCTCAGGCGATGAGGCGCTCCTCCCCGGTGTACACGTTGGCCCCCTGGCCCCGCAGAAACCCCACCAGGGTCATCCCGCTTTCCCTGGCCAGCTCCACTGCCAGGGTCGAAGGGGCAGAGACCGCCGCCACCACGGCGATGCCGGCCATCAGCGCCTTCTGGACGATCTCGAAACTGGCCCGGCCGCTGACCATCAGCACCCCCTGGCTGGGCAGTTGCTGGCCGCGCCGGATGAAGGACCCCACCACCTTGTCCACGGCATTGTGCCGGCCCACGTCCTCCCGCAGCACCAGCAATTCGCCCTCCAGGTCGAAGAGGGCCGCCGCGTGCAGGGAGCCGGTGCGGGCGAAGACCGCCTGGGCGCTGCGCAGCTTTTCGCCCAGGGTGTAGAGCACCTCGCGGCGCAGGCGGAAATCCCCCACCAGCGCCGGGGCTCGGTTGCGGATGGCCTCGATGCTGGCCTTGCCGCAGATCCCGCAACTGGAAGTGGCGTAGAAGTTGCGGCGGAAGCGCTCCAGGTCGAAAACTACCCCTTCGGACAGTCTCACCTCCACCACGTTTTCCAGGTTGGGCGGCTGCGCCGTGGCGCAGTAGGACAGGGCCCCCAAATCCTGGGGTTGGCGGATCATCCCCTCGGTGTACAAAAACCCAGCCACCA